>NZ_JBHXRW010000019.1:0-141399 GCF_042716635.1 Streptomyces sp. NPDC058664 | reverse complement strand
CCTGCTGGCGACGTCGTCACCAAGCCCGCGCCCAGGCCAGCCACTATCGACGGCAAGCCGGTCAGACGTGAAGATCACGATCTACGGCTGGAGTACTAGATCCTCGGTCAGAAGAGTTCCGCCCTTGATTGGGTCATCGCTCAGCACGTACCGGCGAACGTCGCTCAGGGCCTCGGCCAGTTTTGGCGCTGCCCAACTGTCGGTGTTCTCGGTGAACAGATTCCAGTGCGCGCCCTGCTCGCCGTTGTATTCGATATCGGCAAGCGCGTCACTCAGTAGGTGATTCAACGTGAAGTCACCGAGCAGCGGGTATAGCTCGGCCAGCGCGGGAATCTCAGCGTCAAGCGTCTTGAAAGCCTTCACCGCAGCCTCACGCCGCTTGAGGAATTCAGCGGACACGGCCTCGCGATATTCAGCCACGAATGTGCGGTCATCGAACAGCGCGTCATAGGCCTTACGGGTAGCGACTAGCTGCGGGAGCGTGGCGCGGAATGCGGAAAGCACACCGGCAACAGCTAGCTTGGCGTCCGTCACCTTTGCGCCGGTACCGGCAGGAACAGCCTTGCCCGAGCTAGCAGCGCGGGCATGAGCCGCGACAGCCTCTCGGTGGGCTTCCTCGGCGGCCTTGTCCCGCTCCTCGTAAAGCTCAGTCAGCCGGTGCATTTCGCGGACGACAGCCTGTAGAGCCTGCCAGCGATCCTCTGCCGCATTTGGCGCAAGGGCCCCATGCCGCCGGTTGTGCATCATGAAATCGTGATTGCTGGTGATTAGGTCTTCTGGGGTGATTACCGTGGTCATTGGGTGTCTCCTCGACGGGTTAGGTTAGAGCCAGGGTGCGTTAATGCGATTGAAGATCCGGGCGGCTATATCCTCGCCCTCGGCGCGGATTTCGTGCTGTTCCTTACGGGCAACCCATTCCGACCATGCGGCGATGCGTTCCGAGTAGTCAGCGGCGGCCGTGTCCGGCACGTCTGGTTCCGGGTCATCAGCGATGAAGCGGCGTTCCGCCTCATTGCGCGACTCCAGTTCGCGGGACCATGCAGCCAAGTTCCGAAAACTCTCGGCCTCTCGCTGCTCAGCCTCTCGCGCTGCGGCACGCTCCGCGTAGTGGTCGGCCATCATGTCGTTGTGACTAACAGCGGCGGCCGACTCGGCAATCTGACGTCGTCGCATCGCCGCGTGATTACGAGAGGCGGTGTCGGTCGGGTCCTGCCCGCCTGCTGTATCCCCACGAGAGGTAGAACCGCGCCCGCCGGTATTCATGTCGTGCCCATTCACGAGCGGTCGCCCGTCACGCGGGTAGTAGGTCATCAGCCCTCCTCCCGAATTTCGCCAGCGATGCGCACCGCACGCTCGTACTCAGCATCTGGGCTGACCTCGAAACGCACGGAAACCAGGGGCGCGCCTACCTCGCCAAGGGCGGACGCCAACTCCCTCACAGCGGGCTCTAGCGCCTCGCGGATAGCGCTGTCAGCCGCGTACATGTGGACGGATACGCGCGCCTTACCGTATGCCGAACAGGCCGTAATGGAGATTGGATACGAGTTCATAGGGAGTCCTCTCGGGATGCAAAAAAGCCCCCTCACTCGCCGGGTCTCTGCTCAGACCGTGGCGGGCAAGGGGGCCCATCGGGGAGGAGTACGCCGACTATGCGCGCGTGACTACAACTCGCCGAAGATTTAAGGGATTGCGGGAGCAGCCGCAGGGTGAGGGGTCGTCTACCACACCTAAACGTTTAGGTGTGCCGACGGAGTGGACCGGCCGAGGAGAGCCGACCGGCCACGTGCCGACCGAGAGGAGACGAGAGGTAACACCCTCACACTCTCAAGAGAGACAGTTCGTAAAGCGCAGAGACGGAAAGGCGCGGAGTTTTACGCCCTGGCAAAGATCCGTTACCCAACCGCGACGGCCGGCTCGCAGGTCGCGGAATGGCTCAGCGCCTCCCTGAGCGCCCATCTGTACTGAGACGGCACTCGGTACCGGCTTGTGGGTCAGCGGCTCTCAGAAGCGCTCTCAGCGGCCTTGCGTAGCCGGTACGCCTTTTGCCTGTGGGCAGGAGAGCAATACTGGCGCGGCCGTCCAGCACCATCCCACCCGGCGTTGTTCTCGCAGCCGTCCAGCGAGCAGACCGCCTCCCAGCGTGCATCTTCAATATCTGCGCGATGCTCCGCCACGCAGTTCTCGCCGCAATACCGCTGCGTTGGCGTGCGCGGGTCGAAAGCAGGGTCCTCGCATCGTGGGTTGGCGCAGTCCCGGCCCCAAAGCATGGCCTCACGCTCAACAGAGGTCATCCGCCGCATTCGCTTGGCTGCCTGCCTACAGCGGTTGGAGCAATATTTTTCCATTCGCCCACCTAGAGGGCGGTGACAGACTTCACAACAAACCTGCATTTTGGTTCTCCCAGAAACATGTTACGCAAGTGCTGCTGTCGATACAGATTGCTCTCGAACAGAGGGGTTTCCTTATATTCACAAGCTATCTGTGTCTACACTTTCCATTACGTAACAAGAGATAGAAAATTAAGAAGAAAGAGAGACCGGCTCAGCCTTCCCGCTGTGCCCGTTCCTTACGTGCGAGGTACGCGGCACGGTCCTTGCAGCGGCGCGAGCAGTAGAGGGCCGGGCGGCCGATTCCCTTGTCGGGTACGGGCTTTGTGCATTCGGGGCCAGCGCAACCACCGACCGGGAACAGCACCAGGTTCACGAGTTCCAGCGCTTCCACGAGTGCGGCGTGCACCTCATGTGCTGTCGGGTGGTCGGTCGGGAGTGCGTCATAGGCCAGTGACTCGGCCCGCTGGATTGCTCCGCGTATTGCGTCGTAACTCCGCTTCATAGCTGGTCGGTTCCGCGTAAGTCCGTCGTAAGTCGGTTCGGTCATGTCGTGATTCCTCTCAAGTCCGCTAAAGGCGGATGGTGGTCCCGCGCAACTCCGCGTAAGGATCGGCGGGAAGGGGCTCATTCCGCGTTAGTCCGCGAAAGTGGATCAGAGAAAACCCCCGCCAGTGGTAGACGGGGGTTTCTCCGAGGGAGGGGCGGAACGTCTATGCAGCCTTTTCGGCGTAACCGATTAGCAGCGCGAGGCGGGCTGCCTGTAGGTCCGGCGAGTTGCCGAGGTTCGCGCGGAACACTCGGACGAGTCGGCCTCGCTTGGTCCGGGGCTCAGCCGCCCACGCGTCCATTCGCGCACTGAGCGTTTCAAGATCAAGGGTGTTCGTGATGGGCACCGCGCTACCTCCCTGCTGTCTCTCCATGGCGGTTTCAACCCCCAGAGAGGCAGCCTGTAAAGCGGCGCAGGGCAGAGTTTCTGACGGTGCGTCAGATGTATCAGCCGGCCGTTTCCCACCACGTCTCTGTGTGGGCGTCTGCGGGCATAAGAAAGCCCCGGCGGGGAAGTCCTCACCGGGGCTCTCAATGGGTCTCAGTCGGCCCTACAGGGGCTTGCTGGCCGTCCTCTGCCTCTCCCTCTCGACAGCCGCTCTCATGCGCGCGGCTCGCTCCTCCTTAACCTGCTTCACACGGTCGGCCTCAGCCTGCTTCGCTGCCCGCCGGTCGTCCCGCTGGCGCTGCCTCTCGGCCTCTCGCTCCTCGCGCTGGCGCTCCCGCTCCTCAATGAGTGCGTCCCGCTCCCTCTCGGCCTTCCTGCGGGCGGCTGCTGCCTTCCGGCTCTCGCTGGCCGATTGCTCCTGCCGCTCCCGCTCAGCGAGTCGGGCCGGGGTGTTCCGGGCCACGGTCGCCATGAGTCCGGCGGCTATCTCCTCGGGGGTCGGGCGGTGCGTCACGCTGCGGTCTCCACGGTCTCTTTGCGGTTCTGCGAGGGGACGTTACGGGGCGTCCTGACAGTCGCTCGGGCTCGGTCTCGTCAACGGCAATCGCGGCAAGCTCAGCTTCGTCGGGGTCCAGGTCGCGCAGCCATGCGGGCCCGCTGTACGTGATTTCGGCACGTGCGGGATCGAACCGCTTCGGAGCGCCGGGCGTTGCAGGCCGCACCACTACTCGGGCCCCCAAGTCAGCGAGCAGTGCGCGCCGCCCCTCGTCGTCCCGCTGCTTCCATGCATCCGCCACGGTGCCGCCAGCGTCCACCCAGCGGCCTTCGGAGTGATCGGCTTCCGCGCGCAACTCGGCTTGCCGCTTCTCCAGCGCCGTCAGCTGACCGATTGCGATGCGGGCCGCAGTGCCGTTCGGGTCCAGTTGAGAGAGGTTCCCGGCGAGCCGTTCAATCTGCGTCGTCACCTCGGAGAGCTGGAGTACAGCGCTGCCGTCAGGCTCGGCCCACTTCTTCAACGAGAACAGACCGAACCGCCCCAGGAAGTCCGTGAACACCGTCTCTTCAAGGTTGCGGGCGATGATCACGTTGGGCGCGTGGATGCCGCGCTTGCCTACTCCCTTGCGGCATACGTATGTGCTGTAGTCCTTGCCCTTGACGGAACGACGCTGCTTGTACAGGGGGCCGTCGCACTCGGAGCAGCGCGCCACGTGCAGCAGCGGCGACTTTCCGGAGCGGGAGCGATCGTTGCCACGCCCCACAGACCGACTGTCGATGGATGCCCGGACGGCCGCCCACGTCTCGCCGTCGAGAATTTCGGGCCCCGCAGACAGGCTGTTCCCCTCGCTGTCCATGACGGTTTGGTGGGTCAGCGCGCCACGCTTGTCACCGGGCGCTGCCTGAACAAGCCACCCGCGCATGGCAGGGGTGTAGAGCACGTCCCGAAGCGTGGTCAGGTGCCACTTGCTCCCGCGCAGCTTGCGGCCATCGCGAGCGCGAGCGTGTTCAGCGGGCGGAAGGACACCCCGCGCGTTGAGTTCGTGCATGAGGCCCGTAAGCGTCGCGCCGTGGTTGATCAGCTTGTCTGCACACTCGCGGATGATCGCTGCGGCGGGCTCATCGATAGCCCATCGCTTGTCGTTCACCGGGCCGACGACGTGGTACCCGTACGGCGCGAGTCCGCCCAGGTGGTTCCCGCGCGACCGGAAGTGTTCCTTGCTCGCTGTGATGCGGGCCTTGATCATGTCGCGCTCGTACTCAGCGAACGCCGCGAGGACGTTGATGATGATGCTCGCGTTTTCGGGGCTGACCACACCATCGGCGGTGACCACGGTTGCGTGAGTGGTCTTGGCGGCGTCGAGCAACCGCTGAAACTCCAGGACGCTGCGGGCGTACCGGTCGAGCTTGGCGGCCAGCACGTAGTCAGCGCGCGGCATCCATGCCAAAACCTCCCGCATCCCGGGGCGGTCTTCCAACTTGCTGGCCCCGCTGACGTTGGTATCGGTGGCAACGTGCACCACCTTCCACCCGCGCTGAGCGGCGTACGCCTTGCAGGCGGCGATGCGGTGGTCGGGGGCTTCCTCAGCGAACAGCCGGGACAGGCGGTCGTAGATGACCACGGTTTTGGGGC
Organism: Streptomyces sp. NPDC058664; assembly: GCF_042716635.1. Lineage (NCBI taxonomy): Bacteria > Bacillati > Actinomycetota > Actinomycetes > Kitasatosporales > Streptomycetaceae > Streptomyces > Streptomyces sp. NPDC058664. The sequence continues at coordinate 136,007 of NZ_JBHXRW010000019.1, read as the reverse complement.
TCATGCAGAACTCCGAGTGAGTCTGTAAAGACCGGACCGTTGCGAGTCGCTTTGCACGGTTAGGTCAGGCACTCGGGCGGCTCGGGGACGCTGCACGCCAACACCGCGGCGGACGTACCGGCGCGGCTCGAAGCCCTGGGGACGGCGGCGGGGCTCGACAGGGCGGCTCTGCACAGCCAGTTGGGAGCCGGTCTCTCGGCCGTGCTGCACCTGGCGCGGGACCGGGGCGGGCGGCGGCGGATCGCCGAGGCGCACGTCCTGGAGCGGGACCGGGACGGCCTCGTACGGACGGTTCCCGCGCTGCGGTGGAGCGCGACCGGGTTCGAGCGGGAGCGGGGCTGGGAGCGGCTGCGGTCGCTGATCGGAGGGGGAGCGTGATGACGACGGATCCGTCGGTGGTCCGGGCCGCGGCCCACGGGACGGCGGTGCTCTGCGCGGGTCTCGCGCTGTGGCGGGTGGTCGAGTGGCGACGCGGGACGAGCAGGGCGCGGACCCTGCTCGTACGGGATGGGCCCGGTGAGCGTGGCGGCCGTGGCGTTCTCGGCGGCCCCGGCGGTCTCGGAGCTCGGTGGCCGACGTCGGTCGCGCGCTGGTGGGCGGTGGCCCGCGGACGGCGTGCGTGGCTGTGTCTGCCGGTCGCGGGGGTCATCGCGCTGCTCGGTGAGTCTCCGCTGCCGCTCGTGGCGGGGGCGGTCGCGGTGCCACTGGTGGGCCGGTGGCTGCGGGCGGCCGGGCACCGGAAGGAACGGGAGGCCAGGGCCGAGCGGGTGGCGGCCCTGTGCGGGGCGGTCGTCGGGGAGCTGAGAGCCGGATGGCAGCCCGCGCAGGCCCTGGCCTCCGCGGCCCGGGAGACGGGCGCGCTGGACGGTGAGGAGGCGGCGGTGCTCGCGGCGGCCCGGTTCGGCGGGGACGTACCGGACGCGCTGCGAAGGGCGGCAGGACAGGGCGGCGCCGAGGGGCTCGCGGGCATGGCGGCCTGCTGGCAGGTGGCCGTGGACGGTGGCGCGGGCCTGGCCGCCGGGCTCGACAGGCTCGAAGCGGCCCTGCGGGACCACCGTGAGCAGCGGGAGCGGCTGCGGGCCGAACTGGCCGGTGCCTGGGCGACGGTCGTGGTGCTCGCGGTGCTCCCGGTGGCGGGTGTCGCGCTCGGCGCGGCGTTGGGTGCCGACCCGCTGCGCGTGCTGCTGCACACCCCGGCCGGCCTGGGCTGTCTCGTCGTGGGCGGTGCTCTGGAAGCGGCCGGGCTGTGGTGGGCCGCGCGGATCGTACGAGGAGGGGAGCGGGTGTGATCGGGGCGTTTCAGCCGGTGGGACTCGTGGTTCTGGCGTTGCTCTGCTGCGCGCAGGCCGCCCGGGCGGTGGTACGCGGCAGGCGGGAGCGGGGGACGCGGCGGCGGCTGGGAAGCCTCTTCCCGGCTCGGCCACCGGCGCGGACATGGGCACCACGGCCCCCGAAGTCCCGGCCGGGAATGCCCCGGTGGACGGGGCACCGGGTGGCGCCCCTCGGGGCGGCCTGCCTCGGCTGGGTGTTGTTCGGGGCGTTCGGCGGGTTGGCCGCCGGTCTTCTGGTGGCGGCCGGGGCGAGGCAGGTGGCGGCGAGAAGGGCCTCACCGCCGGCCGACGGCGAGGAGGCGGCACGTCATCTTCCGCTCGCGGCCGATCTGTTGGCTGCCTGCGCCTCGGCGGGGGCGGGGCCCGGGGAGGCGGCGGAGGCCGTCGGCCGGTCCCTGGGCGGCCCGCTGGGCGAGCGGCTGACCCGGACGGCGGCGGAGCTTCGGCTCGGCGGCGAACCGGCCGAGGTGTGGCGGAGGTTCGGCGCGATACCGGGCGCCGCGGGACTGGCCCGCTGCATGGAGCGGGCCGGTTCGTCGGGAGCGCCCGCGGCGGAGGCCGTCGCCCGGCACGCGGCGGCGCTGCGGTCGGCCCGCGCCCGTGCGGCGGAGGCCAGGGCGCGCCGGGCACAGGTGCTGATCAGCGCTCCCGTGGGGCTCTGCTTCCTGCCCGCCTTCCTGGCGGTGGGGGTGGCCCCGGTGGTGATCGGCCTCGCGACGGGGCTCCTGGACGGATGACGGCGGACAGGGGCAGTACGCGGCGGGCCGAGCGGGACATGGCGAGAAGTGACGAGGAACGACGATTCGAGGAGGACGGCATGGCAGGCAGGGCGACGGTGCGCGGTTGGTGGCGGGCGCGGCGGGAGACCGCGCGCGGTGACGAGGGGATGACCACGTCCGAGTACGCGGTGGGGACGATCGCGGCGGCGGGGTTCGCCGCGGTCCTGTACAAGATCGTGACCAGCGGGGCGGTCTCGGGAGCGCTGGAGTCGGTGATCGGGAAGGCTCTCGGTGCGCCGTTCTGACCGGGGGTTCGTGACGGTGGAGGCTGCCATGGTGCTGCCCGTCCTGGCGCTGTTCACGGTGGTGCTGCTCTGGGCGCTGGCGGCGGCCGCCGCGCAGATCCGGTGTGTGGACGCGGCCAGGGCCGGGGCACGGGCCGCGGCCCGCGCCGAGCCGGTGTCCTACGCCGAGGCGGCCGCACGGTCCGCCGCGCCCGAGGGCGCCAGGGTGTCGGTGACACGGTCGGGGGAGCTGTGGCGGGTGACGGTGGAAGCCGCGGCCCCCGGCCCCCGGGGCATGGGCCTCACCCTGCGGGCGGACGCGGCGGCCCTCGCGGAGGACACCCCGGCCGGCGGCGCGGCCGGAGTGCCGGAAGTCGGCGGATCGGAGTTCGGGGATCCGGAAGCCGGGGACCCGGGGTTCGGGGGGCCGGAAGCCGGTGGGTCGGAAGCCGGTGGGACGGAGTTCGGAGGTCCGTCGTGACCGCCCCGGCGACCGCCTCGGTGACCGTCCCGGTCCCGGGCCGGGGGGTTCGTCGGTCCGACCGGGGGTCGGCGACCGTGTGGGTGGCGTTCGCGGCCTGCGCGCTGTGCGTGGTCTTCGCGGCGGTGCTCGCGCTCGGCCAGGCGGTGGCGGCCCGGCACCGGGCCGGTGGGGCCGCCGACCTGGCCGCCCTCGCCGCCGCCGACCGGGCGCTGTGGGGCGAGGCCGCGGCGTGCGCCGTCGCCGCCAGGGTGGCGACGGCGCAGCGGGCCCAGCTCGTGCGGTGCGCGGTACGGGGTGAGGTCGCCGAGGTGACCGCGCGGGTCGTGAGCGGTCCCTACCGGCCGGAGGTCAGGTCCCGGGCGGGACCTCCGGGGCCGGCGCCGGAGGGGCCTCCTGGGCTCCCGGGGCCTCCTGAGCCGACTCCGGAGGGATCTCCGACGCTTCCCGGAGGATCTCCGTGAGGAGGCGTACCGCGCCCCGCTTGTGGAGCGGATCGTTGCCGTTGCCGCACTTCGGGGACTGGATGCAGGAGGGGCAGCCCGCCTCGCACTCGCAGGAGGCGATGGCCTCCCGGGTGGCCGTCAGCCAGGCACGGGCCGTGTGGAAGGCGCGCTCGGCGAAGCCCGCGCCCCCCGGGTGGCCGTCGTACACGAAGACGGTCGGCAGCAGGGTGTCGGGGTGGAGCGGTACGGAGACGCCGCCGATGTCCCAGCGGTCGCAGGTGGCGAAGAGCGGCAGCATGCCGATGGAGGCGTGTTCGGCGGCGTGCAGGGCGCCCCCGAGGATCTCCGGGGTGATCCGGGCGGCGTCGAGCTGGTCCTCGGTGACCGTCCACCACACGGCCCGGGTGCGCAGGGTGCGGGGCGGCAGGTCGAGCTTGGTCTCGCCGAGCACCTCGCCCGTGATCAGCCGGCGGCGCAGGAAGGAGACGACCTGGTTGGTGACCTCGACGGAGCCGTAGCAGAGCCGTCCGGCTCCCCAGGGGATCTCGGTCTCGGTGTCGAGGACGGCGATGGAGGTGGTGTCGCGGGCGGTGGTGGAGTACGGCGGGACGGCCTCCTCCACGAGGGCCACGGAGTCCTCGAGGTCGAGCTCCCGCACCAGATAGGTCCGGCCCTGGTGGAGGTGGACGGCGCCCTCGTGGACGGCGGTGTGGGAGGCGGCCTCGTCGACGGTGCCGAGCAGCCGGCCGGTGCCCTTCTCGACGATCCGGACGGGGCTGCCGCCGCCGCCTCGGATGTCGGTGAGGTCGGCGGCCCGCTCGCGGCGGGTCCAGTACCAGCCGGTGGAGCGGCGGCGCAGCAGACCGGCGGCCTCCAGCTGGGGCAGCAGGTCGGGGACGGCCGGGCCGAAGAGCGCCAGGTCCGGTTCGGTCAGCGGGAGCTCCGCGGCGGCGGCGCACAGATGGGGGGCGAGGACGTAGGGGTTGTCGGGGTCGAGGACGGTCGACTCGACCGGCTGGTCGAAGATCGCCTCCGGGTGGTGGACCAGGAAGGTGTCCAGCGGGTCGTCACGGGCGATCAGGATCGCGAGGGCGCCCTCGCCCGAACGGCCGGCGCGGCCCGCCTGCTGCCAGAGGGAGGCCCGGGTGCCCGGGTAGCCGGCGATCAGGACCGCGTCCAGGCCCGAGACGTCCACGCCCAGCTCCAGGGCGGTCGTGGCGGCCAGGCCGAGGAGCTCGCCGGAGTGCAGGGCCCGCTCCAGGGCCCGGCGCTCCTCGGGCAGGTAGCCGCCCCGGTAGGCGGCGACGCGGCGGGCGAGGGAGCGGTCGGTCTCGGCGAGCCGTTCCTGGGCGATCACCGAGATCAGTTCGGCGCCGCGCCGGGAGCGGACGAAGGCGACCGAGCGGACGCCCTGCCGGGTCAGGTCGGTGAGCAGGTCCGCGGTCTCGGCGGTCGCGGTGCGGCGCACGGGCGCGCCGCGCTCGCCGTGCAGCTCGGTCAGCGGCGGCTCCCACAGGGCGAAGACCAGCTCGCCGCGCGGGGAGGCGTCGTCGGACACCTCGGTGACCGGGAGGCCGGTGAGGCGGCCGGCGGCCAGGGCGGGCTCGGCGGAGGTGGCGGAGGCGAGGAGGAAGACCGGTTCGGAGCCGTACCGGGCGCAGATCCGGCGCAGTCGCCGCAGCACCTGGGCGACGTGGGAGCCGAAGACGCCCCGGTAGGTGTGGCACTCGTCGATCACGACGTAGCGCAGGGAGCGCAGGAAGGAGGCCCATCGGGGATGGGAGGGGAGGATGCCCCGGTGCAGCATGTCGGGGTTGGTCAGGACGTGGTTCGCGTACTGCCGGACCCATTCGCGTTCCTCGACCGGCGTGTCGCCGTCGTAGACGGCGGGGCGGATCCGGTTGCCGAGCGGGGCGGCCAGTTCCCGTACGGCGCGTCGCTGGTCGGCGGCGAGGGCCTTGGTGGGCGAGAGGTAGAGGGTGGTGGCGCCGCGCCCGTTGGGGGCCTCCGAGCCGTCCAGGAGGGTGCTCAGGACCGGGGCGAGGTAGGCCAGCGACTTGCCCGACGCGGTGCCGGTGGCGATCACCACGGACTCGCCGTCCAGGGCGTGCTCGGCGGCTTCCGCCTGATGGGCCCAGGGGTGCGCGATCCCGGCCGCCTCGATCGCCGCGATCACTTCCGGACGGATGCGGTGCGGCCAGACTGCATGACGGCCCTCCCGGGCGGGCATGTGCTCCGTATGAGTGATGCGCGCGGCCCGGCTCTCGCCCGACGAGAGTCGGTCGAGGAGCATGCCGGGGGAGGGTCGGTTTCCCCTGTCTCCGGCAGGACGACTGGGGCGGTGATTCTTGGCCATCGACACCGAGTGTGTCACTGCCATGACGGACAATGCTTCCAAGGCGTCGTGCATGGCTGCTGGTAAGTGATTGAATGCCATCGCGGCTGACGATCAGTTTCCTGACTCCGTCCGGGAGACCCTGGGGAACGATCGTTCGATAGCAAGGTGCTGGAGGATCCGTGGACCTGTCCCTGTCGACTCGCAATGTGTCCGGCGCTGGTGGTGACCGTACGGTCGTCGAGGTCGGTGGCGAGATTGATGTGTATACCGCGCCCAAGCTGCGCGAGCAGTTGGTCGAGTTGGTGAACGACGGCAGCTACCACCTGGTCGTCGACATGGAGGGCGTGGACTTCCTCGACTCCACCGGCCTCGGTGTGCTCGTCGGCGGCCTGAAGCGCGTCCGCGCGCACGAGGGCTCGCTGCGTCTCGTCTGCAACCAGGAGCGCATTCTCAAGATTTTCCGGATCACTGGGCTCACGAAGGTGTTCCCGATCCACACCTCGGTCGACGAGGCCGTCAACGCCGTCGACTGAGCCCAGGGGGTTCGTATGGCCACCGTTGAACTCCGCTTCAGCGCTCAGCCCGAGCACGTCCGTACGGCCCGCCTGGTGGCGGCCGCGGTGGCGCGCCGGGCCGGTGTGGACGAGGCGGTCCTCGACGAGGTGCGTCTCGCTGTCGGTGAGGCCTGTTCCCGCGCCGTCGGGCTGCACCGCAGCAATGACGTCACCACCCCCATCAGGGTGGTGCTGACCGAGGAGGAGAAGACGTTCTCCATCGAGGTCGGCGACGAGGTGCCCGGCGCGGGGGTGGCGGCGGCCGATGCCGTCGGTGTCCCCGGCGCGCGGTCCGCGGCCCCGGCCGAGGACTTCGACGACGCCGACGGTGAGGACGAGATGGGGCTCGCGGTGATCCGCGGACTCGTCGACGACGTCGAGGTGAGTGCCGGCGAGGCCGGCGGCACGATCCGGATGACCTGGCCGGTGAGTTCGGCGGACGTCCAGTCCTGACGCGTGGAGCCGTGCGCGCGTACATGCGTACGGCCCGTACATGTGTACGCGCGTGCATATCCGTACGCCCGTACATGCGTACATATCCGTACGCGCCGAGCAAGAGACCGCACGAGAAGAGGCCCTGCCCCGCAGGGCCTCTTCTCGTTGCGCCGGTTCCGATTGGTGCATCCGCGCGGGCAGCCGCCGGGATCCCCGTATGCGCCGGTTCGTCTCCCTATGATCCGTCTCCATGTACCCCACTTCCCTCGCCGCGGCGGTGCTCACGAGCGGGAACCGGACGATCGTGATCGTCGTCGGCGGTATCGCCCTCGCCGCGCTGGTCGTCGCGCGGCTCCTCGTCCGCCAGGTGCTCGCCGCCGGTGAGGGCACCGGGAGGATGCGGGAGATCGCCGCGGCCGTGCAGGAGGGGGCCAACGCCTATCTCGCCCGGCAGCTGCGGACCCTCGCCGTCTTCGCGGCCGCCGTCTTCTTCCTGCTGATGCTGCTGCCCGCCGACGACTGGTCGCAGCGCGCGGGACGCTCCCTGTTCTTCCTGGTCGGGGCGCTCTTCTCGGCGGTCACCGGCTACATCGGCATGCGGCTCGCCGTACGGGCCAACGTGCGGGTCGCCGCGGCGGCCAGGGAGGCCACTCCGGCGCCGGGCGAACCGGAGAAGAGCCTGACCGAGGTCGCGCACCGGGCCATGCGGATCGCGTTCCGCACCGGCGGGGTGGTCGGCATGTGCACGGTCGGCCTCGGACTGCTCGGCGCGGCCTGCGTCGTCCTCGTCTACGCCGCCGACGCGCCCAAGGTCCTCGAGGGATTCGGTCTCGGCGCCGCGCTCATCGCCATGTTCATGCGGGTGGGCGGCGGCATCTTCACCAAGGCCGCCGACGTCGGAGCCGACCTGGTCGGCAAGGTCGAGCAGGGCATTCCCGAGGACGACCCGCGCAACGCGGCCACGATCGCCGACAACGTGGGCGACAACGTCGGCGACTGCGCGGGCATGGCCGCCGACCTCTTCGAGTCGTACGCCGTGACCCTGGTCGCCGCACTGATCCTCGGCAAGGCGGCCTTCGGCGACCACGGCCTCGCGTTCCCCCTGATCGTGCCCGCGATCGGTGTGGTCACCGCGGTCATCGGCATCTTCGCGGTCTCCCCGCGCCGCGCCGACCGCGGCGGGATGAGCGCGATCAACCGGGGGTTCCTCGTCTCGGCGGTGATCTCGCTCGTCGGGGTCGCCGTGGCCTCCTTCGTGTACCTGCCGTCCTCGTACGCCGAGCTCCAGGGCGTCACCGAGCCCGGCATCGGCGACCACGCCGGCGACCCGCGGGTCCTCGCCCTGGTCGCCGTCGCCCTCGGCATCGTCCTCGCCGCCCTCATCCAGCAGCTCACCGGCTACTTCACGGAGACGAGCCGGCGGCCGGTCAGGGACATCGGCAAGTCCTCGCTCACCGGCCCCGCGACCGTCGTCCTCGCGGGCGTGGCCCTCGGCATGGAGTCCGCCGTCTACACGGCCCTCCTGATCGGCCTCACCGTCTACGGGGCGTTCCTGCTCGGCGGCGGCTCGATCATGCTGGCGCTGTTCGCGGTCGCCCTCGCCGGTACGGGTCTGCTCACCACGGTCGGCGTGATCGTCGCCATGGACACCTTCGGTCCGGTCGCCGACAACGCCCAGGGCATCGCGGAGATGTCCGGGGACGTCCGGGGTGCGGGAGCGCAGGTCCTCACCGACCTGGACGCCGTCGGCAACACGACGAAGGCCGTCACCAAGGGCATCGCCATCGCCACCGCCGTCCTGGCGGCCGCGGCGCTGTTCGGCTCGTACCGGGACGCCATCGCGTCCTCGGTCGCCGAGGTCGGCGCGAAGGCGGACGAACTGACGCTCTCCATGGACATCTCCCAGCCCAACAACCTCTTCGGTCTGATCCTCGGCTCGGCGGTCGTCTTCCTCTTCTCCGGGCTCGCGATCAACGCGGTGTCCCGGTCGGCGGGATCCGTGGTCTACGAGGTGCGGCGGCAGTTCCGCGAGCATCCCGGGATCATGAGCGGCACCGAGAAGCCCGAGTACGGGCGGGTCGTCGACATCTGCACCAAGGACGCGCTCCGCGAACTCGCCACGCCCGGACTGCTCGCCGTGATGGCCCCGATCGCGGTCGGCTTCGCGCTCGGGGTCGGCGCCCTCGGCTCGTACCTCGCCGGAGCGATCGGCACGGGTGCGCTGATGGCGGTCTTCCTCGCCAACTCCGGTGGCGCCTGGGACAACGCGAAGAAGCTGGTCGAGGACGGGAACCACGGCGGCAAGGGCAGCGAGGCGCACGAGGCCACCGTCATCGGGGACACGGTCGGAGACCCGTTCAAGGACACGGCGGGGCCGGCGATCAACCCGCTCCTGAAGGTGATGAACCTGGTGGCGCTGCTCATCGCCCCCGCGGTCGTGCGTTTCAGTTACGGCGGCGACGCGAGCGCCGGACTGCGGGTGGCGGTCGCGGGGATCGCCCTTGTCGTCGTCATCGCCGCCGTACGGGTCTCCAAGAGGCGCTCGGTGAAGGTCGCCTGACGTGGACGCTCCTGACGGTGGCTCTCCTGACGCGTACTCCCCTGACACAGGCTCGCCTGGCGTGGCGTCCGTCTCATTTCCGTGTGTTTCAGGGGTGGGTGTGAGGTGTCTCCCTTGGTTCAAAAGACTTCAATACGGGGCGAACCCGTCGCACGAAAGGTGGAAGTAGCCCGTTCGGCGTGTATGTTCCGGGGCCGAGAGCCTTGGAAGGGACCGATCCGGTGAACAAGAAGCTTGCGGCCGCACTGTCCGGCGGCGCGGTACTGGTGCTCGCGCTGTCCGGTTGCAGCGACGAGGGTGACAAGGTGGGCGACTGGGCGAAGACGTTCTGCGACCAGGCGAAGCCTCAGATCCAGAAGCGGGCCGACGCCCACCAGATCATCATTTCGACGGCGGCGGACAGCAAGCCGGCCGAGATCCAGGCCGCCGACTCGAAGGCGTTCCAGGACATCGCCAACGCCGACCGGGCGCTGGCCAAGGCCGTCGAGAGCGCCGGGGCCCCGCCCGTCGAGAACGGCCAGAAGATCCAGCAGGACGCGATCAAGGAGCTCAACGCCACCGCGGTGGCGTACGAGGGGCTCAAGAAGCAGGTCGACGCGCTGGACCCGACGAACCAGCAGAAGTTCGCGGACGGCCTCCAGGGCGTCGCCGACGGTCTGACCAGGATCGAGAAGATGGACCAGAACGCCCTGGCCAAGCTGGAGGAGGGCGAACTGGGACAGGCCATGGCCAAGCAGCCCGGCTGCCAGAAGCCCACGCCCTCGACCCCGCCGAAGGCGTCCGGCTCCGCCTCCCCGCAGCCCGGATCCACCTCGTCGGACTCGGGATCGGGCTCGGACTCGGACAAGGGATCGGACTCCGAGCCCACGGGGAAGGCCTCCACCAAGCCGAGCGGCAAGAAGACCTCGGCGACCAAGAGCTAGGAGCGGTCGCCCCGGCCGCACCGGTGGCGGCGGCCCGCCCGCCCGCCGTCGCCGGGTCGGCCGCCCCGATGTCGGTGGCGGCGGTCACAATGGGACGGTGAGTACGACCAGCCTGACCCCCCGCCTCCCGGTGCCCGCGCACGCCGCCCGTCTGCGCGAGGCACTGCTCGCCGCCGACTTCACCGCCGACGGCCTGCTCGACCTGCTCGGCGCCCCCGCCTACGCGGCGCTCGCCCGCAGCGAGACCGTGCCCGCCCTGCGCGCCACCCGCGGCGACTCCCCGCTGGAGAGCCTCGTCCGGCTCTTCCTGCTCCAGCAGGCCGTCGCCCACGACCTGGCCGCCGCCGCGCTTCCGCTCGACGAGGCCCTCGCCGACGGCTGGGTGGTCCGCGAGGACGACTCCGTCTCCGCGACGGTCGACATCCGGCCGTACGGCGGGCCGGACGGCGAGGACTGGTTCATCGTCTCCGACCTCGGCTGCGCCGTCGGTGGAGCCGGCGGCATCGGCAAGAAGGACGAAGGGGTCGTCCTCGGCGTCGGCGGCGCGTCCACCACGCTCGCCGGCCTCACCGTCCGTACGCCGGTCTCCTCCGCGCTCGACCTCGGCACCGGCTCCGGCATCCAGGCGCTGCACGCCGCCCAGCACGCCACCCTGGTCACGGCCACCGACCTCAACCCGCGGGCCCTGGACTTCACCCGGCTGACGCTCGCCCTCTCCGGGGCCCGGGAGGCGGAGCTGCTCGTGGGCTCGCTCTTCGAGCCGGTCGAAGGCGACACGTACGACCTGATCGTCTCCAATCCGCCGTTCGTGATCTCCCCCGGCGCCCGGCTCACCTACCGGGACGGCGGGATGGGCGGCGACGACCTGTGCCGCACGCTCGTGCAGCAGGCGGGCGAGCGGCTCAACGACGGCGGATACGCCCAGTTCCTCGCCAACTGGCAGCACGTCGAGGGCGAGGAGTGGCAGGATCGGCTGCGGTCCTGGGTGCCGCGTGGCTGCGACGCCTGGATCGTGCAGCGGGAGGTCCAGGACGTCACCCAGTACGCGGAGCTGTGGCTGCGGGACAGCGGCGACCACCGGGGCGACCCGGAGGCGTACCGGCGGGCGTACGAGGGCTGGCTCGACGAGTTCGAGGCCCGGAAGACGCGCGCGGTGGGCTTCGGCTGGATCACGATCCGGCGGAACGGAGCCGTGGCCTCCGGGGCCGTCGAGCCGTCGATCGTCATCGAGGAGTGGCCGCACCCCGTCGAGCAGCCCCTCGGCCCCGCCGTCCGCGCCCACTTCGAGCGCCAGGACTATCTGCGCGCCCGCGACGACGCCGCCCTCCTCGCCGACCGGTTCACGCTCGCACCCGAGGTGGTGCAGGAGCAGGTCGGGCTGCCGGGCGCCGAGGACCCCGAGCACGTCGTGCTCCGGCAGAACCGGGGCATGCGCCGCGCCACCAAGGTCGACCACGTCGGCGCCGGGTTCGCCGGGGTGTGCGACGGCACCCTCAGCGCGGGCCGCATCCTGGACGCGATCGGGCAACTGATGGGCGAGGACCCGGTCATACTGCGGGACCGCACCCCGCAGGCGATCCGGCTGCTGGTCGAGGAGGGCTTCCTGCTGCCCGCCGGGGAGGAGACGCCCGGGGAGGGGACTTCCGGGGAGTACGGCGCTTGATACGGATCGAGCTCGACGAGGTCTCGCTGGGGGCGACCCGGATCGCGATCAGTCCGCTGCGCGACGCCTTCTGCTCGATGCACCTGGCGCTGCCGCACCGGCACCCCTCCTGGCCGTACCGGGAGTGGGTCGGGCGGGCGCGCGAGGTGTGGCGGGAGGACGACCGGCTCCGGCCGCTGTGGGACCTGTTCGTCGAGGGGCGGCGCGAGGTCTCCGACTTCCTGCTGCCCCGGCCGTTCGGGACGGTCCACGTCCACGAGGAGCTGGCCGCGCTGCGGGCCACCGACCCGGAGTTCGTCCGCGCCCAGGTGGACGTCTGCTACCCCGGCATGGCCGACGCGCCCTTCGCGCAGCCGTACCTGAGGGACCCGGAGGCGGCCTGCGCGGCGCTCGCCGACGCGTACGCGGCCTACTGGGAGGGCGCGATCGAGCCGTACTGGCCGACGATGCGACGGCTCGTCGAGGACGAAGTGCTGGTCCGGGCGAGGACGTTCGCGACGGAGGGCGTCGACGCGCTGTTCGCGGGCCTGGAGAGCCGGGGGCGGTGGCGACCGCCCGTACTCGAACTGACCAAGCACGTCGAGGCCGCGTACGCGCCGGGGGAGCGGCGGCTCGTCCTCGTGCCGCTGGTCTTCGCCGAGGGCTGCCGGCTGTACTCGACGGACGACCCCGAGGCGTTCGCGCTCAGCTTCCAGGCGCGGGGCGCCGCCGCCCTGCGCGAACCGCCCGAGCCCGTCGCCGAGGACCGGCTCGGACTGGTGCTCGGACGGGGCCGGGCGACGGTCCTGCGCGAGCTCGGCGGGCCGCTGACCACGGCCGGGCTCGCCGACCGGCTCGGGCTCGCGCCCAGCACGGTCTCCGAGCACCTGTCGGTCCTTTCGGAGGCCGGGGTGGTCACCCGGCACCGCGTCGGACGTTCCGTGTACTACCAGCTGACGGACACCGGGCGTTCGCTGCTCGCGCTGCTCACCGGGGAGGGCGTGCTGCACGCGGTCGCCTGAGAGCGGCGGGGCCGGAACGACGATTCGGGGGCTTCCGAATCGATGGCTCGGTCCCGCTCCCGGCTCCTACCGTCCGGCGCATGCTCGCGATCGAGGCGGACGCGCTGCGCCGCACCTACACCAGCAGGACCGGGTGGCCGAAGTCCCGGCGTACCGAGACCGAGGCCGTGCGGGGGGTCACCTTCGAGGTGGCGCCGGGGGAGCTGTTCGGCCTCCTCGGGCCCAACGGCGCCGGCAAGACGACCACCATCAAGATGCTCAACACCCTGCTCCTGCCGACCTCCGGCACCGCCCGGGTGTTCGGCCACGACGTGGCCCGCGACCCCGTCGCCGTACGCCGTCGCATCGGGTACGTCTTCGGCGGCGACCGGGGCCTGTACGACCGGCTCTCCGCGCTCGACGACCTCCGGTACTTCGCCGAGCTGTACGGGGTCGGCGCACGCGACCAGAAGCGGCGCATCGCCGAACTCCTCGACCTGGTGGGCCTGACGGGCCGGGAGAAGGAGCGGGTCGAGGGCTATTCGCGCGGGATGCGGCAGCGCCTCCACATCGCGCGCGGCCTGCTCCACCGCCCCGACGTCCTCTTCCTCGACGAGCCGTCCATCGGCGTCGACCCCGTCGCCGCCCGCGACCTGCGCCGCACGGTCGCCGACCTGGCGGCGACCGGCACGACCGTCCTCCTCACCACCCACTACATGGCGGAGGCGGACGAGCTCTGCGACCGGATCGCCGTCATCGCGGGCGGCCGGATCCGCGCCCTCGGCACCCCCGAGAGCCTGAAGTCCCGCGTGCGGGAACGGGACGTGTTGGAGATCGAGGCCTACGGGGTGGACGAGGAGCGGCTCGACCGGCTGCGGCGGGTGCCGGGCGTGCGAGGGGTGTCCGCGGAGGACCGGGGCGCGCTCCAGACCGTCACGGTGCAGACCGGACGCGAGGCCGCCGAGCTGCACGGACCGGTCCTGGCCGCGCTCGACGGCGTACGGATCGGCCGGGTCACGAGCCGCGAACCGTCCCTGGAGGACGCGTACATCGCGATCGTGGAGGAGGCGGCGGGCGGCACCCCGCAGGAGGTGGTGCCGGCATGAGCACCAGCCCCCTCGTGAAGCGCGTCCCGCGGCTGGTCCTCGTCGGGGTGCGCACCCACGTCTCGTACATGTCGCGCTCCCCGATCGAGATCACCTTCGCCGTCCTCGTCCCGCTCGTCTACGCGACCCTCGCCGTCTACCTGTTCCGCGCCGCCGGGGACCCCGACCGGCTGCTCACCGCCTCCGTCGGGGCCGGACTCATGGGCATCTGGGGCTCGGTGCTCTTCGGCTCGGGCGGCGCGGTGCAGAACCAGCGCTGGCTCGGCACCCTGGAGACCCTGGTCGTCGCGCCGACACCGCTCGCCCTCGTCCTGCTGCCGATCACCCTCGCGACCGCCGTCATCGGCACGTACGCGATGGGCGCGACGGTCCTGTGGGGCGTGCTGCTCTTCGGAGTCCCGCTCGACTTCGCGCACCCGCTGCTCTTCCTTCTCGCCGTCCCGGTGTGCGTGCTCGCGCTCGGCATGACGGGCCTCCTGCTCGCCGCGACCTTCGTCCTGCTGCGCAACGCCAACGCGCTGGCCAACCCGCTCGACACCCCCGTCTGGCTGCTGTCCGGGCTGCTCGTGCCCGTCACCGTGCTGCCCGCCTGGACCCACCCGATCTCCTGGGCGCTGCCCACGACCTGGGGCGCGCGGGCCGTGCACGCGGCGACCTCCGGCGGGGACGTGGTGACGCCGCTGCTCACCGCCGTCGCGCTCGGGGCCGGATACGCCCTCGCGGCCGGCCTCGTCCTCGGCCGTGTGGAGCGCAGGGCGCGCGCCGCCGCCACCCTCGCCCTCACCTGAGCGCCCGCACCCGGGTGCCCGTATCCGAAAGGCCAGAGACATGTTCCGTTTCCTCGGCACCGCGCGGCTCGTCGTCGTCGGCGGAGTGATCTCCTACCGTGCCCTGTTCAACTGGACCACCCCACCCATGTTCGTCGGAACCCTGCTGGTCGGGCCGCTTCTCCAGGTCTTCTTCTTCGTCTACCTGGGCCGGGAACTCGGCGTCGCCGACGACCGTTTCCACCTCGTGGGGAACGCCGTCCTCGCGGCTTCCGCCTCCTGCGTGTACGGCGGCACGATGGCCGTCGCCAACGAGCGCCGGTACGGCACGCTCGGCGCCGTCCTGCTCTCGCCCCGCCGCCGGGTCCCGCTGTGGCTCGGACGAGCCCTCCCGTACGTCCTCAACGGGCTGTTCGTCAGTGCCTTCGTGCTCGCCGCCGCCTCCCTCGTCCTCGGGCTGCCCGTGCCCGCCGGCGCGCTGCCCGGCCCGGGTCTGGTGCCGCTCGTCGCGGCGGGTGCCTGCTCGGCCTTCGGGCTCGCCCTGGGCGCGCTGGGGCTGCGCTTCCGCGACGTGTTCCTGGTGTCGAACGTGGCCGGTTCGGGACTGCTCCTGCTGACCGGAGCCGCCGTGCCCCGGGAGACGCTGCCGGAGTGGATGCGCACCATCGGCGAGCCGCTGCCGCTCACACACGCGGCGGACGCGGCGCGCGGGCTGACCGCGGGCGGCGGTCTCGACCGGTCCCTGTTCGGGGCGGAGCTCGCGGTGGGCGCGGGGTGGGCGCTGCTCGCCGTCGTCCTGCTGGGTGTCTTCGAGCGGGGCAGCCGGCGCCGGGCCACGCTCGACACGATGTGACGGAAGAGGAGGACCAGGAGGCAGGGAGAAATGAGGAGTGGGTCACTACCGGCCATCTTCGTGAAACCGTACGAGACGCTCCGCGTCGTTCACCCGGAATTCGCACCCAGGACGCCCGGAGGTGCCAGCCTCGGCTCCGGGAGACGAACACCGCACGTGGACGGAACGGGGTACGGGCATGGAGAGCGGGCCGACGATCTTCGCGGGGGCGGCGTTCACGCTGTTCGGAGGCGCGCTTCTGCTGTGGACCACCGTGCCACGCTGCACCGTGAGCCCGTGGCGTACGGGGTCGCCCCCCGTACCGCCGTCGCGCTGACGAGCCTCTCCGGCGCGCTCTCCCTCCTCCTCGGGGTCTGGTGCTTCGGCAGGCTCTGATCTCCTCCGGGACCGCCTCCGGACCTCTCCCGGATCGCCTTCCGGACCTCTTCGGGACCGCCTTCCGAGCCTTCGTGATCTTCCTCCGGAGCCTCCGGCGCGGACGCCCCGCCCCGCCCGACCGGGAGTCCGGGCGGCAGGAATGCCAGGACTCGGGTTACCGTTCGAGTGGCCGTTGCGGGCTTTCGCCGTTTGACACGGGGGCGGGTTGTACCGTCACACTCCGCAGCGACGGGAGCGTCACCGTCCGTGCCGCTGCCGTGCGTGCCAGCGCCGTACGTGCCAAGAGAGTGTCGAACCGGAGAGAAGAGCGAAGTTGTCCCCGACCAGCGAGACCGCACACGGCGGCCGCCGACTCGTCATCGTCGAGTCGCCTGCCAAGGCGAAGACGATCAAGGGCTACCTCGGCCCGGGTTACGTGGTCGAGGCGAGCGTCGGGCACATCCGTGACCTTCCCAGCGGCGCCGCCGAGGTGCCCGAGAAGTACACCGGCGAGGTGCGCCGCCTCGGGGTCGACGTCGAACACGACTTCCAGCCCATCTACGTCGTCAACGCCGACAAGAAGGCGCAGGTCAGGAAGCTCAAGGAGCTTCTGGCCGAGTCCGACGAGCTCTACCTCGCCACCGATGAGGACCGCGAGGGCGAGGCCATCGCGTGGCACCTCCAGGAAGTCCTGAAGCCCAAGGTCCCCGTCCACCGGATGGTCTTCCACGAGATCACCAAGGACGCGATCCGCGAGGCCGTCGCCAACCCGCGCGAGCTGAACCAGCGCATGGTCGACGCCCAGGAGACCCGCCGCATCCTCGACCGCCTGTACGGCTACGAGGTCTCGCCGGTCCTGTGGAAGAAGGTCATGCCGCGGCTCTCCGCCGGCCGCGTCCAGTCGGTCGCCACCCGGCTCGTCGTCGAGCGGGAGCGCGAGCGCATCGCCTTCCGTTCCGCCGAGTACTGGGACCTCACCGGCACCTTCGGCACCGGCCGTACCGGCGACGCGTCGGACCCGTCCCAGCTGGTCGCGCGCCTCGCGGCGGTCGACGGCAAGCGGGTCGCGCAGGGCCGTGACTTCGGCGCCGACGGGCGGCTGAAGAGCGAGGCCGTGCTGCACCTGGACGAGGCGAACGCCCGGGCGCTCGCCGCCGCGCTCGCCGACACCGCGTTCTCCGTGCGCTCGGTCGAGTCGAAGCCGTACCGCCGCTCCCCGTACGCCCCCTTCCGGACCACCACCCTCCAGCAGGAGGCGAGCCGCAAGCTGGGCTTCGGTGCGAAGGCGACCATGCAGGTGGCGCAGAAGCTGTACGAGAACGGCTTCATCACCTACATGCGTACGGACTCCACGATCCTGTCCGACACCGCCGTCACGGCGGCCCGGGCGCAGGTCACGCAGCTGTACGGCGCCGACTACCTGCCGGAGAAGCCGCGCGTCTACGCGGGCAAGGTCAAGAACGCGCAGGAGGCGCACGAGGCGATCCGGCCTTCGGGCGACCGCTTCCGCACCCCCGCGGAGACCGGCCTCACCGGCGACCAGTTCCGCCTGTACGAACTGATCTGGAAGCGGACCGTCGCCTCCCAGATGAAGGACGCGACCGGCAACTCCGTCACCGTGAAGATCGGCGGCCGCGCCGCCGACGGCCGGGACGCCGAGTTCAGCGCCTCCGGCAAGACGATCACCTTCCACGGCTTCATGAAGGCGTACGTGGAAGGCGCCGACGACCCGAACGCGGAGCTCGACGACCGCGAGCGGCGCCTGCCGCAGGTCGCCGAGGGCGACGCCCTGACCGCCGACGGGATCACCGTGGACGGCCACGCGACCAAGCCGCCGGCCCGCTACACCGAGGCCTCCCTGGTCAAGGAGCTGGAAGAGCGAGAGATCGGCCGCCCGTCGACGTACGCGTCGATCATCGGCACCATCCTCGACCGCGGCTACGTCTTCAAGAAGGGCACGGCGCTCGTGCCGTCCTTCCTGAGCTTCGCCGTCGTCAACCTCCTGGAGACGCACTTCGGGCGGCTCGTCGACTACGACTTCACGGCCAGGATGGAGGACGACCTCGACCGCATCGCGCGGGGCGAGGCCAAGTCCGTACCGTGGCTGAAGCGCTTCTACTTCGGTGGCACCGAGGGCGGTACGGCCTCCGGCGGTGCGGCGGACGTCGGCAACGGCGACGGCGACCACCTCGGCGGCCTCAAGGAGCTCGTCACCGACCTCGGCGCCATCGACGCCCGCGAGATCTCCTCCTTCCCCGTCGGCAACGGCATCGTGTTGCGTGTCGGCCGCTACGGCCCGTACGTCGAGCGCGGCGAGAAGGAGGCCGAGGGCCACCAGCGGGCCGACGTCCCCGAGGACCTCGCGCCCGACGAGCTGACCGTCGAGCTCGCCGAGGAGCTGCTCGCCAAGCCGAGCGGCGACTTCGAGCTGGGCGCCGACCCGGCCACCGGTCACCAGATCGTCGCGAAGGACGGCCGCTACGGCCCGTACGTCACCGAGATCCTGCCCGAGGGCACCCCGAAGACCGGCAAGAACGCGGTGAAGCCGCGCACGGCCTCCCTCTTCAAGTCGATGTCCCTCGACACCGTCACCCTGGATGACGCGCTCCGGCTGATGTCCCTGCCCCGGGTCGTCGGCACGGACGCCGAGGGCGTCGAGATCACCGCGCAGAACGGCCGCTACGGCCCGTACCTGAAGAAGGGCACGGACTCGCGGTCGCTCACCGACGAGGAGCAGCTCTTCACGATCACCCTCGACGAGGCGCTCGCGATCTACGCGCAGCCGAAGCAGCGGGGCCGGGCCGCGGCCAAGCCGCCGCTGAAGGAGCTGGGCACCGACCCGGTCAGCGAGAAGCCCGTGGTCGTCAAGGACGGGCGCTTCGGCCCGTACGTGACGGACGGCGAGACCAACGCCACCCTGCGGACCGACGACAGCGTGGAGACGATCACGCCGGAGCGCGGGTACGAGCTCCTCGCCGAGAAGCGGGCCAAGGGACCGGCGAAGAAGACCGCCAAGAAGGCCCCGGCGAAGAAGACCACCGCGGCCAAGAAGACGACCACCGCGAAGAAGACGGCCACGAAGACGGCGGCGAAGAAGACCACCGCCGCCAAGACCACGGCCGCGAAGACGACGGCGGCGAAGAAGACGACCGCTGCCAAGAAGACGGCGGCGGCGAAGCCGGAGTAGTCCTCCCGGAAACGCGAACGGAAACGCGAACGCGAACGGGAACGCGAACGGGAACGGCGGGGGTGGAGGCGGCTGCCTCCACCCCCGCCGTCCGTCCTGTCACAGGCTCGTCCGGATGTTCGGGCGCGGGCCGCGGGGAGCAAGGCCGTCCGGATAGGGTGGACGGATGACGCGAGCAGAGCAGCCAGACCGCCTCGGCGATTCAGACGCCGCACTCGTCGCGGATTCCCAGGAGCGTGCCGTACGGGCCCTCTTGCGCCATCAGCCACTGCGCAGGCTGTGGAGCGCCCAGCTCGCCGGCAGCACCGGTGACGCCCTCGCCCTCCTGGTCCTCGTCCTCCTCGGCCTCCAGGCAGCCGTCGCCGAGGGCGCGCTCGGCGGGGGCGACCGGGGAGCCGCGTTCGCCGTGGCCGCCGTCGTCGGCGTCCGCCTGCTGGCCTCGGTCCTCTTCGGGGCCGTCCTCCTCGGGCCGCTGACCGCCCTCACCGGGCCCGGCGGCGCGCTCGACCGCCGCTGGACCATGATCGGCGCCGACGGCGTACGGATCGCGCTGCTCGTCGTCGCACCCCTGTGGATCGACTGGACCCCCGGCAGCGCCCTCTGGTACCTGCTCGGCACCGTCTTCGTCACCGGCGCCGCCGAACGCGTCTGGACGATCAGCCGCGAGGGCGCCGCGCCCGCGCTGCTGCCCGCCCCGCCCATCGAGGGCGGTGCCGTACGGCCGCTGCCCGACCACCTCGGCGCGCTGCGCCGGCTCTCCCTGCGCACCGGCTTCCTCGCCGTCCCGGCCGCCGCCGCCGTGCTGCTCGTCGCCACCCTCGTCGGCAACCTGCTCGGCGCGGGACTCGACTGGTTCTCGCTGCACCAGGCCGCCCTCGGCTCATACGTGGCCGCCGGGCTCTTCGCCGCCTCCGTCACCGTCCTCTACGCGATGGCGCTGCCCGGCGGGGAGACGCCCCGGCCCCGCTCGCCCCTGGAGGGCCTGCGCCGTCCGGCCGCAGAGAAGGGCCGCACCGGAGCCGTCCGGCCGCTCGTCCTGACCTGCGCCACCGTCGCCGGGGCCGTCGCCGCGGCCGCGTCCGTCGCCGTCCTCCACGCCTACGACCTGGGCGGCGGCCCCGTCACGTACGCCCTCCTGATCCTGGCGCTCAGCGGCGCCACCGCCGTCGGCATCCGCACCGCGGGCTCCGTCCTGCCCGTGCTGTCCCGGCGCCGGCTGCTCGCCCTCGCGACCGCCGTCACCGGCGTCGCCCTGATCGCGATGGGCCTGGTGCCGGACACGGCGACCGTGCTGTTCCTCTCCGTCCTCGCCGGTTACGCGGCCGGAGTCGCCGCGAACACCGGCCACGTCCTCGTCGACCAGGAGACCGAGGAGCCCCGCAGGGCCCGGACCACCGAGCACCTCCAGGCCTCCGCCCGCGTGGGCATGGGCATCGGCGCGCTCGCCGCCCCGCTGCTCGCCGCCGCGATCGGCCCGCACCGCCTCGCCTCCGGCGACCTCGTCCTCGCGCACGGCGGCGCCGCCTTCACGCTCGCCCTGGCCGGCGCGCTGCTGCTGCCGGTCGCCGCGCTCGTCCTCGCGAAGACCGACGACCGGGCGGGCGTCCCGCTCCGCCGCGACCTGCGCGACGCGCTGCGCGGCTCCGACCCGGCGCAGGCGCCCTCGCCGACCGGCTTCTTCATCGCCCTGGAGGGCGGCGACGGCGCCGGCAAGTCCACCCAGGTCCAGGCGCTCGCCGAGTGGATCCGCGCCAAGGGCCACGAGGTCGTCGTCACCCGCGAACCCGGCGCCACCCCGATCGGCAAGCGGCTCCGCTCGATCCTCCTCGACGTGTCGTCGGCGGGGCTCTCGAACCGCGCCGAGGCCCTGCTGTACGCGGCCGACCGCGCCGAGCACGTCGACTCCCTGGTCCGGCCGGCCCTGGAGCGGGGCGCGATCGTCCTCTCCGACCGGTACATCGACTCGTCCGTGGCCTACCAGGGAGCGGGCCGTGACCTGTCCCCGACCGAGATCTCCCGCATCTCGCGCTGGGCGACGGACGGACTCGTACCGCACCTGACCGTGGTCCTCGACGTCTCCCCCGATACCGCGCGGGAACGGTTCACCGAGGCGCCCGACCGCCTGGAGTCCGAGCCGCCCGAGTTCCACGCGCGCGTACGGGCCGGTTTCCTCGCCCTCGCCGCCGCCGACCCCAGCCGCTACCTCGTCGTCGACGCCGGGCAGGAGCCCGAGGCCGTCACCACCGTCGTACGCCACCGGCTCGACCGGATGCTGCCGCTCTCCGAGGCCGAGGTGAAGGCCGTCGAGGAGGCCCGCCGCAAGGCCGAGGAGGAGGCGCGCCGCCGGGCGGAGGAGGAAGCAGCCCGCAAGGCAGAGGAGGAGCGTCTGGAGCGCGAGCGCCAGGCGCAGCTCGCCAAGCTCCGTGCCGAGGAGGAGGAGCGCAAGCGGCGCGAGGAGGAGGAGGCGCGCCGCCTGGAGGCCGAACGGCAGGCGGAGGAGGCCCGGCGGAAGGCCGAGGAGGCCCGGCTCGCCGCCGAGGAGGAGCGCAGGCGGCTCGCGGCCGAGGAGAAGGCCCGCCAGGAGGAGCAGGAACGACTCCGCAAGGAGGCCGAGGAGGAGGCCCGGCTGCGGGCCGAGGCGGAGGAACGCCGCCTGGAGAAGCAGCGCAAGGCGGAGGAGGCCCTGCTCCGGGCCGAGGAGGCCCGCCGTACGGCCGAGGCCGCCGCCGCGGCGAAGGCCGCGGAGGAAACCGCCGCGAAGGCGGCCGCGGAGAAGATCGCGGCCGAGGCCGCCGCCAAGGCCGCGGCGGAGCGCGCGGCGGCCGAACGCGCCGCGGCGGAGCAGGCCGCCGTGCAGCGGGCCGAGGCGGCGAAGGCGACCCGGGAGCGGGCCGCGGCCGAGAAGAAGGCGGCGGAGCAGGCGGCGGCGGCGAAGGTGGCCGCCGAGGAGAAGGCGGCTGCCGAGCGGGCGGTGGCGGAGAAGGCCGCCGTCGAGCGGGCTGCGGCCGAGCGGGTGGCGGCCGAGAAGGCGGCGGCCGAGCAGGCCGCTCGCGCCGCGCGCGCCGCCGAGGAGTCCGCGAACGAGGTCACCGTCGCGACCCCGATCGTGAAGCCGGACGCCACGAAGCCGGGTGCCGCGAAGCCGGACCCGCGGGCCGACCGCGTGTCGGAGGCTCCCACCGTCTCGCCCGACGAGGTCACCGTGGCCACGCCGATCGTGAGGCTCCCGAAGCCGGAGGCCGACGAGACGGCCGTCCTGCCCCGGGTCGGTGAGACGCGCGGCGCCGACGAGACCGCCGTCCTGCCCCCCGTGCGGGACACCGAGGCGACCGCCGTGCTCCCTCCCGTACGGGACACCCCCGTACGGGACACCCCGGCGTCCGACCCCGTCGACCGGGTGCCGCAGGGCATCTTCCGGGACGCGCGGGAGGAGCCGCACGGCGCCAACGACCGGACCCGTGAGCTGCCCCGGCTCGACGAGAACGGCCGGCCGCACCGCCGTTCCGACTGGGCGGAGGAGACCCCGCTCGACGATCTGCCGACGCTGGCGGACGAGCTCTTCGGCCCGCACGACGGCGACGACGAGGGCCCCCGCCGCCGCTGATCCCCGCAGGGGGTGGAGCTAGCTCCACCCCCTCTTGGGCAGCCAGCACCATCCCGCTCCGACCTGCGGTTTCCTAGCGTTGTCGGCATGACGACGACAGCAGTGACGGAGAACGGTGCCGCCCGCGCCCCGGATGCCGCCCTCACCCTCGACGGGGTGAGCCGGACGTACGGGGGCGGAGTCCCCGCGCTCGACCGGGTGAGCCTGACCGTGCCGCGCGGCCGGTTCCTCGCGGTGATGGGCCGGTCGGGTTCCGGCAAGTCCACCCTGCTGCGGTGCGCGGCGGGGCTCGAACGGCCGACGGCCGGGACCGTACGGATCGGGGGCATCGACCTCGCCACGCTGAGGACGGCCGGCCTCACCCGGCTCCGGCGGGACCGGATCGGCTTCGTCTTCCAGTCGCTGAACCTCGTCTCCGCCCTCGACGTGCGCGAGAACGTCACCCTGCCGCTGCTGCTCGCCGGCGCCCGGGCAGGCCGGGAGCTCGACGCCCGCGCCCTCGCGGGTCTCGGCGCCGTCGGGCTCGCCGACCGGGCCGGGGACATGCCGGAGAACCTCTCCGGCGGCCAGCGGCAGCGGGTGGCCGTCGCCCGCGCCCTGGTCAACGAACCCGAGGTCGTCTTCGCCGACGAGCCGACCGCCGCGCTCGACCCGGTCACGGCGGCCGGGGTCCTGGCCCTGCTGCGGCGCGCGGTCGACGAGCGGGGGACCACGGTCGTCCTCGTCACCCACGACCCGGTGGCCGCCGCCTGGACGGACGAGGCCGTGTTCCTCGACGGGGGCCGGCTCGTCGGGCGCCTCGACCGTCCGGAGGAGTCCGGGGTACGGGAGATGCTGGGCGGCCACGCGGGCGCCGGGCACCGCCCGATGGCGGCGGCCCGATGACGCCGCGGACGAGCCCCGCGGTCGGGCTGCTCGCGGCCCGGTCCCTGCGGGCGCACCGGAAGGCGTGGACGGCCGTGTTCGCGGCCGTCGCCGTCACCTCCGCCCTCCTCGGCACCCTCGCCCTCGCCCTCGGTTCGGCGGGGCTCGGCCACGCGCGCGTGGAGCGGTACGCGGCCGCGGCCGTCGTCGTCGCGGGCGACCAGGAGGCCCGCTGGACGACGAAGCCCTGGGGTGGCGAACCCACCACGGGAACGGTGGGCCTGACCGAGCGGGTGCGGATCCCGAGCGAGGCCGTCGACGTGCTGCGGGCGGTACCGGGGGTCCTGGCCGCGGTGCCCGACCCCTCCTTCGTGGTGCGGGAGCCGGGGGCGCCGGATGTCCCCGGCTCCGCTTCGGGGGCCGGTGCCGGTGCCGACGCCGCCGCGGCCGCCGGGGCACGGGTCCACACCGGGCGGTCCTGGGAGGCGGCCCGGCTCGCCCCGTACCGGCTGGTCGAGGGACGGGAGCCGCGCGGCGCGGGCGAGGCGGTCATGGGGGCCGGAGCCGGGGCGCGGATCGGGCACACCGTCGCCGGGTACGAGGTCGTCGGTCTCGCCGACGGGCCCGCCGTGCTGTACGTCACGGCGGCGGAGGCCCGGAAGCGCGCCGGGCATCCCGGCGCCGTCGACGCCGTCGGGGTCCTCGCCGGGCCCGGCGTACCCGTGGGCACCCTCCACGCGCGCGTGCGGGCAGCCCTGGACCGCGCCGGTCTCGAGGACACCGCCTCGGGGCAGCCGCTCCGGGCGCTCACCGGCGACGGCCGGGGCGGTGCCGAGCACCTCGCCGCGCTCCCCGCGCGCGGGGAACTCCTCCAGCTCCTCGCGGCCGTCGCCGGGACCCTCGTCCTCGTCGCCGTCCTCGTCCTCGCCTCGCTCGTCGCCCAGGTGCTCCAGCAGCGCGCCGCCGAGCGGCACCTGCTGTTCTCGGTCGGCGCGACCCCCCGTCAGATACGGGCGGCGGCCGGCCGGGAGGTGACCCGGGTGGCGGGCCTCGCGGCGCTGCTCGGAGCGGTCGCGGCCGTGCCGGTGTTCCTGGCGCTGCGGTCGGTGCTGCGGGCCCGTACCGGAGTCGTACCGGAAGGACTCGAACTCCCCGTCCCGCCCTGGATGTTCGCGGCGTCCCCCGCTCTCGTCGCCGTCGTCGTGGTGGCCGTCACCCGGCTCGTCGTCCTCTTCGCGACCCGGCGGCCCGGCCGCCCGGGGAAGGGCCGTGCGCGGCGGCTCGGCGGGATCGCGCTGCTCGTGGCGGGCGTGGCGTCGGCCGGTACGGCCTCGCTCCAGGGCGGTGACGCCGCCGCGGCGGCCGCCGGAGCCGCCACGGTGACGCTGGTCTCCGGGTGCGCCCTGCTCGGGCCGTGGATCGCGCGGGCCGCGATGAAGGTCCTGGAGCCGGCCTTCCGCCGGCTCGGCGGTGCGCCGGGGCGGCTCACCGCCGCCGGCGCGCACGCGCACTCCCGCCGCCTCGGGGCGGCGCTCGTCCCGGTCGCCCTCGTCACCTCCTTCGCGCTGGTGCAGCTCTCGGCGGGCGCCACGACGGTGCGGGCCGCGGACGCGCAGGCGCGGGCCGCGACGACCGCGGACCTCGCGGTCTCCGGCACGACGGCGGAACGGGTACGGAAACTGCCCGGGGTCGACGCGGCCACCGACGTGCTGCGTTCCACGGTCGTGCTGGCCAGGACGGAGGCCGGTTCGCCGCGCCTCGACCGGCTTCCGGTCCTCGGTGTGGACGCCGCGGGCCTGGCGGGCACCCTCGACCCGGGCGTCGTCTCCGGCGACCTGGCCGGGCTAGCGGGGAAGGGAACGGTCGCGGTCGGCACGACCATGGCCGGGTCGCTCGGCCTGGAGACCGGTTCGACGGTCGAGCTGCGTCTGGGCGACGGTACGCCGAAGCGGCTGCGGGTGGTGGCGGTGTACGAACGCTCCCTCGCCCTCGGTGAGTTCCTCCTGCCGAAGGCCGAACTGGCCCCGCACATGAGGGATCCGTATCCCGCGCGCGTACTGGCCGCCACGGGGGCCTCCACCGGTGGCCCCGTCGTGCCTGAGCGGGTGACGCCACCGGGAGCCGAACTGAACGGCGTCGTGTCGGCCGCGGTCGTCGCCGCGATCGGCGGGCTCACCCTCCTCTCCGTCCTCAGCACCCTCATGGTGATCGGAGCCGGGCGGCGCGGCGAACTCCGGCTGCTCGGCCAGGTCGGCGCGTCGGCCGGCCAGCTGCGGTGGATGCTCGGCCTCGAGGCGGGTTTCCTGACCGCCACCGGCCTGCTCATCGGGACCGTGGTGGCCGCGCTGCCGCTGACCGCCTTCGCCTGGTCGCTCACCGGCGGCCTGCCGTACCTGCCGCCGGCGCAGCTGGGACTGATCGCGGGCACGGTGGTGGTCACGGTGATCGCGGGCGTGTTCCTGCCGGCGTCGGGGCGACGGCTGGGCCGGTGACCTCGGCGGGCGGCCGGGGGCCGGGCGATCGGTGAGATCGGGTGGCTCGGTGTCCCGGTGGCCGGCCCGGGCCGCTTCTCAGGCGTCGAGGTACGCGAGCACGGCGAGGACCCGGCGGTGGCCGCCGCTGTCGGTCGGCGGCAGGCCGAGCTTCAGGAAGACGTTGCCGACGTGCTTGTGCACGGCCCGCTCGGTGACCACCATCGAGCGGGCGATCGTGCCGTTGTCGTGTCCCTGGGCCATCAGCTCCAGGACCTCGCGCTCGCGGGGCGTGAGGGACTTCAGGGGGTCGTCGCGGCGGCGGGCGAGGAGCTCGGTGACGACCTCCGGGTCCAGGGCCGTACCACCGGAGGCGACCCGTTCCAGGGCGTCGAGGAACTCGTCCACCCGGCCCACCCGGTCCTTCAGGAGGTAGCCGACGCCCCGTGCGTCGCCGCCCAGGAGCTCGGCCGCGTAGGTCTCCTCCACGTACTGGGAGAGCACCAGCACCGGCAGCTCCGGCAGCCGTTCACGGGCCGCGAGCGCCGCCCGCAGCCCTTCGTCGCGGAAGCCGGGCGGCAGCCGCACGTCGAGGACGGCCACGTCGGGGCGGTGCTCCAGGAGCAGCGGCAGGATCTCGGGGCCGGTGGCCGCGACCCCGGCGACCTCATGGCCGGAGGAGGTCAGCAGCAGCACCAGCCCCTCCCGCAGGAGGGCGTTGTCCTCGGCGATCACCACACGCACGGAAGCTCCACTTCGATCACGGTCGGGCCCCCGTCGGGGCTGGTCAGTCGTACGGTGCCGTCGAGCGCGGCGACCCGGCGGCGCATCCCCGTGAGCCCGGAGCCGTCGCGCTCGCCGGCCTCGGCCCCGCCACGGCCCGCGTCCGCCACGCGTACGCGTAGAGCGGTCGGTTCGCGGCTGAGGGCGACGGAGGCGCGAGCCGCGCCGCTGTGCTTGGCGGCGTTGGTGAGGGCCTCGGCGACCACGAAGTACGCGGTGGCCTCGATGGCGGCGGGGGCACGAGGGCCGGGGACGCGGGGGTCGTTCGGGCGGGGGACGTCCGAGGGCACCCGAGCCGGGTGCTCCGGGTGCTCCGCGTGGCCGGTGTGGTCGGCGAGACCGGTCACGGACACCTCCACCTCCAGGCCGCTGCTCGCGGCGAGGGCACGTACCGCCCCGGTCAGGCCACGGTCGGTGAGGATCGGCGGGTGGATGCCCCGCACCACGTGCCGCAGCTCGGCCAGCGCTTCCTCGGCCTGCGTCTGCGCGTCGTCCATGAGCCGCCGTGCGGTGACGGGATCGGATGCGTACGCCCGCCTGGCCAGGCCTATCCGCATGGAGAGCGCCACGAGCCTGGCCTGTGCGCCGTCGTGCAGATCGCGTTCGATCCGGCGCAGTTCGGCGCCGTGCGCGGCGACCGCGCCCGCACGGGTGGCCGTCAGCTGCTCGATGCGGGCGGCCAGCGCGGCGTCCCGGGCTGCCGAAGGGGCGGGGGTGAGCAGGGCGCGCGACCAGTCGGCCCCGAGGCCGGCGAGCCGGCCCATCAGCGGCAGGACCACCGGACGCCGTCCGACGACGCCGGTCATCACGCCGTCGACCATCAGCGCGGGCAACCACAGCACCAGCGAGGCGTACCAGAGCGCCAAGGCGTAGAACAGCTGCGCCCCGGCCCAGACGAGGTCGCGTGCGGTGCCGGGGTCGGTGACGGCGGTGCGCACGCGCGTGGGGAGCGGGCCTTCGATCGGAAGGTACGCCTCCGGGAGGGGCGTCCCGGTCCATGCGGAGGTCCGGCGCCGCTCCCAGCCGGCGAGCCGGCGCAGCAGCAGCACGCTCTCGGGGAGCACGCCGGCGCCGATGACCGTGACGGTGAGGCAGGCCGTGAAGAGGACGACGCCGACCATCAGGTAACAGAGGATCGCGATCGCCGCACCGGTCAGGAGGTGGAGCGACGCCCGGGTCGCTTCCTTGATCGCGTCGCGCATGCCGCCAGGTTATGCAGGAGGACCCGAGGGGCGCGGTGGAGCAGGCTCCACCATCGGTCCGGGGGCGGGCACCGCTGTGCGCGGGCGGCGGGCCGACGAGGATCGAAGCCGTACGGATCACGGATCACGGCCCGTCGCCGTCCTCCCCACCTCCCTCCTTCCCGAATCACGGAGATCTCCATGCGGTTCCTGTTCTGGCTGCTGCTCACGGCCGGCGTCCTCGGCAACGCCTACATCAACATCGTCGCCGAATGGACCGGCGCCACCCACGTCACGGCGAGCGTCGGCTCGGGCGTGGCGGTGCTCGGCTCCGCGGTCGGCCTCTGGCTCACCCGCGCCCGCGTCCGCGGCGAGGCCTGAACGCGAGGTGTCCCCTCCGCTTTCCGGCGGGGTCTGTCAGAGGACTGCCCCACAATGGAGTGCGTACCTGAGGAGGGGCAGACATGGCCGTATGGGACGACCTGGTCGGACAGACACGGGTCGAGGAGCAGCTCGCCGCCGCCGCGCGGGACGCCGACGCGCTCGTCACCGCCCATGCCGCGGGGGAGCCCGAGCCGGACGCCTCCCAGATGACCCACGCCTGGCTCTTCACCGGTCCGCCGGGGTCCGGGGTGGAGACCGCCGCGCGGGCGTTCGCCGCCGCGCTGCAGTGCGTGAGCCCCGACCGGACGCTCGGCGGGGCGCCGGGCTGCGGCTTCTGCACCGGCTGCCACACGGCACTGGTCGGCACCCACGCCGACATCACCACGGTCACCGCCGTCGGAGCCGTGGTGCGGGTCGAGGACATGCGCGACACCGTCCGCAAGTCGTACACCGCGCCGGCGAACGGCCGCTGGCAGGTCATCCTGGTGGCCGACGCCGAGCGGTTGAACGAGAAGTCGGCCAACGCGGTCCTGAAGGCCGTGGAGGAGCCCGCCCCCCGTACTGTCTGGCTGCTCTGCGCGCCCTCGATCGAGGACGTGCTGCCCACGATCCGCTCCCGCTGCCGCCACCTCAACCTCCGGACGCCTCCGGTGGACGCGGTCGCCGACGTGCTCGTACGGCGCGACGGCATCGACCCGGAGACGGCCCACGCCGCCGCTCGGGCCACCCAGGGGCACATCGACCGGGCCCGGCGGCTCGCCACCGACGAGCGGGCCCGCGCGCGCAGGGCCGCCGTCCTCAAGGTGCCCCTGCGGGTCGACGACATCGGCGGTTGCCTGAAGGCCGCCCAGGAGCTGATCGACACGGCGACGGAGGACGCGGGCCAGGTGGCGGAGGAGGCCGACGCCAGGGAGACGGAGGAGCTGAAGGCGGCTCTCGGCGTGGGCCCCGGCGAGCGGCTGCCGCGCGGCACGGCCGGCATGATGAAGGACCTGGAGGCGGACCAGAAGCGGCGCAAGAAGCGGACGCAGATCGACAGCCTGGACCTCGCGCTCACCGAGCTGACCGGCTTCTACCGCGATGTCCTCGCCCTTCAGCTGCGCTCGCGCTCCGACCTCGCCAACACGGACGTGCGGGACGCCCTGGAGCGGGTCGCCCGAGACACCACTCCGGAGCGCACCCTCCGCCGTATCGAAGCGGTCCTGGCCTGCCGCCGTGCCCTCGACCGGAACGTGACGCCGCTGCTCGCGGTGGAGGCGATGACGCTGGCGCTGCGGGACTGACGCGGGGCCGGCCCGGGGCTGATGCGGGGGCCGACCCGAGGCTGATCCGAGGGACGCTCGAGGGCCGGCGGGGGGACACGGCACGATTGGACACGATGTGTACCGGTCCGGATACGCTCCGGGGATGGACTCCAGGCGCTTGCTCCGTACGTCCGCCACGGCCCTCGCGGCCGCCGGACTGATCCTCTCCGGTTGCACGGGCGGAGGCGACGCGGCGGCGTCCCGCACCACGTCGGCCCGTTCCGCTCCCTCGGTCTCACCGGACGCCGGGGCGCTGAAGAAGTACTACGCCCAGAAGCTGGAGTGGCGCGACTGCGGAGTCGCGGGTTTCCAGTGCGCCACCCTGCGCGCCCCGCTCGACTACGCCGAGCCGGACGGGGGCGAGGTCCGGCTGGCCGTGTCCCGTGTCCGGGCGACCGGCCCCGGCAAGCGGCTCGGTTCGCTCCTGGTCAACCCGGGCGGACCCGGCGGCTCCGCCGTCGGCTACCTCCAGGGGTACGCGGGCATCGGCTATCCCGCCCCCGTCCGCGCCCGCTACGACATGGTGGCCGTGGACCCGCGCGGAGTCGCCCGCAGCGAGCCCGTCGAGTGTCTGACGGGCCCCCGGATGGACACGTACACGCAGGTCGACCAGACCCCTGACGACATCGCGGAGGTCGCCGCGCTCAGCGCCGCCTTCAAGGAGTTCGCGGCCGGCTGCGAGAAGCGCTCGGGGAAGATCCTGCCGCACGTCTCCACCGTCGAGACGGCCCGCGACATGGACATCCTGCGGGCGGTGCTCGGCGACGCGAAGCTCAGCTACGTGGGGGCGTCGTACGGCACGTTCCTCGGCGCCACCTACGCGGAACTCTTCCCGGACCGCGTCGGCAGGCTCGTCCTCGACGGGGCGATGGACCCGTCGCTGCCGGCGATCGACCTCAACCGCGACCAGACCGCCGGCTTCGAGACCTCCTTCCGCGCCTTCGCGGCCGACTGCGTACGCACGCCGGACTGCCCCCTGGGCACCGGGTCGGTCGAGGCGGCCGGAGAGGCGCTGAGGAAGTTCTTCCGCGACGTGGACGCCGAGCCCGTGCCCACCGGCGAGAGCCGCCCGCTCGGCGAGTCCCTCGCCACCACCGGCGTGATCGCGGCGATGTACGACGAGGGCGCCTGGCCCCAGCTGCGCGAGGCCCTCACCCGGGCGCTCGGCGGCGAGGGCTCGGGCCTCCTCGCGCTGGCCGACAGCTACTACGAGCGGGAGGCGGACGGCACGTACGCCAACCTGATGTTCGCCAACGCCGCCGTGAACTGCCTCGACCTCCCGCCCGCCTACACGGGCCCCGCCGACGTCGAGAAGGCCGTCCCGTCCTTCGAGAAGGCCTCCCCGGTCTTCGGCAGGGGCCTCGCCTGGGCGGCCCTCAACTGCGCCTCCTGGCCGTCCCCGCCCACCGGCCGCCCTCACCGCATCACCGCCGAGGGCGCCGCCCCGATCCTGGTCGTCGGCACCACCCGCGACCCGGCCACCCCGTACAAGTGGGCCCGGTCCCTCGCCGAGCAGCTCTCCTCCGGCACCCTCCTCACCTACGAGGGCGACGGTCACACCGCGTACGGCCGGGGCAGCGACTGCATCGACACGGCCATCAACGCCTACCTCCTGGAAGGCACTCCTCCGCAAGACGGAAAGCGCTGCTCATAGCCATGATCCGGGGGTGGTCGGAGCACCCCCGGAAACTGTGTAGACTTGGCCGCGCTGCTGCACCCACCATGGGTCTGCACGGCAAGCCGCCTTAGCTCAGTTGGCCAGAGCAACGCACTCGTAATGCGTAGGTCTCGGGTTCGAATCCCGAAGGCGGCTCGGAATCGCCCCAGGACTCACTCGCCGTGACCTGGGGCTTTTTCATGCCTGGAAGCTGACCGGGAACGGCAGCGAGACCGTCTTACGCGTCCTCGTCACCGCTCAGGGCGGCCTTGGTCGTACCGCTGATCCAGGAGTACGCGGCCGGGACGCAGCTGTTGCCGCGGGCGTCGGAGCGGGACGGGACCTGGACGTCCTTCGTCCGGTCGGCGGTGACGTCCAGCGCGCCGAGGTGGCCGCCGTTGCACAGGACCGGGGCGGGCCGGTGTCACGGACAGCGTGTAGGAGCCCTCGGCGACCTTCGGCAGCGTGTAGCGGCCGTCGGTGCCGGTGACGACCGCGCCGACCGGGGTGCCGTCGACCGCGACGGTGGCCTTCGCGAGCGGCTTGCCGGTGACGTCGAGGACGGTGGGGGATGTCCTCGACGTCACGGGCGCCCTCGCTCAGGAGCTTGCGGGCCTCGTCGACGTCGCCGATCAGCGAGGGGGCAGCCACCCAGAGCAGGGCCACGGCGCCGACGACGTGCGGGGTCGCCGACGAAGAAGGCCGACTCCCCGCCGCCCGCCACGGCGGCCCGGAGGGCGGGGTCCACCGCGGCGGACGCCGCGGTGGCGGAGTCGGCGGCCATGGCGGGCATCGGGCCGGTCAGCAGGGCGGTCGCCGCGGTCAGCGAGGCCGCCGCCGGCACGGCGCGTCTGCGCCGGGACGGCCGGGGCAGGTGCATCGGAGTGCTCCTCCAGGGACGGTACGGAGGGACCCGGAGGCTGAACAGCAGCCGTCACCGGGGCATTACGGGCCTCGACCACGAGGTCCTCCGGCCGTCCCCGAGGCCCTCCGCCGTCCACGGGTGCGCGTCGGCCGGGGGCCGACTCCCGTACCGCGCACCGTCGTTCCGACAGGTGGGCGCCGATGGCGGAGGCGGGGCGGGACCCCGTACAACTCCACGAGCAACCGGTACCCGCGACGAGAGGGCAGCATGAGCACCACCACGGAAGCCACCGGCGAACCGACGGGCACGGGGGACCTGCCCGTCACCGAGCGCACCCGGCTGCGCCGGATGCGGGAGAAGGGCAGCCACCGGCGCGCCGACCTGGACGCCGTGCTCGCGGCCGGCTTCCTCTGTCACCTCGGCGTTCCCGTCGACGGTACGACGATGGTCGTGCCCACCGCGTACGGCGTGGACGGCGACCTGCTCTACCTGCACGGCTCGGTCGCCAGCCGCAGCCTGGTCCGGGCCCCCGACACCACCGTCTGCGTCACGGTCACCCATGTCGACGGGCTCGTCCTCGCCCGTTCCGTCTTCGAGCACGGGGTCAACTACCGCTGCGCGATGGTCTACGGCATACCCCGGCTCGTGACCGACCCGGAGGAGAAGCTGCGCGGTCTCCGGGCGCTCACCGAGCAGAGCTCCCCGGGCCAGTGGGAGTACGCGCGGCAGCCCAGCCGCAAGGAACTGGCCGCGACCGCCGTCCTCGCGCTCGATCTGACCGAGGCGTCGGTGAAGACCCGGAGCGGCCCGCCCGACGACGGCGACTCCGAGGACGCGGCGCTCGGGCTGTGGGCGGGGGTGCTGCCGGTGGTGACCACGTTCGGCGAGCCGGTCACCGACCCCGTGCTTCCTCAGGACCTCGCACCGCCCGCCCACGTGGCCTCGCGCGCGGGGCGTGCCCTGGGGGAGTGAGCCGCGGATCCGGGCGAGGCGGGGCGCCACGTACGGGCGGGCGGAGACGCCAGCGCCACCGCCCGCGGTCGCGGGCGGTGGCGCTGGGAGAGGGGGAGGGCGAGGGCCTCAGGGGCGTACGGCCTCCGTCAGCCTCGGTCGGTCTCGGTCAGGTACGGCCTCGGTCCCGGGTCAGTCGCCGTGGCCCGTGCCTCCGCTTCCGAAGCCTCCGCTGGAGATCCCGCCCCACTTGCGCTTCTCCTCGGACGGAGGGTCGGGCGACGTCTCCGTACCCGACGTACCCGAGTTCTTGAGCTGGTACGGCATGAGCCGGTGCTCGCCGTCCGTCTGCGGCATCTCGGCGGGTCTGCGGTACTCGGACGCCTCGCCGGGCGGCCGCGTGGTCTCCGGCCGGTGCGGCTGCTCGTCCGGCTTGGGCGGACGGGGTTCGCGGTCGCGGACCCGGAACCCGAGCCAGACGGCCGCGATCAGGACGAAGACGACGACGAGCCCGGCGAGGAACTGCCCCAGGCCTGACTGCCAGACTCCCGCGGCCAGGCTCTGGGCTGCGCTGAGAGTGTTCATACAAGGGGATTACCCGATTCCGCTTCTTTGGATGCGTCGAGCGGGACACCTCGAAAAATTCTGGAACAGGGACTGAAACATTTACCGGCCGCCGTCGCGTCAATGAGGTGTACAGCGACCACACCCCGTGACCGCGAGGAAAAGGAGGGGCATGAGAAAGTCCCGCGCGGACGAGTTCCAGGAGTTCGCCTCCGCACGCACGGGCCACCTGTTCCGTTCGGCATGCCTGCTGACCAGCGGGGACACCCATCTCGCCGAAGACCTCACCCAGGAGACGCTCGGCCGCATGTACGCCCTGTGGGGCCGCATGGCACGGATCGGCAACCCCGCCGCGTACGCCCAGACCGTGCTCGTCCGCACGTTCCTCAGCCACCGGCGCCGCCGCTCCGCCACCGAGCGCCCGCTCGGCGAGCTGCCCGACCGCGCCCCCGACACCGGCGAGGACCCGGCGCTCCGGATCGCACTGCTCGACGCGCTGGCCGGGCTCGCGCCCAAGGACCGGGCGGTCGTGGTGCTGCGGTACTGGGAGGACCGCAGCGTCGAGGAGACCGCCGACGCCCTGCACGTCAGCTCCGCGGCGGTACGCACCCGCTCCGTGCGCGCGCTCGGGAAGCTGCGGCAGCGGCTCGGCGGCAGCCTCACCGAGTTCGCCGCCCGCTGACGGCCGCGGACGGAACGACGACCTTCACCCCCTGCTGACGGCCGCACACGGAACGACAGCTTCCCCCCGCTGACAGCCGCACACGGAGCGCAGCTCCACCCCGCTGGCAGCCGCACCACCCACTGACGGCCGTACCACCTGCTGACGGCCGCACCACCCGCTGACGGCTTCACCGCCCGCCGACAGCCGAGGTTCCCGCACCCTTCTGCCACCCACGACCGGAGACGGTGATTTCGACATGTCCCAGAACGCAGACCCCCAGCACGAGGGATTCGAGGAGGAGCTCGGCGCCGTCCTGCGCCGCACCGGCGACGGCTTCGCCGTCGACGATCGGCACGAGCTGGTCGCGGGCGGGCTCCGGCGCGGTCGCCGCCGCCTGGTCCGGCGCCGCCTCGCGGTGACCGGCGGCGCCCTCGCGCTCGCCGCCGTCGGCCTCGGCGGGGTGTACGGCGGCTCGCTGCTCTCACCCGCCGGAGGACCCGACCAGGTCTCCGTGGCCGGGGCCCCCAAGACCCCCAAGCCGACCTCCGCCACGGAATCGCCCGCGCCGGAGATGCCGTTCCAGGCCCAGATTCCGGTCAAGGACCTCGCCGTCGTCCTCACGGACAACACCCCGACGGGCACGTGGGAGATCGACAACCCGGACGGCAAGGGTCAGTCCGTCCTCGGTGTCTACGACGACGGCGCCGGCAAGGCGGCCGTCAGCGTCGGCCTCTACCGCGCCTCCGGCGACGGCGAGGCGGGCGCGGGCCGGGTGACCTGCCCCTCCAAGGCCCTTGTCCCCCACGACCACTGCGATACCGAACGGCTGCCGAACGGCTCCTTCCTGATGATCCACCAGGGGTACGAGTACCCCGACAAGCGCGAGGAGACCAAGAACTGGCGGGCGGTCCTGCTCACCAAGGACGGCTTCCTCATCGACGCGAGCGAGTACAACGCCGCCGCCCAGAAGGGCGCCGAGATCAGCCGCGAGGCCCCGCCCTTCAGCCCCGCCCAGCTGAAGACCCTGGTCACCGCCGACGCCTGGCTGCCGCTCCTGAAGCAGCTCCCCGCCGAGCCGAAGAGGCCCGGCGGCGCCGACGCCCCCCGGACGCCGGCAGAGCCCAGCGGCCCCGCCATCCAGGCCACCCTGCGCTCCCTCCTGCCCAAGGGCCTCACGGTCGTCGACAAGGGCGGGCAGGGCGGTTACGGCTTCGTCGTCGTCGACGACGGCAAGGGCAAGAGCTTCGTCCAGATCAACGTCCAGCCGAACATGAAGGACGCGACGCAGGGCCTGTTCGGCAGCGGGGACGTCACCAAGCTCCCCGACGGCCGCAGGGTCAAGCTCACCCAGCAGCCCGGCGAGAAGGGCGGCGCGGGCGTCGTGTGGTGGACGGCGGACACGATCACGCCGGAGGGCTTCCGTGTCGTCGTCTCCGGCTTCAACACCGGCGCCCAGCACGAGGACGCCACGCGCCCCGAGCCCGCGCTGACGATGGAGCAGCTGAAGAGCATCGCGCTGAGCCTCAAGTGGCAGAAGCTTCCGTTGAAGTAGCCGACGGGAGAGCCGCGGCGGTACGGGAGGTGGGCGCCACCTCCCGTACCGCCGCGGCTACTTGGCGTCTATGCGCCCCCGCACCCCACCCCGGCTCCGGGCCCCGCGCATCGCCCGGCCTCCGAGCCGCCGGCACTCCGCACACACCGCCCCGGGGCCTGTCGTCTACTTGGCGTCCGCGTACCGCTCGACCGTGGCCGTCGTGAACGGGAACCGTACCGGCGTCTCCCCGAACGCGATCCGCCCCGCCTCGTCCCCGGCGCCCCGGATCGCCTCCGTGACCGCCTCCGCCTCCTCCGCCGGGCAGTGCACGATCACCTCGTCGTGCTGGAAGAACACCAGCTCCGCCCGCATCCCCCCGAGGGACCGCCGCAGCGCCGCCAGCATCAGCAGCGCCCAGTCGGCCGCACTGCCCTGGACCACGAAGTTACGGGTGAACCGGCCCCGCGCCCGCGCGTTCCCCGAGGCGTACCCGGGGACGAACTCGCCCTCCTCCGAAGCCGGTTCGCCGCCCTCCTGCGGCAGGCCGGCCTCCTCGTCCTCGCCCGCGCCGACCGCCCGGGGGCTCGTTCTGCCCAGCCAGGTCCGCACGAGCCGGCCCTCCTCACCCGCCTTCGCCGCCTCGTCGACGTAGGCCACCGCGCGCGGGAACCGGCGCCGCAGCGCCGCCAGGTTCTTCAGGCCGTCGCCGCTGGTCTGCCCGTAGATCGCGCCCAGGAGCGCGAGCTTCGCGTGCGCCCGGTCGCCGGAGAAGGCCCGGTCCGACAGCCGTGTGTACAGATCGTCGGGGTGTCCCGCGACCTCCATCAGACCCGGGTCCCGGGAGATCGCGGCCAGCACCCGTGGCTCCATCTGGTCTGCGTCGGCCACCACGAGCCGCCAGCCCGGATCCGCGACCACCGCGCGCCGGATCACCTTCGGGATCTGCAGGGCCCCGCCGCCGTTGGTCGTCCAGCGCCCGCTGACCGTGCCCCCCGGCAGGTACTCCGGCCGGAAACGCCCGTCCCGCACCCAGTCCTTGAGCCACGACCAGCCGTGCGCCGTCCAGATCCGGTACAGCTTCTTGTACGCGATCAGCGGCTCCACCGCCGGATGGTCCAGCTCCTCCAGCTCCCAGCGCCGCGTCGACTTCAGCCGGAGCCCGGCCTGCGCGAAGGCCTTCACCACATCGGCCGGCAGATCGGGCCTGACGCGGCGACCGAAGGCCGTCGACACCTCGTCCGCGAGCTCGGCGAGACGGCGCGGCTCTCCCCCGCCCGCGTACCGCTCGCCGAGCAGTTCGTGCAGCAGGTCCCGGTGCACGTCCGCCCGCCACGGGAGCCCCGCCCGGTGCATCTCCGCGGCCACCAGCATCCCCGCCGACTCGGCGGCCGTGAGCAGCCGCATCCTGCCCGGGTGCTCCGCCAGACCGTGGCGGCGCACCTGCTCGGCGTAGACGGCGAGGAGGCCGTCGAAGGGGACGGAGACGACGGGCCGGGGCTCGAACAGCGAGTCCTGCGCGTTCGGCTCGGCGCCCCGCTGCGGCGGATCGGGCGGCACAGGACCGTTCCGCAGGCGGGCCCAGGCCGCCGCCGCCGAACGGGGCTCGCCGAGCCGTCCCTCGTGCCCCAGGAGCAGCTGCTCGGCGCCCTCGATGTCGTAGCACCGCTCGACCCGCACCCCGGAGGCGAGCAGCCGCGGGTACACCTCGGCCGTCGACCGCCACACCCAGCGGGCCA
Source organism: Streptomyces sp. NPDC058664 (assembly GCF_042716635.1). Classification (NCBI taxonomy): domain Bacteria; kingdom Bacillati; phylum Actinomycetota; class Actinomycetes; order Kitasatosporales; family Streptomycetaceae; genus Streptomyces; species Streptomyces sp. NPDC058664. The sequence continues at coordinate 98,461 of NZ_JBHXRW010000019.1, read as the reverse complement.
CGTCCGGCCGGGCCCGTACGGCCGCCACCAGGTCCGGCTCCCGCCGCACCTCCCCGGCGGGCAGCCCGTCCGGACCGAGGGGCACGAGCAGCGCTCCGTCCCCCTCGGCCTCGGCCGCAAGCGCCCACCTCTCGCTCATGGGTACGAGTCTGGCACCGACCACTGACAGTCCCCGGAAGGCGGGCCGGGGCGGGGAGGGCGATCGGGCCCTACGCCGCCGCGTGGAACAGTGCCGCCGCCTCGCCCCGGGAGTCGACGCCCAGCTTGTTCAGGATCTTCGCGACGTGGAACTTCACCGTCGACTCGCTGATGTGCAGCTCCTCCGCGATCCTCCGGTTGCGGTGACCGAGGGCCAGGTGCCGCAGGACCTCCACCTCCCGCTCGCCCAGACCGGCCAGCGGGTGCGCCGCCTCGACCGGCGCGGCCGGTGCCGCCAGCGGGATCACCGCCGTGATCGTCGTGCCCCATCCGGGGACGGCGTCCATGTCGAGCCGGCCGCCGAGCACCTCGAGCCGGTCCCGGATCGTGCCCGCCCCCAGGTCGCAGGGGGCGAGCGCGCCCGCGCCGTCGTCCCGCACGGAGGCCCGCAGTTCGTGTTCGGTCAGCTGCCAGCCGACGTGGATCCGGCGCACCGAATCCTGTTCGAGCACGATCAGGAGCAGGGACCGGACGATCGCCCGCGCGCTGTGTGCCACGTCCGCCGCGAGCGACCGCTCCGAGTCTGGGGCCCCCAGGTCGAGCCGGACCCTGCTGTGCCGCAGCATCGGCCGCAGTTCGGTCGCGAGCCGTTCGAAGGCGTCCTGGGCGGGCTCCTCGGCGAGCGCCCGGTCCCGGCGCTGTTCGGCCCGCATCTCGATCAGCGCCGTCGCGGCCAGGTCGGTCGCGGTCGTCCGGGCCGTCGTGTCGTCGAGGGCGCGGCTGCGCAGCACCCCGAGGACGCCGGAGAGGGATGCCGTGTGCGAGGCCGTCAGTTCGGCGATCACCCGGGCCCGGGTGTCGGCCGCCGCCCGCGAACGGGCGAGCGCACCCGGCAGCGCCTCCGTCGCGAACCGGTCGAAGTGGGCGGACACCAGGTCCCACAGGGCCTGCGCCACGGTGAGCGCGGCCGCGTCGACGGGGCCGGCGCCGTCCTCCCGTACGAGCACGAGGACCGCCCCGCGCGCGGTCGCGTGGCTCGTGACGGCGACGACCCCGCGCTCCCGGCCGCCGAGCGTCGCGGTGCCCTGCCAGGGGCTCCCGGGCACGCCCGCCGCGAGCAGCGGCGCCAGTTCGGCGGCGGTCAGCAGCTCCGTACCGCCGAGGGTCTTGAAGGGGGAGTGGGCGCAGTGGGTGGAGAGTTCGGCCGCGTCCACGTGCGGGACGAGGGGCGCGAGGGCCGCCGAGACCTCGGGGAGGATCTCCCCGAGCGGTTGTCGGATGATCTCGTACGCGGTGGTCAGCGTGGACACGTCCATGCGGGGAGCGTACGCGGGAAGGGACAGGCCGCGGCTGTTCTTCCGGCCAGGTGGGACTGGCCGTTGGGAGGGCGGGAGGCGGATGGCCGAGGGCGCAGTCTTGATCACGTCGAAGAGCGGAAAACGTGAACGGACAGCGCTGGAGGCTGAGATGGAAGCGATCGTGTACGAGGAGTTCGGCGGCCCCGAGGTGCTGCGCCACGCGACGGACGTCGCCGTACCGGTGCCAGGACCGGGTGAGGTCCGGGTCAGGGTCGCGGCGGCCGGGGTCAACCCGGTGGACTGGAAGCGCCGGCACGGCTGGGTCGAGGAGTTCTACCCGACGACCTTCCCGGCCGTGCCGGGCCTGGAGTTCGCCGGCACCGTCGACGAACTCGGCGAGGGCGTCACCGGCCTGGCCGTCGGCGACGAGGTCCTCGGCTGGACGAGGACCGGTGCCTACGCCGAGTACGCCATCGCCGACATCGTCGCCCCCAAGCCCGCCGGCCTCTCCTGGGCAGCCGCCGCGAGCCTCCCGGTGGCGGGGGAGACGGCACAGCGCGTCCTGGACCTGATCGGCGTCCGGGCGGGCGAGACCCTCTTCCTGCACGGCGCGGCGGGTGTCGTCGGCTCGGTGGGCGTGCAGCTCGCCGTCGCGGCCGGGATCACGGTCGTCGGCAGCGCGTCCGAGTCCAACCACGCCTACCTGCGCGAACTCGGCGCGATCCCGGTGACGTACGGGGAGGGCCTCGCCGACCGGGTCAGGGCCGCCGCACCCGACGGCGTCGACGCGGTCTTCGACGCGGCCGGGCACGGGGTGCTGCCGGTCGCGATCGAACTCCTCGGCGGGGAGGGGGCGGCGCGGAAGGAACGGATCGCGACGATCGCGGACGTGGAAGCGGAGCGGTACGGGATCGCCTTCACGGGGGTCCTGGGCGACCCGGACGCCGTACGGGCCGGGCTCACGGCCCACGCCCGGCAGGCGGCGGAGGGCACCCTCGCGGTCCGGCTCGCCGACACGCTCCCCCTGAAGGAGGCGGCACGCGCCCAGGAGCTGAGCGAAACGGGCCACGCGCGGGGCAAGTTGGTCCTCGTCCCGTGACGGCCGCCGACGCGGCGGAGGGATGAGAGGATCCCTCCGCCGCGAGTGCCGGATCCGGCCGTGACCCGTGATCCATGATTCGTGATCCGTGATCCGTGATCGGTGGAAGGCGACGACGATGATGTATGCGATACCGCTGGGGGACGACGGCGCGGAGCTGCGCCCGCTCGAACCGTGGCAGGCCGAGGAGTTCCTGGCGCACATGGACCGGGGGCGCGAGTTCATCGGTGCCCGCAACGGACTCCCCGACGTCGTCACCGACCTGGAGTCGAGCCGCGCCTTCCTCCGGGCGTACGCGGAGAAGACGGCCGCCGACACGGGCCGCATCCACGGCATCTGGTCCGACGGCACCCTCGTCGGCGCGGTGATCCTCCGGTCCCTCGACACCAGGAGCGGCCGGGCCGAGGCGGGCTGCTGGCTGGAGCCGGCAGGCGTCGGCAAGGGCCTGGTGACCCGGGCGGCGCGGGCGCTCGTCGACTGGGCGATCGAGGTGCGCGGGATCCACCGGGTGGAGTGGGTGGTGTCCTCCGACAACGAACCGAGCATCGCCGTGGCCCGACGGCTCGGCATGAGCAGGGACGCGGTCCTGAGGGCGAGCTACCCCTATCGGGGCAGGCGCCACGACGAGGAGGTCTGGTCGGTCCTGGCACCGGAATGGAGAGCGGCGAAATCCATGCCGGGGGAGGCGTCGTCGGAGGCGGCGGAGGCGACCGGGGCCTGAGGCGGGGTGAGGGCGGCGAGGGCGGTACGTAGGGCCGCGCGGAGGTGCGGGGCAGTAGGGCCGCGCGGAGGTGCGGGGCAGCCGCGAAGGCGATGAGCAGGAGCCACGCGCGCGGTACGGCGGAGTCGGCTGCCCGAAGTGCCCACGAAGGCGGTACGTGGAAGCCGCGCGCGCGTACGACGGAGCAGGCGGTACGGCGGCGGCGTGAAGGCGGTACCCATGAGCCGTGCGGGCCGCGCGGACGGGTGGGGCGGTGACCCGGCTCCGACCCCGGTCACCGCCCCGTCCGTCCACCTTGGCCGCTCAGCGCGTCAGGCGCCACGCGGGGAGGGCCGACGCGGCGACCGCCACCGCCGCGCACGTGCCCGCCGCCGCGCCGACCGTGCCCCACGGGAGGGCCAGGGCCACCGGCGCCGACAGGGCGGCCAGGCCCGCTCCCAGGGTGCCGAGGACGAGCGCGGTCACCGCCAGGCCGAGCACCGTGCCGATCGCGACGGCGAGCGTCGCCTCGCCCGTCACCACCCGCAGGACCTGGGCCCGGGTGGCTCCGGCGAGCCGCAGCGAGGCCAGTTCCCCACCGCGTACGGAGGTCGCCATGAGCAGGGTGTTGGCCAGGCCGATCACCGTGTAGACGAGGGCGATGCCGAGGACGAGGAGCATGCCGAGCCGCTTCTGCGGGTTGTCGCCCGCCCGGTGGCCGGCGTCGGCCCACGCGTCGGCGGTCCTGACGGTGCCGCCGCTCGCCGCCAGGGCCCGGACCGCCGTACCGCCGCCGCGCGCCTCGATCCGGTCGGGGGCGGAGCCGGGGGCGTTCGCCGCCGTGACGTACGGCCCGTTGTCGCCCGTCCCCAGAACGAGGACGGCCGCCACCCGGAGCCGTACCGGGCCTGTCCCGTCCGCACGCCAGACCTCGACGGTCTCACCCACCCGGTGCCGCTCGAACTCCTCGTTGACGACGATCGACCGGTCGTCGAGGTCCCGCAGGTCACCGGCGACCACGGGCAGCCGGGCGAGGTCGGCGAAGGCCGCCGGGTCGGTGACCGCCCGCGCCCCGTACTTCACGACGGCCTCGGCCCCGTCCCGTACGAAGACGGAGGTCGCCCCGGTGGCGGACACGACGGCCCCGGGGGGCGCCGTCACCGGCTTCAGGCCGCTGCCGGCCACCACGTACTCGGCGGCCGTCTGCTCCCGCGCCTCGGCCTCCTTCGCCAGCGTGACGCTCGTCGCCGAGCCGAAGAGCGTCCCGGCGAGCGCCACGGTCACGAGGACGGGGGCGGCGACGGCGGCGGTGCGGCGCACGGAGGCCGCGCTGTTCTCCCGTACCAGCGTCCCCACGGCCCCCCGCAGCCGCAGCAGCCGGGCCACCGGCCGGACGAGCAGCGGGGAGAGCAGGGCGACGCCGGTGATCAGGAGCATCGGCAGGGTCGTGTACGTCTTCCGCTTGAGCAGCGCGGACGGATCGGTGGCGTACGTCTGGACGAGGAGTCCGAGGCCGGCCAGGAGCAGTCCGGCGCCGAGCAGGGCACGGCCGAGGGGGAGGGCGTCGGCATCGACGTCCGCCTCGCGGAGCGCCGCCGCAGGACCGACCTTCCCGGCGCGCCGGGACGCGGCCACGGCCCCGGCGAGGGCCACGGTCACGCCCGTCCAGAAGGCGGCGTGGAAGGGCCAGGCCGGCCCGCCGACCGTGAACCACTCCGGTGCCAGACCGCCGTCGACGAGGGTCCTGGCGAGCAGGGGCGCGCCCAGGGCGCCGAGCGCGCAGCCGGCGGCGGAGGCGAGCACGCCGAGCGCCATGGCCTCGGCGAGGAGCAGCCGCCGGATCTGACCGGGGGTCGCTCCGGCGGTCCTGAGCAGCCCGAACTCGCGGCGGCGCAGTGCCACGGCGAACGCGAAGGTGGAGGCGACGACGAAGACGGAGACGAAGGCGGTGACGCCGCCCGAGGTGCCGAGGAGGGCGTTCAGGCCGACGAGCGCGTCGGCGTCCCGCTCGGAGCCGGGGTCGGCGCGTACCCGGTCGGCGCCGGTGAGGACCTGGGCGCGGTCGCCCACGAGGGCCCGTACGTCGGCGGCGGGGGCGTCGACGCCGACGGCGTCGGGGCGGCCGGAGGGGGTGGCGGTGACCGTCCAGCGGGCGCGCAGCTCACGGAGGAGATCACTGTCCACAGGCTGTGGACGGTCGAGCCGCTGCGCCACGGACACGGTCTCGGGCCCGCGCCGCACGTCGAGCGTCAGCCGGTCCCGCCCCTGCACCACGACGGGCGAGGAGGCGAACCGCTGGGGAGAACGCTCGGGCGCGTGAAAGGTGGCGGAGAGGCCGAGCCCCATGGTGGTGAGCAGCCCGACGCCGAGGGCGAGGGCGACGAACCCGCCGAGGAAGGAGGCCCAGCGGGCCCGGAGCCCGGAGAGGACGACGGTCAGCACGAGGTCCTCCCGACGGGGGCGCCGACGCCGGTGGACCGGTGAATGGCGGCAGACCCGGGGGATCCGGGCACGGCCGGGCTGTCGCCGGTTTCGGATCCGGTCCCGGAGCCCGAGCCGGTCCCGGACCATGCCCCGGAGCCGGAGCCGGAGCCGGAGCCGGAGCCGGAGCCGGAGCCGGAGCCGGAGCCGGAGCCGGAGCCCACCCCCACCCCCGTCCCTGCCCCCGTCTCAAGCGCCGTCATCCGGGCCGTGACCGTTTCCACCGTCGGGGCCCGCAGTTCGCCCGTCACGCGGCCGTCCACCAGGAAGACCACCCGGTCCGCGCGGGCCGCCGCCACCGGGTCGTGGGTGACCATGACGATCGTCTGACCGTCCCGGTCGACCAGCTCCCGCAGCATGTCGAGCACCTCGCGGCTCGTCGTCGAGTCGAGCGCGCCGGTCGGCTCGTCGCCGAAGAGGACGGCCGGCCGGGTGATCAGCGCGCGGGCGATCGCGACCCGCTGCTGCTGGCCGCCGGAGAGTTCACCGGGCCGGTGCCGCTCCCGCCCCGCGAGCCCGACGCGGGCCAGCGCCTCCCGTACCTCCGTGCGCGACGGGCGGCGGCCGGCGAGCCGGAGGGGCAGGGCCACGTTCTGCGCGGCCGTCAGGGAGGGCAGCAGGTTGAAGGACTGGAAGACGAAGCCGATCCGGTCCCGCCGCAGCAGGGTCAGCCGCCGCTCGCTCAGTTCTTCGAGGGCGGTGCCGCCGACCTCCACCCGCCCGGCGGTGGGCCGGTCGAGGCCGGCAGCACACTGGAGCAGGGTGGACTTGCCGGAGCCGGAGGGGCCCATGACGGCGGTGAAGGTCCCGGCGTGGAAGTCGAGGTCGACGCCGTCGAGGGCGCGGACGTCCCGGTGGTGCCGGGTGAGCCCTCGGAGCCGTACGGCGGCGGGGGCGGCGGTGGTCGTGGTCATGCCCCAAGCGAACCGTTTCCGCCGCCGCCGATCACGACCACTGCCGGGCGTCCGGAAGGTAGGCCTGGCCCTACCGTTCCCGTACGGCCTTCACGAACACGTCGAGCGCGTCGAGGGGTTCGCGACCGCCGAGCAGCGCCCGCAGGTCGCTCTCGACCCCCGTACCGTCCATGAAGCCGTGGGCGATCGCCGAGTACGTGCTCGTCGGCATCGGCACCTGGAAGGGCAGGGCCCCGGAGGCGGCGACGGCGGCGCGGGCGTCCGCGAGCGTGCCGGGGGCGTACGTGGCGCCCAGGGCCGCCGCGAGGTCGGCGCCGCCGAGGGGCCGCTCGCCGACGAGCTCGTACACCCGGTTCCGGTGGGCGGCCGGGTCCGTCGCCACGGAGACCGCGATGTCGGCGAGGTCCGCGCGGGCGACGGCGGCGAGCCGGCCCTCGCCGAGGGGTCCTGTGATCCGGTCGTCGGCGTCGGGGGCGGCGATCCGGGCGAGGAACTCGGCGTAGAGGCCGTTGCGGAGGATCGTCCAGTCGAGGGTGGCGGAGCGCCGCAGCCGCCGCTCGGTCCAGCGGTGCGCGAGCGCGTACGTGAGGTGGTCGCCGTCGCCGGAGAGGCTCGTGTAGACGACGTGCCGGACGCCCGCCCGCTCGGCGGCCGAGATCGCGGCCCCGTGCCGGGCGACGACGGTGTCGTCCTCGCCGTAACCGGCGGATATCAGGAGCAGCGTGTCCACCCCGGCGAAGGCCTCCGGCAGGGTCGCGGGCGCGTCGAAGTCGAGGCGTCGGGTGCCGGGCAGCCCCGCGCGCGTACCGAGGACGACGTCGTCGCGGCCGGCGAGCCGGTCGGCGACGAGCGAGCCGAGAGCGCCGGATACACCGGTGACGAGCAGCATGGTTTCCCCCAGGGGTCGGGACGGCTGAGACCATCGTGGGGGGACGGGGAAGAGCGCGGAAGGAGGCACATTGATGTCGGAGGGGCACACGGAGGTAACCACCGAGCCCTTGGTGAGCTGTGCCGAGGACTGCGGGGTACGGGACGTGCAGGACCGGCTCGGCGACAAGTGGACGGTGCACGTGGTCGTCGAACTCGCGGCCGGGCCGAGGAGGTTCAGGGAACTCCAGCGTCTGGTCACGGGCATCTCGCAGCGGATGCTGACCCTGACGTTGCGCCGCCTCGAACGGGACGGGCTCGTCTCGCGGACGGTGTACCCGACGACGCCGCCGCAGGTGGAGTACGCGCTGACGGAGACCGGCCACAGCATGACGCACCTGATCAAGCAGCTGATCGACTGGTCGCTCGATCACCGGGCGGTGATCGCCCGGGCGCGCGAGGAATGGGACACGAGGGATACGAGAGACACGAGGGACGCGAGGGGTACGGCGTGAGTACGGTCGGCAGGGCGATCGACAAGGCCTTCGAGGCGCTGTACGCGAACGACGACGGATCGCTCGACACGGCGGCGTCACTGCTGGCCGCCGGCCCGGACACGGACCCCGAACTGGTCCGTCGTGGCGAGGACTTCGTCCGGACGCTGTGGACGAGGGGCTGGCAGCCGGCGGACGTCGCACGCATGGCGCGCCGCGAGCTGTCGGACGAGCACCTGCGGGTCCTCGCCGGCCTGATCCGGTCCGAGACGGCCCGGTACGGGACGCTGCCGCGCCGCTGGCGGGCCCAGCTCGACGAACTCGACGCCTCCCCCGGCCGGCCCACGGACCGCTTCTCGCAGGCGACGACCGTCCTGGAGCTGTACCGGCTCCTGGTCCGGCTGCCGCGCCTGGACGCCGTCGGCCCCGTACCCGGCGAGGCGCTGCCGCCGGCGGCGGCCGGGGAGCCCCGGATGCTCACCCGGATCAGGGCGCTGCTCGCGAAGGCGGAGGCGACCGGGTATCCGGAGGAGGCGGAGGCGCTCACCGCCAAGGCCCAGGAACTGATGGCCCGGCACAGCCTGGACGAGGCGACGCTCGCGGCGGGCGCGCCGTCGCCGGAGACGCCGGGGGCGATCAGGATCGGGGTGGAACCGCCGTACGAGCAGGCGAAGGCGATCCTGCTCGACGCGGTGGCGACGGCGAACCACTGCCGGGCCGTGTGGAACGAGGCGTACGGCTTCTCGACGGTGGTCGGCTTCGAGGGGGACCTCGACCCGGTGGAGCTGCTGTACACGTCGCTGCTCGTGCAGGGGCAGGCGGCGATGACGCGGGCGGAGGCGGAACAGCGGGCCGGCGGGCGCAAGCGCACGAAGTCCTTCCGGCAGTCCTTCCTCCTCGCGTACGCGAACCGGCTCGGCGCACGGCTCTCCGCGACGTCCCGGCGGGTCTCCGCCGAGACCCCGACCCTCCTCCCGGCCCTCGCCTCCCGCGACCTGGCGGTCACCACCCGAACGGACGAACTCTTCCCGGAGACGCGAGCGACCCGGGTCCGGGCGGCCTGGGACGAGGCGGGCTGGACCCACGGCGCTTCGGCGGCGGACCGGGCGGGCCTGAACCCGGGGCGCCGGGGCTTGCGGGGGTGAGGGGGCCGCACGCCGACGGCGGGGGCCGGCGGCTCGGACGGTCCGCCGGCTCGGACGGTCCGGCGGTCCGGGACGAGCCGGTGCGGTCTGGGACGAGCCGGTGCGTCCTGGCGCGGCGGGGAGCGGTAGTTCGGAAGAGGGGAAATGACCGCTTCTGGGGTGATCCTGGATACGCTCAGGACATGAGCTGGCTCCGGGCGCTGAGGGAGACCGCCCGCTCCGGACTCACCGTCGAGCGGCGACGGCTCGACCCCGTCATCGCCGCCCGCGCCGCCCTCGGCCTCGCCCTCGTCAGCGGCTTCTCGCTCGCCCTCTTCGACCCCGGCGTCGCCGCCTCCTCCGCCTTCGGCGCCTTCCAGGCGGCCATCGCCACCTTCCAGCGTTCCTGGCGCCCCCGCCCCACCCTCGCCCTCGCCTCCGGCGCCAGCCTCGCCGTGTCGACCTTCCTCGGCTATCTCACGGGCGCCCACGACGGCCTCTTCCTCGCCCTGCTGCTCCTCTGGACGTTCCTGTCGGGGCTCGCCTGGGCCGCGGGACCCACCGCCGGCCTCATCGCCTCCTCCAACGTGGCGATCATGCTGGTGACCGTCACCCTCCCCACCTCCGTCGCGACCGCCGCGGGACACGCCGTCATGATCTTCGCGGGAGGTGTCGTCCAGGCCGCCCTGGTCGTGGTCCTCCCGGTCCGCCGCTGGGGCGCCCAGCGCGACGCCCTCGCGGACGCGCTCGCCGCCGAGGCGGACTACGCCCGCCGCCTGCGTCACGACCCGGTGGCCCCGTTCGACCCCGTACCGCTCATGACGGCCCGCAGCGCGGCCGCCGTGACGCCAGGCCAGGCCCGCCGCCGCCCGGCGGAGCTGCACGGGGCGCGAGGGCTCGCGGAACGCATCCGTCCGGTGCTCGCCTCCCTCGCCGATCCGGCGGTCGGCGCGCCGGAGGAGGGCCCGGCGCGGGACCGGGTGCGGGAGCTGCTCGCGGCAGCGGGCGCGGTTCTCGACGCCGCCGCGCACGCGATCCGGCACGGCGAACCGGTCGTCCTTCCCCCGCCCGCCGTCGCCGCCCTCCGTACCCCGGACACGGGCGCCGTCCTCACCGGCCCGTCCCGCCGCGCCGCCGTCCGCCTCTCGGCGCTGCTCGGCGACGTCGTCGAGACGGCGGAGCCGAGGACGGAGACGGAGGTGAGGGAGCCGTCGGAGGCGACGACGGGGACGACGGGAACGACCGGGACGTCGGGGCACGGCGGCCCCTCGCCCGCCGCCCGCAGCCGCCCCACCCTGATCCGGCTCGCGCCGATCGTCGCGGCGAAGGTGCGCGCCGAGCTGCGCCGGGACTCCCCGGTCCTGCGCCACGCGATCCGTGTATCGGTGGTCACGGGCACCGGCTACCTCCTCGGCGGCGTGCTGCCGCTCGGGCACGGCTACTGGGCGCCGATGGCCTCGGTGATGGTCATGCGCCCGGACTTCTCGCAGACGTACGCGCGCTCGGTGGCGCGGTTCGGCGGCACGCTGGTCGGGGTGGCCCTGGCGACGGCGGTCGTGCGGTCGGCGCACCCGGGCACGTACCTGTCGGCGGCGCTCGCGGTGGTGTGCGCCTTCGGGATGTACCTGCTGATGCGGACGGGGTACGCGGCCGGCCAGGTCTTCGTCTCCGCGTACGTCGTGTTCCTGCTCGGCATGGAGGGCGCGGGCCTGAACCAGACCGTACGGGACCGGGTGACGCTGACCCTGCTCGGCGGACTCCTCGCGATGCTGGCGTACGCCGTCTACCCGGCCTGGGAGACACCCCGGCTGCGCGGCCGGCTCGCGGACTGGCTGGAGTCGGTCGGCCGGTACGCGGCCGTCGTCACCGCGCGGTACGCCGATCCGGCGGGGACGGGCAGCCCCGACGTGCGGGAGGCGCTCCTGAGGACGCGCGAGGCCCGGATCGCCTGGCAGGAGGCGGTGGAACGCGCCACGCACGAGCCGGTACGGCACCGGGGCCTCTCGCACGCGGCGGCGGAGCAGGCCGGACACGCGCTCGCGGAGTTCGGGCGGGTGACGATGCTCCTGGAGGCACACCTGCCGGAACGCGGCGCCCCGGCCCTGCCGGCCGCCGCGACCCTCGCGGAGTCCCTGCGCCGGGCGACGGAACGGGGCGCGAAGGAGGTGAGGGAGCGCGGGGAGCCGCACTGGGAAGACCTGCGGGAGACACTGGACGCCTGGTCGGACGACCCGCCGGACCACTTCCTGCTGCACAAGGGCGCCGTGCTGCTCCTGGCGGCCCTGGACGAGGTCACGACGGCGCTGACGGACTCCACGCGCGCGCGGTGAGCCCGGCGCGTCCTGTCCGGCACCGATTTCGCGCACACGTCATCCGGGGCGGCGACAAAGGGAGTTGGTAGGGGTGAGGACCGCGCACCCTCGCGGTCCACAGGCCCACCGATCCCAGGAGCAACCGGATGAAGAAGTACCTGCTCGCCGCGGCCGGCGTCGTGGCCGCGGCGGTGATGGCGGCGCCTTCGGCCGTGGGGGCGTCCACCGAGTCCTCGCCCGGGACGGCCACCGGGTCCTCGACCGTCGCCGCCCGGGCGGAGGCCGCCCCCGTGGAGGCCGCGCCGGTCAAGGCCACGCCGGTCAAGGCCGTCGCACCCGCTCCGAGCCCGGTCCGCACCGTCCGTCCCGGGGAGCGCGTGGACGCCGGGCAGGGTTACACCGTGTGGCTGACCAGGGAGGGCAGGCACTGGACGGGTCCGGACGGTTACGAGAACGTCCGCAGCGTCGTCGACGGCAACATCGACCGTTCCCGGCCCGGCGTGAGCCACCAGAGCGAGGGGGACGCGACGGGCGTCTTCCACTCGGGCCTCTACTACGGCACCCGTGACGCGGGACGCGTCGAACTGACGGGCGCCGGGGGGCGCAGGACCGTCGCCACCCTGCTCGAACTGCCGGACCGGCCGGGCTGGGGCGTCTGGTACGCGGCCACCGGGCCGGAGGACATGGAAGCCGGCCCCGCGCTGTACGACCGCGCGGGCAGACTTCTCGCCGAACTACCCGGATGACCCCTGGCCCGGACGGCCTGCGGCCCGATGGCCTACGAACCGATGACCCGCGGCCCGGAAGACCTGCGGCCCGGATGACCTGCCGCCCGGATGACCTGCCGCCCGGATGACCCGCGGCCCGGATGACCCGTGGGAGAAGCCGTCAGCCTCCGCCGGCCCTCCTACCACCCCTCACCACGAGGCCTTCCGCACCCCCGGCAGATAGCCGGCGTGCGCCTGTCCCCTGACCCGGACCCTGGAGAGGCCGAACTTCCGCAGATGGCCACGGGGGCGGCCGTCCACGGCGTCCCGGTTGCGGATCCGGGTGGCACTGGCGTCCCGGGGCTGCCGGTCCAACTCCCGTACCGCCGCCTCCCGCTCGGCGGCCGGGGTGCCGGGGCGGCGGATGGCCTCCTTCAGCTCGGCGCGCCGCTCGGCGTACCGCGCCACGACCGTCTTCCGGTGTTCGTTGCGTGCGATCTTGCTGCGCTTGGCCATCAGACCTTCCCTCCGCGGGCCCGGATGCGGGCCACGGCGGCCTCGACGCCGATCACGTCGACGGTCTTGATCGCGCGGGCGCTGAGGGTGAGCCGGACGTAGCGGCCCTCGCCGGGGAGCCAGTAGCGCTTGTGCTGGATGTTGGGGTCGAAGCGGCGTGAGGTGCGCCGGTGGGAGTGCGAGATCCGGTTGCCGAATCCGGGACGCGCTCCGGTCAGCTGGCAGTGGGCGGACAAGGGTGACCTACCTCTCCGTCAAGACATTGGAAATGGGAACCATTTTCAATTACTCTACACACCATGGCACGCAACGAACTCCGCCCCGTCATCAAGCTCCGGTCCACCGCCGGTACCGGATTCACCTACGTCACGCGGAAGAACCGCCGCAACGACCCCGACCGCCTCACCCTGCGCAAGTTCGACCCGGTCGTCCGCCGGCACGTCGACTTCCGCGAGGAGCGCTGAACCGGCGCGTGGAATCCGCCGTCCTCCCCCTGCGGGGGAGGGCGGCCGCACGCTGCGTCGCGTAGCCGCTACGCAACCCCTCGTGCACGTGCATCTGCCCATGCATCGGCCATATGAACACAGCTATGATCCGAGGAAGTTGACACCTGCACCAAGCAACTCGGGGAGCTACCAGTGCATCATGCGCATCGCGCGTACAACGGCATGGCGGCCACGGAGCTGCGAGGCGTCGTGTGGCAGAAGAGCAGGCACAGCAACTCCCAGGGATCGTGTGTGGAGTTCGCCAAGCTTCCGGGGGGAAACGTTGCCGTACGAAACTCGCGCCACCCCGAGGGTCCCGCGCTCGTCTACACGCCCGCGGAGATAGAGGCGCTCCTGCTGGGCGTCAAGGACGGGGAGTTCGACCACCTGGTGTGAGACGGACGGGACGAAGCGCACGAGAGAAGGGCCCCGGCGACAAAAGCGCCGGGGCCCTTCTCCTCTACGTCCCGCCCTCGCGTCCACGGGCCGGACGGCTACTCAGGACCGACCCGGAACAGCGCCCAGACCACCTTGCCCCGCAGCGTGCCGGCGAGCGGGTGCCACCCCCAGCTGTCGCTGAACGAGTCCACCAGGAACAGCCCGCGTCCCGACTCGGCGGCGAAGTCCTCCTCGCCGCCCCGCGCCTCCGGGCTCTCCTGGCTCGGGTCGCGCACGGCGCACACGAGGTGCGAGGACCAGCGCATCAGGTGCAGCCGCACCGGCGGGTTCTCGCCTTGTTCCTGGGGCGCGTCGGCGGGCACCGCGTGGCGCAGCGCGTTGGTGACGAGCTCGGAGACGACCAGGGCGACGTCGTCGAACCGTTCGGTCAGCTTCCAGCGGTCCAGTGTGGCGCTGGTGAACTTCCGTGCCCCGCGCACGGCTTCGTACCGCGCGGGCAGGGCGCAGGACGCGGAGGTGGAGACGGCGCCGGGATCGATCGGCGGAAGGCCCTGCCGTAACGGCTCGAGCACGGTCGATCCATTCGTCCCCATGCGAGGCACTCCCGGGAATCGCGACTGTGGTGCGACAACACGACAACACGAACGAGTACGCGGCTGCGCGGGGCCCATGGTTCCGAATGCGCTCACTGGATGCAAGGGCAGATGCACGTGCACGCGCCGGACCTGTCCGCCCCCGTGCCTAATCTGTGCATAAGTCGTCCACCTGATGAGGGGAACTTTTCGCGATCTGCCCGCACCGTGCCCACGGATGCCCTGAACTCGCCGCCTTTCCGTAATCGAATGTGTACGCGCTGAAGCGTTTGGTGGCAGAATCCGGGGCTCGACGGGGGCTCGACACCGTAAGGGGAGGCTGGAGCCGTGACCGCAGGCGAATCGGGCGGAGCGAGCGGGAGTGTGGTGCGGCGCATCCTGCTGGGCTCCCAGCTGAGGCGGTTGCGCGAGTCGCGCGGGATCACCCGCGAGGCGGCCGGCTACTCGATCCGGGCGTCCGAATCCAAGATCAGCCGTATGGAGTTGGGACGGGTGAGCTTCAAGGCCAGGGACGTCGAGGATCTGCTCACGCTGTACGGGGTCGGGGACGAGGCCGAACGCGGCTCGCTCCTCGGGCTCGCCCGCGAGGCCAACGTCGCGGGATGGTGGCACAGCTTCGGCGACGTCCTGCCCGGCTGGTTCCAGACGTACATCGGCCTCGAAGGCGCAGCCTCGCTCATCCGCGTCTACGAAGTGCAGTTCGTCCACGGCCTGTTGCAGACCGAGGAGTACGCCCAGGCCGTCGTCACCCGGGGCATGCCCGAGGCTCCCGCCGCCGAGATCGACCGGCGGGTCGCCCTGCGCCTCGAACGGCAGAAGGTCCTCGTCTCCGAGCGCGCCCCGCAGTTCCACGCCGTCCTCGACGAGGCCGCGCTCCGCCGCCCCTACGGCGACCGGTCCGTCATGCGCGGTCAGTTGAAGCACCTCATCGAGGTCTCCGAACACCCGGGCGTCACGCTCCAGATCATGCCCTTCAGCTTCGGCGGCCACGCCGGCGAGAGCGGCGCCTTCACGATGCTGCGCTTCCCCGAGTCCGACCTTTCCGACATCGTCTACCTGGAGCAGCTCACCAGCGCCCTCTACCTCGACAAGCGCGAGGAGGTGGCCCAGTACCAGCGGGTGATGGAGCGACTCCAGGCGGACGGCCCGGATCCGGCCGAAAGCCGGGATCTTCTCCGCGGCCTCCTCCAACTCATCTGACACATCAGTACGATGACGTGACATCAGTTCCGACGTCACTTCTGTCATCGCGCAGAGGCAGAGCGGGTAGAGGGGTCTCGATCCATGTCGCACTTCACCGACCTGGCCCACCAGTACATCGACGGCGAGTGGAAGCCGGGCAGCGGCTCGTGGGACATCATCGACTTCAACCCGTACACCGGGGAGAAGCTCGCGTCGATCACCGTCGCCACCGCCGGTGAGGTCGACCGCGCCTACCGGGCCGCCGAGCGCGCCCAGGCCGCGTGGGCCGAGACCAACCCGTACACGCGCCGGCTCGTCTTCGAGCGCGCGCTGCGGATCGTCGAGGACCGCGAGGAGGAGATGGCCGAGACGATCATCGCCGAACTCGGCGGCACCCGCCTCAAGGCGGCCTTCGAGCTGCACCTCGCCAAGGAGTTCCTGCGCGAGGCGGTGCAGCTCGCGCTGCGCCCCGAGGGCCGCATCCTGCCGTCCCCGGTCGACGGCAAGGAGAACCGCGTCTACCGCGTCCCGGTCGGCGTCGTCGGCGTCATCTCGCCCTTCAACTTCCCCTTCCTCCTCTCGATCAAGTCGGTGGCGCCCGCGCTCGCCCTCGGCAACGCGGTCGTCCTCAAGCCGCACCAGAACACCCCGATCTGCGGCGGCACCCTCGTCGCCAAGGTCCTGGAGGAGGCCGGCCTGCCCGCCGGTCTGCTGAACGTCGTCGTCACCGACATCGCCGAGATCGGCGACGCGCTCCTGACCCACCCGATCCCGAAGGTCATCTCCTTCACCGGCTCCGACAAGGTCGGCCGCCACGTCGCCACGGTCTGCGCGCAGAACTTCAAGCACGCCGTCCTCGAACTCGGCGGCAACAGCGCCCTGATCGTGCTCGAGGACGCCGACGTCGACTACGCCGTGGACGCGGCCGTCTTCAGCCGCTTCGTCCACCAGGGGCAGGTCTGCATGGCCGCCAACCGCATCCTGGTGGACCGCACCCTGGAGGAGGAGTTCACCGAGAAGTTCGTGGCGAAGGTGAAGACCCTCCGCGTCGGCGACCCGGCCGACCCCGCCACCCACATCGGTCCGCTCATCAACTCCCAGCAGGCGGAGGCCGTCTCCTCGCTCGTCGACCAGACGGTGGCGGCCGGCGCGACGGCCCTGCTGCACGGCACGGTGGACGGCAACCTCGTCTCCCCGTCCGTCCTCACCGGCTTCGCCCCGGACGCCCCGATCCTGGGCCAGGAGATCTTCGGCCCGGTCGCCCTGATCGTCCCGTTCGACGGCGAGGAGGAGGCCGTACGGATCGCCAACGACACGCCGTACGGGCTCAGCGGCGCCGTCCACACCGGGGACGTCGAGCGGGGCGTACGGGTCGCCAAGCGCATCCACACCGGCATGATCCACATCAACGACGGCACCGTGCACGACGAGCCGATCGTGCCCTTCGGCGGCGAGAAGCACTCGGGCATCGGGCGGCTCAACGGCGAGGCGATGGTGGAGAGCTTCACCACCCAGAAGTGGATCTCGATCCAGCACGGCCGGAGCCGCTTCCCCTTCTGATCCGCGTCGAGGACAGTAGCTGTCCGCAAGGGTCCGTAGCTTGAGCGGTGTCGGAAACGTTCCCCACGGAAGGCGGACATCATGGTCGCTCTCGTTCCCACCGAGGCCCACGGCGACGAGCGCGGCGCGCTCCTCAACTTCGTCGAGGCCCAGCGCGCCGCGATCCGCCGCTCGCTCCTCGGGCTCACCGAGGAGCAGGCGGCGGGCCGCCCCAGCGCCAGCGAGCTCAGCCTCTCCGGCCTGCTCAAACACGTCGCCGAGGTCGAGCTCAACTGGCTCCGGCTGGCACAGCGCCGGCCCAACGAGCGGCAGCGCACCCAGGAGACCTGGGGCGACGCCTTCCGTCTCGTGGACGAGGAGACGATCCCGGAGATCGTGGAGTTCTGGGCGGGAGTGGCGAAGGAGACCGAGGACTTCGTCCGTTCCGTGCCCAGCCTGGACGACACCTTCCCGCTGCCGGAGGCCCCCTGGTTCCCGAAGGACGGACAGGTCTCGGTCCGCTGGATGCTGCTCCACCTCGTCCAGGAGGCCGGCCGGCACGCCGGGCACGCGGACATCATCCGGGAGTCCCTGGACGGCAAGGGCTCCTTCGACCTGATCGCGGAGGAGCAGGGGCGGTGACCCCGCGCGCGTAGGCCCCGTACACAGAGGCACACGCGCGTACCCTGGTCAAAATTGACTAGGAGGTACGTGAGATGTCGGCGATCCGTCTCCTCGTCCTGGGCGCGGTCAAACAGCACGGCCGCGCCCACGGCTACCAGGTGCGCAACGACCTGGAGTACTGGGGCGCGCACGAGTGGTCCCACGCCAAGCCCGGCTCGATCTACCACGCGCTGAAGCAGATGGCGAAGCAGGGACTGCTGCACGCGCACGAGGTGGCGCCCAGCGCGGTCGGCGGGCCGCCACGCGTCGAGTACGAGCTGACGGACCGCGGCACGGAGGAGTACTTCGCCCTGCTGCGCGAGGCGCTGACCACGTACGACCAGAAGATGGACGTCCTGTCGGCGGGCATCGGCTTCATCGTGGACCTGCCCCGGGAGGAGGCGGCGGAGCTGCTGCGTCGGCGGGTCCGGGCGCTCGACGAGTGGCGGACGGCGGTCACCGAGTACTACACGCCGGAGGGCGGCCCCGGGCAGCTCGGCCACATCGGCGAGATCATGCACCTGTGGGTCCACTCGGCCGACGCGGGCAAGGAGTGGACGCTCGGCCTGATCGAGCGGATCGAGGGCGGGGCGTACGTGTTCGCGGGCGAGGGGGACCCGTTCGTGGGGGTGCTCGCCGAGGGCGAGGAGAACCCCTTCGCCACCTGACCGGGGACAGGACCGGCACCCCGGCTAATCAAGTTTGACTAATGCGGGACGAGGGCATACCTTCCTCCGTCGGCGGCAAGTGGTCAAATTTGACTACAACTTTTTCGGGAGGAACGGACATGACGGCGGACGCGATCCTCGTACAGGGCGCACGCAAGCGGTACGGGGAGAAGGACGCCCTCGCGGGCCTCGACCTGACCGTCGGACGCGGCACCGTCCACGGCCTGCTCGGCCCCAACGGCGCGGGCAAGACCACGACGGTACGGATCCTGGCCACGCTGCTGCGCCACGACGAGGGCCTGGTGCGGGTGGCGGGACACGACGTACGGACCGAGGCGCGGGAGGTGCGGCGCAGGATCGGGCTGCTCGGGCAGCACGCGGCCCTCGACGAGGAACTGGGCGGCCGGCAGAACCTGGAGATGTTCGGCAGGCTCCACCACCTGGGCGCGCGCCGCGCCGGGACGCGGGCCGACGAACTCCTGGAGCGCTTCGGCCTCGCCGACACCGGCCACAAGCCGGTCAAGCAGTTCAGCGGCGGCATGCGGCGCCGGCTCGACCTGGCCGCCTCGCTGATCACGGAGCCCGAGGTGCTCTTCCTCGACGAGCCGACGACCGGACTCGACCCGCGGGGCCGCGGCGAGGTCTGGGAGTCGGTGCGCTCCCTGGTCGGGGGCGGCACCACGGTGCTGCTCACCACGCAGTACCTGGAGGAGGCCGACCGGCTCGCCGACCGGATCTCCGTCGTGGACCGGGGCAGGGTCGTGGCGGACGGCACGGCCGACGAACTCAAGGCGCGGGTCGGCACCGACCGTATCGACGTGGTCGTACGGGACGCGGCGCGGCTCGGCGAGGCGGCCGGCCTGCTGCCCGCGGCACGGGCCGAGGTGAGCGTGGACACCGACCGGCGGCGGCTCAGCGCGCCGGTGGACGACCGGATGGCCTCCCTCACCGCGACCGTACGGGCGCTGGGGGAGGCCGGGATCGAGGCGGAGGACATCGCCCTGCGGCGGCCGACGCTCGACGAGGTCTTCCTGCACCTGACGGGCGCCGGTCGGGACCGGTCCGAGGAGAAGGCCCGTCCGGACCGGTCCGAGGAGAAGGAGGCTGCGGCATGAGCGCGGCGTACGTGGTGAGCGACTGCTGGACGATGACCCGCCGCGAGCTGGCGCACTGGGCGAGGCAGCCGGTGCAGGTCCTGGTCGGGCTCGTGTTCCCGGTGATGATGCTGCTGATGTTCGGCTATCTGGTCGGCGGCGGACGGAGCGTCGACGGCGACTACGTCGACTTCCTGGTGCCCGGGATGCTCACCCTGACCATGGTGTTCGGGCTCGAAGGCACCATGACGGCGGTGACGCAGGATCTGAACAAGGGGGTGATCGACCGGTTCCGTTCGATGCCGATGACCGACGGAGCGGTGCTCGTGGGACGGGCCGCCGCCGACATGCTCCAGTCGGCCGTGGGACTGCTCGTGATGGTCGGCGTCGGGTACGCGATCGGCTGGCGGGCGAACGGCGGCCTCGGAAGCACCTCGGCCGCCCTGGGACTGCTGCTCCTGCTGCGCTTCGCGATGCTCTGGATCGGGATCTTCCTCGGCCTGGTCGCCGGGCGGGCCGAACTGGTGCAGGCGGTGCAGATCCTGGTCTGGCCCGTCGGCTTCCTCTCCAACGCCTTCGCGTCGCCGGACTCGATGCCGGGCTGGCTCGGCACCTTCGTGGAGTGGAACCCGATGTCGGCGACCGCGACGGCGGTCCGTGACCTCTTCGGCAACCCGGGCGGCGAGCCGGGGCACATCGGGGCGGCGGTGGTGTGGCCGTTGGTGCTGTTGGCGGTCTTCTTCCCGCTGGCGGTAAGGAAGTTCGGGCGGCTGGGGAAGTAGCGGCGCGGAGGTGGGAACCCGAAGGCGGCGAGCGGTGTATTGAAAGCAGCGGCCCACCGCGGACCGCCCGAGGGAGGACAGGGGGACGTGCGATGCGCAGGCCGGTGGGACGGGCCGGTGCCGTCGTGGCGCTGGTGTGGGTGGTACTGACGGGTTGTACGGGGCTTGGCGCGGAGCCGGGCGACGGTTCGGATCCCGCGGGTCCCGCGGGTGCTTCGAGCAGGGGCGCCTCGGGAGCGGCGGGGGATCCGGGGGCTTCCGCGTCTCCGGGACGGTTCGGGGCGCCGCCCCGGATACCGTCCGCGCCGGGGCTGCCCGGCTGGGCGCACAGTCTGGGCTTCGCGCGGGACGGCAGCGGGTTCGCGCTGCTCGCCGAGTGCGTGAGCGAGCCGGCGGCGCCGGAGAGCGGATTCTGCCGGCAGCACGTGGCCGTGCGGGACGCCGGGGCGAAGGAGTGGGTGCTGCGGCGGTCCCCGCTGCCCCGGACGACGGGGACGGACGGCATCTCGGCCCACCTCGTCCCGCTCGGTCCTGGCCGGGCGCTCATCGAGGACGGCGGGGCGGAGCCGGGAGAGGCGCGGAGCTGGTTCACCGCCGACGGCGGCCGCGACTGGCGGGCGGTGGACCGGCGTACGGTCGGGACGATCCCGGAGATACCCGCGGGGGCGGTGCTCACCACCGACTGCGCCGAGCCCGCCGGAGCCCTGCCCGACGCGTGCGAGCGGGAGCGGCTCGTGGTCGTCTCGCCCCAGGACGGGCGGCGCCGGGCGCTGGCCCGGGTGCCGCTGCTCGGGGCGCGTCCCCGGCCGCAGGAGCAGCCGGAGCCCGACGGATCCTGGTGGGTCTCGGGCACGGACCCGGTCTCGGGGCGGGCGGCGGTCGCCGTCTCCCGGGACGGGGGGCGCGGCTGGACGGTCAGCCGGCTGCCGAGCCCCGCCACGGGTCCCGGGTGGTACACGGCGGTCGCGGTGGGCCGGGACGCGGTGTACGCGGCGGAGATGGGCGAGCCGGCGGGCGGTGAGCCCGTCAAGAACCCGATGCGGGCCCTGCACCGCTCCCTGGACGGCGGCGGCACCTGGCAACGGATGTGGACCACGGGCCCGACCGCGGAGCCCCGCAGCCTTCTGGGGCTGCCGGTCCCGGGGCCCGGTGGCCTGGTCGGGATCGGCGCGGAGCCGGCGGGGTACGGGAGCGTGGACGGCGGCCGTACCTTCGCCCGGCTCGACGAAGGCGGCCACCACACCCGCCGTACTCCGCTCGGCCTGCTGCGGGAGTCGTCGAGCTGCCGGTACGCGCTGACGGCGGACGGGGTCCGGTGGTCGGAGTTCCGGCTGGCCTGCGAGGACCGGGTGAGCTGAGGCCCTCGTGGCGGAGTTCTAGTGGTGGAAGGAGGTCGCGGCGTCCTTGTCGTGGGTGAACGGCTTCGACTGGCGCCGGAGTTCGGGCAGCAGGCGGCTCAGATCCTCGACGAAGAGTTCGGCCAGGTCGGCCGAGAAGCCGTTGCGGCAGACCACGCGCAGGACGGACAGGTCCTCGCGGTCGGCGGGGAAGGTGTAGGCGGGCACCAGCCAGCCCCGTTCGCGCAGCCGCCGTGACACGTCGAAGACGTCGAAGGAGGTGACGTCGGGAGCGGTGGTGAAGGCGAAGACGGGCAGTTGGTCGCCGCGGGTGAGCAGCCGGAAGTCGCCCATGGCCTCGACGCGTTCGGCGATACCGCGGGCGATGTCCCGGGAGGCCTGCTGCACCGCCCGGTAACCCTCCCGGCCGAGCCTCAGGAAGGTGTAGTACTGCGCGACGACCTGGGCGCCCGGCCGGGAGAAGTTGAGGGCGAAGGTGGGCATGTCGCCGCCCAGGTAGTTGACGCGGAAGACGAGTTCCTCGGGGAGTTCGGCGGGCGAGCGCCACAGGGCCCAGCCGACGCCCGGGTAGACCAGGCCGTACTTGTGGCCGGAGGTGTTGATGGAGGAGACGCGGGGGAGCCGGAAGTCCCACACCAGGTCCTCGTCGAGGAAGGGGGCGACCATGGCGCCGGAGGCGCCGTCGACGTGGACGGGGACGTCGAGACCGGTCCGTTCCTGGAGCGCGTCGAGGGCGGCGCAGATCTCGGCGACCGGTTCGTAGGAGCCGTCGAAGGTGGAGCCGAGGACGGCGACGACCCCGATGGTGTTCTCGTCGCAGAGCGCGGCGGCGGTTTCGGCGTCGAGGTGGAAGCGGTCGCCCGCCATGGGGACCAGCCGGGCCTCGACCTCCCAGAAGTTGCAGAACTTCTCCCAGCAGACCTGGACGTTGACACCCATCACCAGGTTGGGGCGGGCCCCTCCCCGGTACCGGTCGGCGTTCCGCTGGGACCAGCGGCGCTTGAGGGCCATGCCGGCGAGCATGCAGGCCTCGCTGGAGCCGGTGGTGGAGCAGCCGACCGCCGCGGCGGGATCCGGGGCGTTCCACAGGTCGGCGAGCATGGCCACGCAGCGGCGCTCCAGTTCGGCGGTGCGCGGGTACTCGTCCTTGTCGATCATGTTCTTGTCGCGGCACTCGGCCATCAGCACCCCGGCCTGGGGTTCCATCCAGGTGGTGACGAAGGTGGCGAGGTTGAGCCGGGAGTTGCCGTCGAGCATCAGCTCGTCGTGGACGAGCTGGTAGGCGCTCGCCGGGGGCAGCGGGCCGTCGGGCAACCGGTGGCGGGGCGGCGCGTCGGTCATGCCGCCGACAGGGTTGGCCTGTCCGAAGAACGGGTTGAGCGCGAGCCGGCTCGCGGGCTCGGAAGCGGCGGCGGGGCCCTTGTGCAGCGGCATGGTGACTCCTTCTGACGGTGGGACTGACGGCGGGGAAGGGGAGGCGGGGGTCAGCGCAGGGCGCGGCCGTGTTCGTCGAGTTCGAGCTGGGGCCGGCCGGTGACGATCAGCCAGGCGGGGAGGGAGGCGAGGCAGAGCAGGGCGAGGACCGCGGGGGAGCCGGCGAGGGCGGCGCCGGTGAAGAGGCTGATCCAGCCCTGCCGGGTGGTGGCGAGCAGGACGCCGAGGACGGCCGAGGAGACGGCGACCGCCGGGTGGACCTCGGGGACGAGGGCCTGGGCGAGCAGCCCGAAGGCGGTGCCGACGAAGACGGCGGGGAAGATGCGGCCGCCGCGGAAGCCGCAGGAGGCGGCGACGACGAGGGCGAGGAGTTTGACCGCGGCGAACTTGGCCAGTTCGCCCGAGGACCAGCCGCCGATCGAGGAGGCGAGTTCCTTGGTCTCCTCCAGGCCCTTGAAGAGCGTCAGATGCCCCCCGAGGGCGCCCAGGAGGCCGAGGAGGAGGCCACCGAGGGGCAGCATCACCATGGGGTGACGCAGATGCTGGAAGGCGGCGTGGACGTAGGGGAAGAGGTAGCAGGAGAGGAGCCCGAAGGCGGCCGCGGCGGAGGCGATCACCAGGGAGCCGAGGAGGTCGCCCCAGCCGGGATCGGTGAGCGGCGGGAGGCCCAGGGCGAAGCTGGGCTCGGCGATGAGTTCGGTGGTCATCGCGCCGGCGCCGGCGGCGACGAGCGGGGCGAAGAGCCGGTCCCAGAGGGAGCCGCGCCCCGGCTGCCCGACCAGGGCCTCGGAGAGGACCAGGGCGGCGGCCACCGGGGTGCCGAAGAGGGCGCCGATCGTGGCGGCCGAGGCGAGGGCGACCCAGGCGGCGCCCGGCACCGCGGGAGCGGCCTTGCGGCCGAGCCAGTAGGCGAGGGCGACGTTGGCCGCGATGATCGGGTTCTCGGGGCCGAGGCTGACCCCGCCGGCGAGCGCGAGCGTGCTCGCGAGCAGCAGTCCCGGTACGACCCCGGGGGCGAGCGGTGCCCCGCCGAGGCCCGTGGAGGCCGAGTCGGGACCGGCGTGCCCGGGCACCTTCCAGATGACGAGTCCCACGACGATGCCGGTCGCCGTGAGCATGAGGATGGTCCAGAGGGAGGAGTACGCCCCGATGCCGAGCGCGTCCGGCAGGTCTTCCCAGAGGACGCCCTGGAACTGCTCCGCGAGGGCGCTGATCCCCAGGAACAGCAGGCTCGCCATCACCCCGACCACGAGTGCGGGGAGCACCTGCGGCAGCAGGATCCGCAGCGGGGTCTCGTCGGCGGATGAGGACGGCGCGGGCGGAGCGTGATCGGTGGCCACCGCCCCACCATAAGTGGACGAAGGGGGCATAACATCCCGAGATGTGACCCGAACAGACGTGCGTCACACACCACGTCGGACCCACCTGCCGCCCCGGCGCGGCACCTCACGGCGCGGCACCTCACGGCTTGTCACCCTCAGGACCACCGCACCGGCCCCGGCGAGCCCCGCCGGGGCCGGACCCGGCTCAGACGCGCGGCGCGATCACCACCGCCGTGCCGTACGCGCACACCTCCGTGCCCACGTCCGCCGCCTCCGTCACGTCGAAGCGGAACATCAGCACGGCGTTCGCGCCGCGCGCCTTGGCCTGTTCCACCAGGCGTTCCATCGCCTGGTTACGGGTCTCCACCAGGGTCTTCGTCAGGCCCTTCAGTTCCCCGCCGATCATCGACTTCAGACCCGCGCCGATCTGGCTGCCCAGATGACGGGACCGGACCGTGAGCCCGAAGACCTCACCGATCACCTGCCTGACCTCGAACCCCGGCACGTCGTTCGTCGTCACGACCAGCACGTCGGGGTGCGGCCCCTGACCGCCCCCGTACTCTTCGATGCCCATCGGCATACACCTCCTGACCCCCCACCCTCAGGGCCGCGCACCCCGTCCGCATCCTGTGGGACCCGGGTGGAACCGGTCGGGTTCGCCTCGCGTTGATAGCTTGGGGCCAGCCGTCCCCCACGCCCCCACCGACCGCAGGAGCCCGGAACCCGTGAACACGCTTGCCCTCGGACCGAGCTGGCTGGACCCGGACTATCTGATCCAGACCTTTGGTCTGATCGGTGTCCTCGTCATCGTCTTCGCCGAGTCCGGACTCCTCATCGGGTTCTTCCTGCCCGGCGACTCGCTGCTCTTCACCACCGGCCTGCTCGTCACCACAGGAAAGCTCGACCAGCCGCTGTGGATGGTCTGCACCCTGGTCGTGGCCGCCGCGATCATCGGCGACCAGGTCGGCTACCTCTTCGGCCGGAAGGTGGGCCCCGCCCTCTTCAAGCGCCCCGACTCGAAGCTCTTCAAGCAGGAGAACGTCGAGAAGGCCCACGAGTTCTTCGAGAAGCACGGCCCGAAGTCGCTCATCCTGGCCCGCTTCGTCCCCATCGTGCGGACGTTCACGCCGATCATCGCCGGCGTCAGCCGCATGAACTACCGCTCGTTCATCACGTTCAACATCATCGGCGGCGTGCTCTGGGGTGCGGGCGTGACCCTGCTCGGCGCCTCCCTCGGCAAGATCGATTTCGTGCACAAGCACATCGAGATGATCCTCGTCGGCATCGTCCTGATCTCCGTGATCCCGATCGTGATCGAGTTCCTCAGGGCCCGCTCCCAGTCCAAGAAGGAGCAGGCGCGGGGCGACCACGACGCCCCCGGCGCCCCCAACCCCCAGAACCCCCGCGGCCGCCACGCCAAGCGCTGACGCCGAGGCCGGACCAGAGGTCAGAACCCCCGGGTGCGCTTCGCGGCCCGCCGCGCCGCCGCCGCGCCCGGGGCCTGCATGAAGAGCCGGGCCAGCTCGCCCCCCAGGTTCACCCCGATCGCGATCGCAAGGGCCAGGGCGGCCGCCTTCGCCAGCGAGGCGAAGCCCTGGTCCAGGTTGTTCTGGGCGATCGCGAGCACCCCGAAGTACGTCGCCGAACCGGGAAGCAGCGGGCCGATCGCCGCCGTCACATAGGGCAGCGACGACGTGTGGTGGTACCGGGCGATCAGCTGCCCGAAGAGGCCCACCAGGCCCGCCGCCACCGCCGTCGCCATCACCGCCGAACCCTCCGCGGTCACCGCGATCGACGCGTAGATCACCCACGCCACCCCGCCGTTCAGCGTCGCGAACAGCACCGTCGCCCGCGACTGCTGCAACAGGATCGCGAAGGTCGCGCACAGCACCATCGACGCCAGGATCTGCGTCACCGGCCGCTCCACCGCCTGCAGCGCCCCCTCGGGATTGAGCTGCGCGTCGAACTGCACGGCGATGTACAGCACCGACAGCACGCCCACCACGATCGCGACGAAGAAGTACGCGACCTCCAGGAGCCGGGCCGAGGCCGTGATGTAGAAACCGGTCAGCCCGTCCTGCACCGCCGCCACGAGCGCCCGCCCCGGGATCAGTGCGAACAGACCACCGGTGATCACCGCCGAAGGCCGCAGATCCGCGTGCAGCATCGTCAGGAGCACACCCATCGCCGCCGGCGGCATCGCCGCCACCAGGAACTGGTAGAACTCCGGCAGCCCCCGCCCCGCGCACAGCCACGCCAGCCGGTCGCCGAGCACCGCCCCCAGCGCCGCCACCAGGAAGACCGTCAGGCCACCGCCCAGCAACACCGAGGCCGCACCGGCGAGCACCCCCGCCGCCGACGTGAGGACCCACCCCGGATACGGATGCCGGTTGCGCCGTATCTCCGCGAGCCGCCGGTACGCCTCCTCGGGCGTCACCTCGTGCGCCCGCGCGTTGAGATCGGCGACCAGCGTGTACACCGCCGCGAGCCGCGTG
The DNA here is from genome assembly GCF_042716635.1 of Streptomyces sp. NPDC058664. Classification (NCBI taxonomy): domain Bacteria; kingdom Bacillati; phylum Actinomycetota; class Actinomycetes; order Kitasatosporales; family Streptomycetaceae; genus Streptomyces; species Streptomyces sp. NPDC058664. Next base: position 71,797 of record NZ_JBHXRW010000019.1, on the reverse strand, counting down.
TAGTCCGTCCCCCGGCGCCGTACCGTCCGGTTCGCCGTGATCGGGTCGTCCACCAGCGACGGCTGGTACGTGACCGACAGCAGCGTGAACGTCACCGTCGGCTCGACCCGGTCGAGACCGTACGAACGGCAGATCGCGAACATCGCCGCCTCGACGTCCTCCGCCCCCTCCCCGCCCGCGAGCAACAGCTCACCGATGCGCAGGGTCAGGTCGAGCACGCGCGGCACCGAAGGACCCGCCTCGTCCTCCTTGCGCGGCGCCTCCGGCACCGGCCGCTCACCCACCGGCAGCCGCAGCATGGTCCGCATCCGGTCCTGCCACGGCGCGTCCTGCGACAGCCGCACCAGAGGCACCCCGTACGCCGGGGTGAAGGCCGGCGGCGAGTTCTTCGCCGAATAGGTCGCCGGCGTCGCGAACGCCGAACCCTCCTGCTCCACGGGCGGCTCCGCGGTCAACCCCGCGGGCAGGGCGAACTCGGAGGTCGGATGCTCCTCCTCCGGCGGCGCGGGCTGCTCCACACCGGCAGGCGGCACGAACGCGCTCCGCGCCTCGTCCGACTGCGGCTTCCGGTCCTCCGGACCGTCGTCAGGGCCGCCCTTCGAGCCGTTCGGCTCCGCCACCACTCTGCCCGCCTCGCTCTCCCCAGGGGAATCGTGGCTTCCAGTATGGGCGTGCGACGGACGTACGAAAGGCGGTGCACCCCGAGGGGCACACCGCCTTCACGCGATCAGGACAGAACCAGGGGCTCGGCCGACCGGCACGGAACCAGAGGCTCAGTGACCGCCCTGCTCCTTGGCGCGCGCGTACGACTTCTCGATCTCTTCCTCGGCCTCGGCCCGGCCGACCCAGTCAGCGCCCTCGACCGACTTGCCCGGCTCCAGGTCCTTGTAGACCTCGAAGAAGTGCTGGATCTCCAGGCGGTCGAACTCCGCCACGTGGTGGATGTCCCGCAGGTGCTCCATCCGCGGGTCCGTGGCCGGGACGCACAGCAGCTTGTCGTCGCCACCCGCCTCGTCCGTCATGCGGAACATGCCGATCGCGCGGCACTTGATGAGGCAGCCCGGGAAAGTCGGCTCGTCGAGGATCACGAGCGCGTCCAGCGGGTCGCCGTCCTCACCCAGGGTGTTCTCGACGTAGCCGTAGTCGGTCGGGTACGCCGTCGACGTGAAGAGGCGACGGTCCAGACGGATGCGACCGGTCTCGTGGTCGACCTCGTACTTGTTCCTCGACCCCTTGGGGATCTCGATGAGAACGTCGAACTCCACGGGTGGCTCCTCCTGAATCAAACACAAGTGAATGCTCGCGACGGCGCGCGGTGGTTAAGTGTCCCTCACGCACGTGTGTGATCGCGAAAGGGGCTGGTCAGCAATGCCCGAACCGAGGATGTGGCAGCTCACGGCGGGCTCCGCCGCCCTCGGCCTGGCCCTGGCCGCCGTCGCGGTGACCGCGGCAGGACCGTGGGACTCGGGCCAGCGTACGGCCGAGCGGGCCCGCGCCGCCGCCCCGGCGACGGGTGGCGCACATCACGCCCCGCCGCCCGCCCCCGCCGCGCCCCGGCGCCCCGCACCCGCGCCCAGCGCCCCCGGCGTCCTCACCGCCCTGCACGCCCCCGCGCCCGCCACACGCCCCGCGGACCTCGCCGCCGCCCTCGTACCGCTCCTCGCCGATCCCGGCCTCGGCCCGCTCCGCACCGCCTCCGTCGTCGACACCGCCACCGGCGAGCAGCTCTACGGCGAAGGCGCCACCACCCCCATGACCCCCGCCTCCACCGTCAAGATCGCCACCACCGCCGCCGCGCTCTCCGCCCTCGGCCCCGACCACCGCATCCCCACCACCGTCACCGCCACCCCCGACGGCACCACCGTCGCCCTCACCGGCGGCGGCGACCCCACCCTCGACCCGGCCCGCCTGAAGGCACTCGCCGCCGACACCGCCCAGGCCCTGAAGAAGCGCGGCCACACCTCCGTACGCCTCACCTACGACACGACCCTCTACCCGGGCCCCACGCTCCACCCCATCGGCCCCAACGAGAACATCGCCCCCGTCGTCGCCCTCATGACCCGCAGTGGCCGCCTCGACGACAGCACCAGCGGCCCCGCCCCCCGCACCGCCGACCCGGCGGGCGACACCGCCAGAACCTTCGCGGACCTCCTCACCGAGGCCGGCGTCCGGATCACCGGCGACCCCGCCCCCGGCCACACCCCCAAGACCGCCCCCCTCGCCCGCACGTACTCCGCCCCCCTCGCCGACCTCGTCGAACGCACCCTCACCCACAGCGACAACGACCTCGCCGAAGCCCTCGCCCGGCAGACCGCCCTGGCCCGCGAGCAGCCCGCGAGCTTCGACGGCGCCGCCCGGGCCGTGCGCGACGAACTCGCCGGCCTCGGCCTCCCCGTCGCAGGCGCCCGCTTCGCCGACGGCAGCGGACTCGACCGCCGCGACCGCGTCTCCGCCACCCTGCTCACCGGACTCCTCACCCGAGCGGCCGACCCCACCCGCCCCGCCCTGCGCCCCCTCCTCACCGGACTCCCCGTCGGCGCCTTCACCGGCACCCTCGCCGGCCGCTTCGACACCGCCCCGGCCACCGCCGGCGCCGGACTCGTCCGCGCCAAGACCGGCACCCTCACCGGCGTCAACACGCTCGCCGGGACCGTCGTCACCACCGACGGACGCCTCCTCGCCTTCGCGTTCCTCGCCGGCCGCACCCCCTCCCCGTACGAGGCACAGCCCGCCCTCGACCGGCTCTCCGCCGCCCTCACCGGACAGCACTGACCCCGGCCGACCTCCCGCCCGCCCGTACCCCACCCGGGTCCGACCCGCCCCGAACCCTCACCGAACACGCGCCGAGACCGTACGGTTGACGCATGACGAGCATCGGTGGCGCAGGCACATCCGGGATGGTCGACTGGAACCTCGCGGTCGCGACCGCGACCCGCCTCGTGCGGCCCGGACCCGAAGTCAGCCGCGACGAAGCCCGCGAGGTCGTCGCAGAACTCCGCAGGCACGCCAAAGCATCCGAGGAACACGTCCGCGCCTACACCCGGATGATCCCCGAGGGCACGGAACCGCACGACACCCCCGTCCTCGTCGTCGACCGGGCCGGCTGGATCAAGGCCAACGTCGCCGGCTTCCGCGAACTCCTCACCCCCCTCCTCGGCAAGATGCAGGAACGCCGCTCCGCCACCCCCGGCAGCGCCGTCCTCGGCGCCGTCGGCGGCAAGGTCACCGGCGTCGAACTCGGCATGCTCCTGTCGTTCCTGGCCTCCCGCATCCTCGGCCAGTACGAGACCTTCGCCCCCGCCACCCGCGAATTCCCCGCCGGGGCGCACGGAGGCGGCCGCCTCCTCCTCGTCGCCCCCAACATCGTCCACGTCGAACGCGAACTCGACGTCGACCCGCACGACTTCCGCCTCTGGGTCTGCCTCCACGAGGAGACCCACCGCACCCAGTTCACCGCCGTCCCCTGGCTCCGCGACCACCTGCAGGGCGAGATCCAGTCGTTCCTCGCCGCCACCGACGTCGACCCCGGCACCGTCGTCGAACGCCTCCGCGAAGCCGTCCAGACCCTCGCCGGCGGCCGCCCCGAAGGCGAGGAGGGCGAACCCTCCCCCTCCCTCGTCGAACTCGTCCAGACGCCCGAACAGCGCGAGATCCTCGGCCGCCTCACCGCCGTCATGTCCCTCCTCGAAGGCCACGCCGACTACGTCATGGACGGCGTCGGCCCCCAGGTCGTCCCCTCCGTCGCCGAGATCCGCGAGAAGTTCCAGGCGCGACGGGCCCGCGGCGCCTCCCGCCTCGACCTCGCCCTGCGCAAGCTCCTCGGCCTCGACGCCAAACTCCGCCAGTACCGCGACGGCGAACGCTTCGTACGCGCCGTCGTCGACCAGGTCGGCATGGACGGCTTCAACCGCGTGTGGACCTCGCCCAACACGCTCCCCACCAAGGCCGAGATCGCCGCCCCCGCCGACTGGATCGCGAGGGTGCACCGTAAGGCAGACTCCTGAGACGGGTGCGGCAGACGACACAGGAACACGTCAGAACACCCCACCAATCACCCATCCGAGGGACCCTGGGCACAGGGTGAGGCGTGCAATGCTCGGGTAACGGCCGGGTTTCTGTCACCATCGACGCACTCTGAGTGACCGAAACCCCCTTTCCGACCGTTAAGACTCCGACCGAGGCACCCCACCCCCATCACGAAGGGCACCGGACATGGGTCCCCATCCTGCGGTCGCGGCGATACGCCTGGCGGTCCGCCGCGTACTCCACGACGTCCTCACCGAACACACCACCGACGACGAACCGCTGGTACTCGTCGCCTGCTCCGGAGGCGCCGACTCCATGGCGCTCGCCTCCGCCCTCGCCTTCGAGGCCCGCAAACTCCCCCTGCGCGCCGGCGGCATCACCGTCGACCACGGGCTCCAGCACGGCTCCGACACCCGGGCCGACGAAGTCGCCGGACGCATGACCGCCCTCGGCCTCACCCCCGTCGAGGCCGTCACCGTCACCGTCGGCCGCCAAGGAGGACCCGAGGCCGCCGCCCGCGACGCCCGGTACGCGGCCCTCGACGCCGCGGCCGAGCGCCACGGAGCCGCCGCGATCCTCCTCGGCCACACCCGCGACGACCAGGCCGAGACCGTCCTCCTCGGCCTCGCCCGCGGCTCCGGCATCCGCTCGCTCTCCGGCATGGCCGCCATCTCCGGCGCCGCCGGACGCTACCGGCGCCCCTTCCTCCAGCTCGACCGCCAGACCGTCCGCAAGGCCTGCGTCGCACAGGAACTCGCCGTCTGGGACGACCCCCACAACAGCGACCCCGCCTACACCCGCTCCCGCCTCCGCCACGAAGGCCTCCCCGCCCTCGAGAAGGCCCTCGGCAAAGGCGTCGTCGAAGCCCTCGCCCGAACGGCCCAGCTCTCCCGCGACGACGCCGACGCCCTCGACACCTGGGCCGCCGACGCCGAGACCGCCGTACGCGACGAAGCGGGCGCACTCGAATGCGCCAAGCTCCACGGGCTCCCCCCCGCCGTACGCCGCCGCGTCCTGCGCCGCGCCGTCATCGCCGAAGGCGCACCCGCCGGCTCCCTCTTCGCCCGGCACATCGAAGAACTGGACCGGCTCATCACCGGCTGGCGCGGCCAAGGAGCCATCAACCTGCCCGGCCGCGTCGAAGCCCGCCGCCAGGGTGGCAGACTGGTCATCCGGCAAGGCTGACGCACGCTGCAACGAAAGTGACCCGGGTGAACGAGAAGGACATGGGCACCGACCTCCAGTCGGTGCTCATCACCAAGGAAGAGATCGACGCCAAGCTGGCAGAGCTGGCCGCGAAGATCGACGCGGAATACGCGGGCAAGGACCTGCTCATCGTCGGCGTCCTCAAGGGGGCCGTGATGGTGATGGCGGATCTGGCTCGCGCCCTTTCCACCCCCGTCACCATGGACTGGATGGCCGTCTCCTCCTACGGCGCCGGCACCCAGTCCTCGGGCGTCGTCCGGATCCTCAAGGACCTCGACACCGACATCAAGGGCAAGCACGTCCTGATCGTCGAGGACATCATCGACTCCGGCCTGACCCTCTCCTGGCTGCTCTCGAACCTCGGCTCGCGCGAGCCCGCCTCCCTCGAGGTCTGCACGCTCCTGCGCAAGCCCGAGGCCGCCAAGGTCGCGATCGACGTCAAGTGGATCGGCTTCGACATCCCCAACGAGTTCGTCGTCGGCTACGGCCTCGACTACGCCGAGAAGTACCGGAACCTTCCGTTCGTCGGCACGCTCGCCCCGCACGTCTACGGCGGCTGAACACCCGGCCGTACGGGGAACCCCGACCGCCTTCCCTCCGTTGAACCACGGGAAGGCGGTCGCGGGCGACGATGCTGAGGTACCGTCCGAAGAACAGCTTTTTCACACAGCAGCACTCACAGCAGCATTTTCCTACGGGCAGGAGGGACGGAGCGTTCTCGCTCCGTATGGATGGACGTGAAGCGATACTTCCGTGGGCCGGTCATGTGGATCGTGCTGGCCGTCCTCGCCGTGGTCGTGCTGATGCAGGTCGTCGGCTCGTCCGAGGGCTACAAGACGGTGGACACCGGCAAGGTCGTCCAGGCGATCGACAAGAACCAGGTCAAGCAGGCAAAGGTCACCACCGGTGACGAGCAGATCATCAAGATCGAGCTCATCGACGGCCAGAAGATCGACAAGAGCAGCAAGGTCCAGGCCAGCTACATCGGCAGCCAGGGCGTGGACATCGCCGACAAGCTCCAGGAGAAGTTCGAGGCCGGGCAGATCGAGAAGGGCTACACCGTCTCCCCGACGAAGCAGTCGCCCTTCGTCTCGATCCTGCTCTCCCTCCTCCCCTTCGTCCTCATCGTGGTCGTCTTCCTCTTCCTGATGAACCAGATGCAGGGCGGCGGCTCCCGCGTCATGCAGTTCGGCAAGTCCAAGGCGAAGCTCATCACCAAGGACACGCCGAAGACCACCTTCGCCGACGTCGCCGGCTCGGACGAGGCCGTCGAGGAACTCCACGAGATCAAGGAATTCCTCCAGGAGCCCGCGAAGTTCCAGGCCGTCGGAGCCAAGATCCCCAAGGGCGTCCTGCTCTACGGCCCGCCCGGAACCGGCAAGACGCTCCTCGCGCGCGCCGTCGCCGGCGAGGCCGGCGTGCCGTTCTACTCGATCTCCGGATCCGACTTCGTCGAGATGTTCGTCGGCGTCGGCGCCTCCCGCGTCCGCGACCTCTTCGAGCAGGCCAAGGCCAACGCCCCGGCCATCGTCTTCGTCGACGAGATCGACGCCGTCGGACGCCACCGCGGCGCCGGCCTCGGCGGCGGCCACGACGAGCGCGAGCAGACCCTCAACCAGCTCCTCGTCGAGATGGACGGCTTCGACGTGAAGGGCGGCGTCATCCTGATCGCCGCCACGAACCGCCCCGACATCCTCGACCCGGCGCTCCTCCGCCCCGGCCGCTTCGACCGGCAGATCGCCGTCGACCGCCCGGACATGCAGGGCCGCCTGGAGATCCTCAAGGTCCACCAGAAGGGCAAGCCGGTCGCCCCGGACGTCGACCTCGGCGCCGTCGCCCGACGCACCCCCGGCTTCACCGGCGCGGACCTCTCCAACGTCCTCAACGAGGCGGCGCTCCTCACCGCCCGCTCGGACAAGAAGCTGATCGACAACCACTCGCTCGACGAGGCGATCGACCGAGTGGTCGCGGGCCCGCAGAAGCGGACCCGGATCATGTCGGACAAGGAGAAGAAGATCACCGCGTACCACGAGGGCGGACACGCCCTGGTCGCGGCGGCCTCACCCAACTCCGACCCCGTCCACAAGATCACCATCCTGTCCCGCGGCCGCGCCCTGGGCTACACGATGGTCCTCCCGGACGAGGACAAGTACTCGACCACGCGCAACGAGATGCTCGACCAGCTCGCCTACATGCTGGGCGGCCGCGCGGCCGAGGAGCTCGTCTTCCACGACCCGACCACGGGCGCGGCGAACGACATCGAGAAGGCCACCGCCACGGCCCGCGCGATGGTCACGCAGTACGGCATGACCGAGCGTCTCGGCGCCATCAAGTTCGGCGGCGACAACACCGAGCCGTTCCTCGGCCGTGAGATGGCGCACCAGCGCGACTACTCGGAAGAGGTCGCGGCGCTGGTCGACGAAGAGGTCAAGAAGCTCATCGAGACCGCGCACAACGAGGCCTGGGAGATCCTCGTCGAGAACCGCGACGTCCTCGACAACCTGGTCCTCGCCCTCCTGGAGAAGGAGACGCTGGGCAAGGAGGAGATCGCCGAGATCTTCTCCACCATCGTCAGGCGCCCGGCCCGCCCGGCCTGGACCGGCTCCAGCCGCCGCACCCCGTCCACGCGTCCGCCGGTGCTCTCCCCCAAGGAGCTCGCCCTGACGAACAGCGCGAACGGCTCGGCGACCCCCTCGGTCGACACCACGAAGGGCATCGACATCGCCCCCGTGGAGACCCCCGAGGACTGACCGCCCGGTCACCCCGGAATGGAAGCCGCGCCCCCACAGGTTCTAGCCTGTGGGGGCGCGGCCATTTCGCGCGTACGACAGTCAGACGGAACGAGGCACAGGATGACCGACCCGGTGACGCTGGACGGCGAGGGCACGATCGGCGAGTTCGACGAGAAGCGCGCCGAGAACGCCGTACGAGAGCTCCTCATCGCGGTCGGCGAGGACCCGGACCGAGAGGGACTCAAGGAGACGCCGGCGCGGGTGGCGCGGGCGTACAAGGAGATATTCGCCGGCCTGTGGCAGCAGCCCGAGGACGTCCTGACGACCACGTTCGACCTGGGCCACGACGAGATGGTGCTGGTCAAGGACATCGAGGTCTACTCGACCTGTGAGCATCACCTCGTCCCGTTCCGCGGAGTGGCTCACGTCGGGTACATCCCGTCGACGACGGGCAAGATCACCGGTCTGTCGAAGCTGGCCCGCCTCGTCGACGTCTACGCCCGCCGCCCTCAGGTGCAGGAACGACTCACCACGCAGGTGGCCGACTCCCTGATGGAGATGCTGGAGCCGCGCGGCGTCATCGTGGTTTTCGAGTGCGAGCACATGTGCATGTCGATGCGAGGAATCCGCAAGCCGGGTGCCAAGACCATCACCTCGGCCGTGCGCGGTCAGCTGCGTGACCCCGCGACCCGCGCCGAGGCCATGAGCCTCATCATGGCGCGCTGAACCGGCACCACCGAGACTCAGGCCCGGGCCTTGCCCGGGCCCTCGTCGTCGTCCTCCGGGAGTTTGCACACCCGCTCCAGGAAGAGGGCCGCCGCGATGACGCCGATGCCCGCCGCGACCGCCAGGGCCGCGTAGAGGGCCTGGTCGCGGCGGGCCGGGACGTCGAGGAAGGCGAGGAGGAAGACGCCCGTGCCGCCGTACATGCCGGCGACGAGGGCGGCGACCAGGGCGCTCGCCTGGCCGAAGACCACCGCGCGGGCCGCCATCAGGGGTTCGACGCCCTTGGCGCCGGGGCGGCGGTCGCGCTGGGCCTTGAGGCGGGAGCGGATCGAGAGGGCGGTCGCCGCGAGGACGGCCGCGATCACGGCGAGGACGATGGGCGCGGCGACCGGCACGCTGGGGAGGGTGCCGACCGAGTCCCAGAGCCGGGCGGCGCCCCAGGAGAGGATGCCGGCGACGAGGAACAGTCCGGTGAGCACCTTGAGCCGCAGTTGTTTCACCGGATGTCCTTCGTGTGGTCGTCGGTCGTGGTCGTGGGCGGTCTGCCACGAAGCGTAACGACTACTCGGGGAGACGGAGTTCCAGGTCGGCGCGTCGGGTGACGCCTTCGCTGCCGAGGGCGGCGAGGAGTGCGGTGACGGGGCCGTGGCCGGAGAGCTGGGCGTCGGGGTCGACGTCGTGCCAGGGGGCGAGGACGAAGGCGCGCTGGTGGGCGCGGGGGTGGGGGAGGGTGAGGACGGGGTCCTCGGAGAGGACGTCCGCGTAGGCGACGATGTCGACGTCGAGGGTGCGGGCGCCCCAGCGCTCCTCGCGGACGCGGTGGAAGGCCTCTTCGACGGCGTGGGCCCGCTCCAGGAGGGAGGAGGGTGGCAGCGTCGTCTTCACGAGGGCGACCGCGTTGAGGTACGAGGGCTGGGTGCCGGGCTCGACGCCCCAGGGCTCGGTCTCGTAGACGGGGGAGACGGCTTTGACCCGGAGGCCGGGGGTGTCCGCGAGGGCGTCGAGGGCGCCCTGGAGGGTCTCCAGGCGGTTGCCGAGGTTGGCGCCGAGGGCGAGGACGGCCCAGCGGGGGTTGGAGAGGGTGACGTCGGCGGCGTCGACGGTCTCGACGACGGAGGCCGGTACGGGCTGGACGGTGGGGTCGCTCTGCGTCGGCTTCATCGTCGGCTCCGGGTGATCGTGATGGTCACGTCGTCGAAGGGCACGGTGATGGGCGCGTCCGGCTTGTGGACGACGACTTCCACCTCCTGGACTCCGGCGTGGCTGAGGCACTGCTGGGCGATGCGCTCGGCGAGGGTTTCGATGAGGTCGACGGGTTCGCCCTGGACGACGTCGACGACCTCTTCGGCGACGATTCCGTAGTGCACGGTCTTCGTCAGGTCGTCGTCGGCGGCCGCCGGGCGGGTGTCCAGGCCGAGGACCAGGTCCACGATGAAGGTCTGGCCCTCCTCGCGCTCCTTGGGGAAGACGCCGTGGTGGCCCCGGGCCTTGAGGCCGCGCAGCGCGACACGATCCACGCGAATCACTCCTGCTGTCGTAGTTCGGGTGGGCACGCAGCCGGGTGCGGACGGCCGGGTGTCCACTGTCGAATCTACCTGCGGGGGCCGACAGCGCTTGCCCGTGGGGGGCGGGGGCGGGTCAGGAGGGGGGTCCGGTCTCGTCCGTGCCGGGCTCGCCGTTCTCGGTTCCCTCGGTCTCGGCCAGGACGGGGGAGGCGTGGTGGGACCAGATCTTCCAGCCGTCGGATGTGTGGCGGAACACGTTGGTGGCGACGACGAGCTGGCCGACGAGGGGGCCGAGGGCGGCGCCGTCCTCGGCGGGGCCGCCGCTGAGGATGTTCTCGGTGCAGGTGACGACGGCGGTGCGGCCGGCGAGGGAGATCTTGAGGTCGGTGAGGAAGAACTGGATGTACTCGGTGTTCGCCATGATCAGCGCGTACGAGCGGAGTACCTCGCCGCGGCCGGTGAGGACGGGCCAGCCGGGATGGACGCAGGTGATGGGGGTGGCGCCGTCGTCGAGCCAGAGGTCCGCGACGCCTTCGAAGTCGCCGGTCTCCATCGCTTCGTAGAAGGCGGTGTTGGCGGCTTCGACGGCCGCCTCGTCGCTGCCGGGGGCGGTGCGGGGTTCCTCGTCGGGCCCGTTCTCCTCGTCCTCCGGCCAGTCCTCGGGGTTCACGCGGCTCCCTCGACGGCCCGGGCGACGCGTACGGCGTCGGCGGTGGCCCTGACCTCGTGGACGCGGACGGCCCACGCGCCCGCGTGGGCGGCGAGGGCGGAGACGGCGGCGGTGGCGGCGTCACGTTCGCGGGCGGGGGGCGGGGCGGCGCCCTCGCGGGCGAGGACGTGGCCGAGGAAGCGCTTGCGGGAGGCGGCGACGAGGAGGGGGCGGCCGAGGGCGCGGAGCTCGGGGAGGTGGGCGACGAGGGCGAGGTCGTGGGGGGCGAGTTTGGCGAAGCCGAGGCCGGGGTCGACGACGATGCGTTCGGGGTCGATTCCGCCGTCGACGACGGCTTCGAGGCGGGTGCGGAGTTCGCCGACGACTTCGGTGACGACGTCGTCGTACACGGCGAGGCTGTTCATGTTCTGGCTGAATCCGCGCCAGTGCATGACGACGAAGGGGACTTCGGCGGCGGCGACGGCGGGGATCATCCGGGGGTCGGCGAGGCCGCCGCTGACGTCGTTGACGAGGACGGCGCCGGCTTCGACGGCGCGGGCGGCGACGCCGGCGCGCATGGTGTCGACGGAGACGGTGACGCCTTCGGCGGCGAGGCCGCGGACGACGGGGACGACGCGGCGGAGTTCTTCCTCCTCGTCGACGCGGGTGGCGCCGGGGCGGGTGGACTCGCCGCCGACGTCGATGAGGTCGGCGCCCTCGGTGACGAGTTCGAGGCCGTGTTTGACGGCGGCCGTGGTGTCGAACCAGCGGCCGCCGTCGGAGAAGGAGTCGGGCGTCACGTTGACCACGCCCATGACCGCGCAGCGGTCCCACTCCGGCAGGCCTCGGGCGGTGCCCCGGTCGATCGTCTTACTCATGTGTCCAGCGTAGGGCCCGGGGGCGAGATCAGGCCGCGCGGATCTCGCGTTCGGCGGGTGGGGGGACGATGTGGGCGCAGGGCCGGGGGGTGGGAGCGGGGCGTCTGCGGGTGAAGGGGCGGGGCAGGGAGAGGCTGACGAAGCCTTCGGCCTGCATGGCGGCGAAGCCGATGCGGGGGAGGTCGCGGCTGGTGCGGTAGACGACGAAGCGGGGTTCCCAGCGTGGCCGGAATTTCGCGTTGAACTTGTAGAGCGACTCGATCTGGAACCAGCGGGAGAGGAAGACGAGGAGTCCGCGCCAGACGCGCAGGACGGGTCCGGCGCCGATCTTCTCGCCGCGGGCGAGGGCGGAGCGGAACATGGCGAAGTTGAGGGAGACGCGCGCGATGCCGAGGCCGGGGGAGGCCTGGAGGGCGGCGACGATGAGGAGCTCGTTCATGCCGGGGTCGGCGGAGCGGTCGCGGCGCATGAGTTCGAGGGACATGCCGTCGGGGCCCCAGGGGACGAAGTGGATGATCGCCTTGAGGTCGCCGTAGGGGGTGTCGGGGGCGTCGGTGTCGTTCTTCTTGTGGGCGGTCGCTATGACGGCGTCGCCGTCGCCGGGGGCGCCGATGCGGCCGAGGGCCATGGAGAAGCCGCGTTCGGTGTCGGTGCCGCGCCAGTCGGCGGCGGCGCGGCGGACGTGGGCGAGTTCGGTGGCGTCGAGGTCACGGACGCGGCGGACCTGGGTGGTGTAGCCGTTGCGTTCGATGCGTTTGACCATCTGGCGGACGTTGCGCATGGCGCGTCCGGAGAGGGAGAAATCCGCGACGTCGACGACCGCCTCGTCGCCGAGTTCGAGGGCGTCGAGGCCGGTCTCGCGGGTCCAGACCTGGCCGCCGGTCTCGGAGCAGCCCATGACGGCGGGGGTCCAGGAGTGGGCCTTGGCCTCGTCCATGAAGCGTTCGATGGCGCCGGGCCAGGCTTCGACGTCGCCGATGGGGTCGCCGCTGGCGAGCATGACGCCGGAGACGACGCGGTAGCAGACGGCGGCTTTTCCGCTGGGGGAGAAGACGACGCCCTTGTCGCGGCGGAGGGCGAAGTGGCCGAGGGAGTCGCGGCCGCCGTGCTGGTCGAGGAGGGCGCGCAGTCGGGCCTCGTCGTCGTCGGTGAGGCGGGCGGCGGGGTGCTCGGGGCGGAAGGCGAGGTAGATGGTGGTGAGGGCGGTGAGCATGCCGAGGGCGCCGAGGGAGTAGCCGACGGTCCAGTCGACGCCGTTGCTGTAGCCGACGGGGCCTTCGATTCCGAGGAGTCCGTACAGGACGTGTTCGAGGCGGTCGGCGAGGCTGGGGCTGCCGAGGACGCGGCGCGGGTGGGCGCTGACGATGACGAGGCCGAGGGCGATGGATCCGCCGCCCATGACGACGAAGTTGGCGAGTGCGCGCCAGCGGCTCCGTGGGTCGGGGAGGGCGGCGAATTCGGCCCGGTGGCGGAGGAGGAGGGCGAGGAGTACGAGGGAGAGGAGGGCACCGAGGACGGAGTGGCGCCAGATGAACTGGGCGGCGGCGCCGAGGGGGAGGAGGACGACGGCGGCGCGCCAGGCGCGGCGCTTGTGGCGCTTGAGGCCGTGGGCGAGGAGCAGGAGGAGGACGCCGGCGCTGAGGGAGAGGGCGGCGGAGAGCGGGCCGAGGGTGCCGGGGAGGACTTCGGCCATGGCGTGCATGCGGCTGGCGCGGAAGCGGGGGAAGACGCCGGCGGCGATGTCGATGAGGCCGATGAGGGTGCAGGCCGTGCCGACGAGCGCGGGGACCTTCTCCGGTCGGGGGCCGCGGAGAATCCGGCGTACCCGAACCGGAACCATTCCTGATTTGTCCCCATCTAGCGTGACAGACATGGCTTCCCGTACTTCCCGTGGTCCAGCGAGGGGTCTTTGACTCCGGTCGGGCCCTGCGGCGCGTTCGGCGGGCCGTTCCGGCTGGTGCGCCTTCTAGGACGGAGTCGTGCGGAGTCGGGTTCATTCGGTCACAGGAAATTCTCGGAAAGAAGGCTCGGTCGTCCCATGGGTCTCACCAGTAACAAAGTCCTGGTGGTTGCGGTCGTGCTGGCCGTGGCGCTGTTCGTCGCCACGGTCTGGCTGTGGCCGCGCCTCGCGCGTCGTGGCTGGCGGGCGTACGTGGGGCGGGTCGGGTTGCTGCTCGCGACCCAGGTGGCGTTGTTCGCGGCGGTGGGCCTGGCGGCGAACCGGTCGTTCCTCTTCTACGGCTCGTGGGCCGACCTGTTCGGGCAGGAGCAGGACATGGGCGTGGTCCTCGACCACGCGGCCGGTTCGAAGGACCTGCGGGTGGTGGGCACGCAGGGGCTCGACGTGCCCGGCGGGAAACGTCCGGCGGTCGGCGGCCAGATACAGAAGGTCGTCGTGGCGGGGGAGCGTTCGGGGATCGTGTCGCCGGCCTACGTGTACCTGCCGCCGGAGTACTTCCAGGAGCGGTACGCGAAGCGCGCGTTCCCGGCCTCGGTGGTGCTCACGGGGTACCCGGGGACGGCGGAGAACCTCATCAAGGGGTTGAAGTACCCGAAGACGGCGTACCTCCAGGCGAAGGAGGGGCGGATGCAGCCGATGATCCTGGTGATGCTGCGGCCGACGGTGGCGCCCCCGCGGGACACCGAGTGCGTGGACGTGCCCGGGGGGCCGCAGACGGAGACCTTCTTCGCGGAGGACCTGCCGAAGGCGGTCTCGGAGTCGTACCGGGTGGGTACGAAGCCCCGGAACTGGGGGTTCATGGGGAACTCGACGGGCGGGTACTGCGCGCTGAAGATCGCCCTGCACCATCCGGACCGGTTCGCGGCGGGGGTGGGGTTCTCCGCGTACTACCGGGCGGCGGAGGACGTGACGACGGGGGATCTCTTCCACGGGGACGACCGGCTGCGGAAGCGGGGGGACCTGCTGTGGAGCCTGGACCATCTGCCGCAGGGGAAGTCGTCGTTCCTGGTGACGACGTCGAAGCGGGGCGAGGGCAACCTGAAGGGCACGCTGGACTTCATCAAGAAGGTGAAGAGCCCGGCGCGGGTCTCCTCGATCACGCTGGAGAGCGGCGGCCACAACTTCAACACGTGGAACAGGGAGATCCCGCCGGGGATGGTCTGGTTGGGCGGCAAGCTCAGCGCGACCTGACGCCCGCTCCACGGTCCGACGCCTGCTCCACGGTGGCCCGGCGCAGGGCGCGGTGGACGCCCGCCGGGGTGAGGACGCCGAGCGGGCGCCCGTCGGCGCCGGTGACGGTGAGCCGGCCGGTGTCGTGCTGGAGGAGCACGGAGAGGGCGTCCTTGAGCGAGGTCCCGAGGGGTACGGGAGCGGGGGCGCCGTCCGTCCCCTTCGCGTCGCCGGGCTTCGCCGGGGGTACGGGGTCGAGGTCGGCCTCGGTGACGGGGGTGACGGCGAGCCGCTTGAGGCCGCGGTCGCTGCCGACGAAGTCCGCGACGTACGGGGTTGCGGGGGAGCCGAGGACGGTGGCGGGGGTGTCGAACTGCTCGATGCGGCCCTGCCCGTAGACGGCCATGCGGTCGCCCATGCGGACGGCCTCCTCGATGTCGTGGGTGACGAGGAGGACGGTCTTGCGGACGGTGGCCTGGAGGGCGAGGAACTCGTTCTGGAGGCGTTCTCGGACGACGGGGTCGACGGCGCCGAAGGGCTCGTCCATGAGGAGGACGGGCGGGTCGGCGGCGAGGGCGCGGGCGACGCCGACGCGCTGGCGCTGACCGCCGGAGAGCTGGGCGGGGTAGCGGGAGCCGTAGGTGGCCGGGTCGAGGCCGACGAGGTCGAGGAGTTCGGCGGCACGCGCACGTGCCGCGGCCTTCTTCCAGCCGAGGAGGGCGGGGACGGTCGCGGTGTTGTCGAGGACGGTGCGGTGGGGGAAGAGCCCGACCTGCTGGATGACGTAGCCGATCTTGCGGCGCAGGGCGACGGGGTCGACGCCGGCGATGTCCCGGCCGTCGACGAGGACGCGGCCGGAGGTCGGCTCGACGAGCCGGTTCACCATCATCATCGTGGTCGTCTTGCCGCAGCCGGACGGCCCGACCAGGGTGACGAGTTCGCCCTCGGCGACCTCGAAGGAGAGGTCGTCGACGGCGGTGGTGCCGTCCGCGTACCGCTTGGTCACGTGCTCGAACCGGATCATGGTTCCCCATTCTGTCCCCTGGGCGTCGGGGGTGTGTGAAGGGCGTGTTGCCGCATTGTGGCGAGTCTCGGGGATTGTCGGTGGCGGGGGTTAGGGTCGTCACACATGCGTTCGGGAAGGTCGACGGCCGGGGGGAGGGACGGATGGGCGCACCGAACTGTCTGGTCACGAACGACTGGATCTGCGGGGAGTATCTGCGCACGCGGGCCGGGGAGTTGGCGGAAGCGACGCTCCAGCATGTGGGAATCACGGTCGTGTCGGTGGTGATCGCGCTCCTCGTCGCGGTGCCGCTCGCGCTCCTCGTCCGGGCCCGGCCCCGGTTCGCGGGACCGGTCCTCGGTCTGACCACCCTGCTCTACACGGTGCCGTCGCTCGCCATGTTCTCGCTGCTGCTGCCCTTCTTCGGTCTGTCGGCGGCGCTCGTGGTGACCGGCCTCGTGCTGTACGCGCTGACGATCCTCGTGCGGAACACGCTCGCGGGCCTCGCAGCGGTGCCCGCCGATACGCGGGAGGCCGCCCGGGGCATGGGGTACGGCTCGCTGCGGCTGCTCTGGCAGGTCGAACTTCCCCTCGCGCTGCCGGTGCTGATGGCCGGGATACGGATGGCGACGGTCTCCACGATCGCGCTGACGACGATCGGTTCGGTCGTCGGGCGCGGTGGCCTCGGCAATCTCATCGAGGACGCGCTGCCCACGTTCTTCAAGGCGCAGATGCTCGCCGCGTCGGTGCTGTGCGTGCTGCTCGCCGTCACCGCCGACCTGTTGCTCCTGGGACTCCAGCGGCTGCTCACGCCGTGGACCCGGATACGGACCGCGCCGGGAGGTGGGTGAGATGGGGGTGGTGACGGACGCCTGGGGCTGGCTCACCACCGGCGCGCACTGGACGGGCGAGGAGGGCATCGGGCGGCGGCTCGCCGAGCACGTGTACGTGAGCGGGGCGGCGCTCCTTGTCGCCGCGGCGCTCGCGCTGCCGCTGGGCCTGTGGCTCGGTCATCTGGGCCGGGGCGGGGCCCTCGCGGTGAACGTGTCGAACGTGGGGCGGGCGGTCCCCGTCTTCGCGGTCCTCGCCCTGTTCATGGTGTCGCCCCTGCGGAACGCCGGTTACGTACCGACCGTGGTGGCCCTCGTGCTGTTCGCGATACCGCCGCTCCTCACCAACGCGTACGTGGGGGTGCGGGAGGTGGACCGGGCCGCGGTGCGGGCCGCGCGGGGCATGGGGATGACGGGCGGCCAGCTCTTCCGCCGCGTCGAACTGCCGCTCGCCCGGCCGGTGGTGATGACCGGGGTGCGCTCGGCCGCGGTGCAGGTGGTCGCCACGGCGACGGTCGCGGCGATGGTCGGGCAGGGCGGCCTCGGCCGGATCATCACGGCCGGCTTCGCCACGTACGACACCGCGCGGGTCGTCGCGGGCGCCGTGCTCGTGGCTCTGCTCGCCCTCCTGGTGGAGGGCGTCCTCGTGGGCGCGGACCGCCTTCTCGGACGACGACGTGAAAGACCGATCGAAAACTGACTGGAGATGGGTGATCTCGTGAACAGGGTCTCGCGTATCGCGGGCGCGGTACTGGGTACGACGGCGCTGACCGTCGCGCTCGCCGCGTGCGGCGGTGACAGCCTGGAGCAGGGCAAGGAGAAGGGGGCCGGGAGCACCGGGAGCGCCGGCGCCGGTTCGCTGGTGGTCGGCGCGGCGGCCTTCACCGAGGCCAAGGTCCTCGCCGAGCTGTACGCGCAGACGCTGCGGGACGCCGGGTACTCCGTGTCCATCACCACCGTGAAGAACCGCGAACTGTACGAACCGTCCCTGGAGAAGGGCGAGATAGACATCGTCCCGGAATACGCGGCGACGATCGCGGAATTCCTCAACGCGAAGGTGAACGGACCGAAGGCGCCCGAGGAGAAGCCGGTCGCCTCCGGTGACGCGGCGGCCACGGTCGAGGCGCTGCGGAAGCTCGCCGAACCGCGTGGTCTGAAGGTGCTCGCGGTCGGTGAGGCGGTCGATCAGAACGCGTTCGCGGTGACGAAGGAATTCGCCGAGAAGAACAAGCTGAAGACGCTTTCGGATCTCGGCGGTGCGAAGCTGAAGGTGAGGATCGCCGCCGGTGACGAATGCGCGGTACGGCCGTTCTGCGCGCCGGGTCTGAAGAAGACGTACGGGATCGACGTGACCGGGATCGACCCCAAGGGGGTCGGCACCCCGCAGGCCAAGCAGGCCGTCAAGGACGGGGTGGACCAGCTGGTCCTGACGACCACCACGGACGCCACCCTCGACAGCTACGGACTCGTCTTCCTCGACGACGACAAGAAGCTGCAGAACGCCGACAACGTGCTGCCCGTGGTCAACGCGAAGGACGCCGGTTCCCCGGAGATAGCCGCCGCTCTCGACAAGATCACCAAGGTACTGACCACGGCGGATCTCGCCGAACTCAACCGCAAGGTGGACGCCGAGCGG
Organism: Streptomyces sp. NPDC058664; assembly: GCF_042716635.1. Classification (NCBI taxonomy): domain Bacteria; kingdom Bacillati; phylum Actinomycetota; class Actinomycetes; order Kitasatosporales; family Streptomycetaceae; genus Streptomyces; species Streptomyces sp. NPDC058664. Next base: position 53,476 of record NZ_JBHXRW010000019.1, on the reverse strand, counting down.
GCGAAGCCGGAGGACGTCGCCAAGGCGTATCTGACGGAGAAGGGGCTGCTCAAGAAGTAGGCACCGGGTGAGGGGAGTCGGCCCGAAACGGAACCGGAACGGCGGATATCCACTTCTGATGGCGAGAAGTGGCCAAGAGATTGCCGGGCCGACGCCCCACACGGCGCCTACGCACGGTAAATTTCAGGCCATGCCACGTGGACGCCACCGCCATTCCCCGCCTCTGCACAAGCTGCTGCCGCCCTCCGCGGTCGCCGGCGCCGCGGTCGTGTGCGCCGCGGCCTCCTGGCTGCCCGGCGATCTGGTGGTCGTGCGGCTGCTCGCCGCCGCGGCGGCGGCCGCCGCCGTCACCGGTGCCGTCTTCATGCGCAGTTGGGACCGGAGCGCCGGTCTGCGGGTCGCCGAGCTCGACCGGGCCCGCGCCGCGGACCAGTGGAAGGCCGAGGAGCGGACCGCCGAGCTGGAGTCCGACCTGGACGAGTCCCGCGCGCTGCGCGCCCGGCTCGACGCCAAGCTCCGCGCCAAGCGCGTGGAGCTCGCCGCGCTGCGCGGGGAGCACGCCGACCTGCTCCGCCGGTACGCCACCGCCGAGACCGAGCGGGCCAGCGCGCTGGAGGGCCGTCGTGTCCTCGCCCTGGAGACGACCGGCACGGCGTCCGGCACCGGCGCCGCCAAGGCGCTGCCCGCCGGCGGCTCCACGCCCACCCCCGAGGCGTTCCGCCGCGCCGCCCAGGCGCTGCGCGACCTCCCGCGCAACGCCGCCGTGCAGCAGGCCCGCCGTACCGCGGAGGCGGCCCGCGCGCGTGACCTCGCGGAGCGGGCCCGTGAGACGGAGGAACCGCAGGGGAAGCACGCGGCGGCCGCCGGAACCGAGCACGCCCGCCCGGCCGCCACCGCCCTCGCGCTGCCGCAGGCCGCCCCGGTCCCGCCGGCCTCCACGAAGGTGCCGACCGTGCCGACCGCGGCCGCGATCGTCCCGTACGCGGCCCGCAGGCCCGTCCCGCGCCCCGAGGGCGGCTTCGACTTCTTCGGCACGCAGAAGGCGGCGGAGGCCATCGAGGCCGTGCAGAACACGGACCTCGCCGACGTCGTGGGCGAGGAGGTCCTCGAAGAGGCCCTGGCGGCCCGGACCGCGCTCGGCGCCCCGCTCCTCACCCCGGTCGCGTCCGTCACCGACCCGGCCGGCACGGCCGCGGGAAACCCGCTCGCGCCGCGCGTCACGGCTCCGGCGCAGGCGATCGGCCAGGTCATCGACCTGACCGCGCACGACGAGACCGAGCAGCTCGACGTCGCCGAGCTGCGCGGAGCGGTGAACTCGTGACGTACCGCCTCACCGACCTCCCGGTCGGCGAGGGCACCCGCCGCCGCGATGAACTGCTGGCCCTGTGCGCGCAGGCGTTCTGCGGCGCCCCCTGGCACGAGCCGCCGCTCAGCGCCGTACGGACCGTGGACAGGCTGCTCGACGCGGCCGCGCGGAAGGACGGGTTCACCGCGGTGATCGCGCTCGCCCCGGACGACGCCCTGCTCGGCTTCGCGGCCGGATGGAACGACACGGCCCTGTCCGGCGGCGCTCCCGCCTTCGAGCTCGCCGAACTCGTCGTCGCCCCGGCCCACCAGGGCCAGGGCATCGGCAAGCACCTCCACGACGCGCTGCTCGTGGTCGGGACGTCCGGACCGGCGCTGCTCATGACCCTCGACGTACCGGAACTGACGGACCGGTACGCACGCTGGGGCTGGAGCACCGTCGACCGGCGGACGCCCGGCACGGAGGAGCGGCAGTACGCCGTGATGCGCTGGGGACCCTGAGCCTCCGCCGCGCGCCGGCTACTTGTCGATGTCGCCGACGACGAAGAACAGCGAACCCAGGATCGCCACCATGTCGGCGACGAGCGTCCCCGGCAGCAGCTCGACGAGGGCCTGGATGTTGTTGAACGAGGCCGAGCGCAGCTTCAGCCGGTACGGGGTCTTCTCGCCCTTGGACACCAGGTAGTAGCCGTTGACGCCGAGCGGGTTCTCGGTCCACGCGTACGTGTGGCCCTCGGGAGCCTTGAGCACCTTCGGCAGCCGCTGGTTGATCGGTCCCGGCGGCAGCTCCGCCATCCGGTCCAGACAGGCGTCCGCCAGGTCCAGGGAGTTGTGCGTCTGGTCGAGCAGGCACTCGAACCGGGCCAGGCAGTCGCCCTCCTCGCGCACCGCGACCCGCAGCGTGTCCCGGAGCTCCCCGTACGCCAGGTACGGCTCGTCACGGCGCAGGTCGAAGTCGACGCCCGAGGCGCGGGCGATGGGCCCCGAGACCCCGTACGCGTGGACCGCGGCCGGGGACAGGACGCCGACCCCGCGCGTACGGCCCCGGAAGATCTCGTTGCCGAGGACCAGCCGGTCGTACACGTCCATCCGCGACCGCACGTCCGCGACGGCCTGACGCGCCCGCCCCAGCCATCCGGCGGGCAGGTCCTCCTTGAGGCCGCCGACCCGGTTGAACATGTAGTGCATCCGGCCGCCGGAGACCTCCTCCATCACCGCCTGGAGCTCCTCGCGCTCCCGGAAGGCGTGGAAGACCGGGGTGATCCCGCCCAGTTCGAGGGGGTACGAGCCGAGGAACATCAGGTGGTTGAGGACCCGGTTCAGCTCGGCGAGGAGGGTACGGGTCCACACCGCGCGTTCCGGGACCTCCATGCCCAGCATCCGCTCGACGGCCATGACCACGCCGAGCTCGTTGGAGAAGGCGGAGAGCCAGTCGTGACGGTTGGCCAGCATGATGATCTGCCGGTAGTCCCGCGCCTCGAAGAGCTTCTCGGCACCGCGGTGCATGTAGCCGATGACCGGCTCGGCCTGCCGGACGACCTCGCCGTCGAGCACGAGCCGGAGCCGGAGCACGCCATGGGTCGAGGGATGCTGCGGCCCGATGTTCAGCACCATGTCGGTGCTCTCCGCCGCGCCGCCGATGCCGACCGTCGTCTCCGTCATGCGGCCAGTATCCCCTGCCGCCCCGGGCCGCCGGCTCCCCGCCCGGAGGACGGACCCGAGGCGGCGACGCGACCCGTGGGGCCGGGTGCCGACGGGGGCCGTGACCGGCCGGGTGGTCAGCGGTCGGTGCCGTCCGGAACCCGCTGGGTCAGCCAGAGGAAGTCGCCGAGACCACCGCGGGCGGTGAGTTCGGCGGCCTCGCCGGCGGACGCGAGCGCGCGGACGTAGCCGGCGGGGTCGGTCGAGGCGAGCGCGAGCGGCGGGCGCTCCCCGGACACCCCGAGCCGCCGCAGCGCCTCCCGCTGCGTGACCAGCTCGGCCACGGGCAACCCCGGAGCCGGCGCCCCGCCCGTGCCGGCGACGGGCCCGTCGCCGACCGGCCCCGCCGTCAGGCTCCCGTACGCGCCCGTGTGCCCCTCGCCCGCCGGATCTTCCGTCAGGCGTCCGCACGCGTCCAGTGCCACATGGGCGGTCAGGTCGCAGCTGCCGTCAGGCACCGGAGGGACCTCGCGGCCCGCGCGGAACCCCGTCAGGGAGCCGAAGGGCGGCCGGGAGTCCCGTACGTGCGCGTAGTCCACGGCCACCGCCCGGCCGGCCGCGAGCGAGGCCACCGCCGCCGCCCAGGCCTCGTCCCGCGTCCTGCCGATCTCGGCCCGCGCACCCGGCTCCCGCAGGGGCCACCAGCGGGCCAGCCACTCCGCGTCCGGACCGGAGACGGGCGCGCCGAGCCGCTCGGCGCCGTCCGCGCGGACCTCCACGTACCGCGCCGTGCCCTCCGCGTCCGCCTCGGCCACGTCCACCGGCACGTTGTCGAGCCACTCGTTCGCGAAGAGGAGCCCCCTCGTCCCCCGGGGCGGCCGGGCGGTCCACACGATCCGGGGGTCGAGCCCCGCCGGGCGGGCGGCCCGCTCGACGGCGCACGCCCGGACCGTGAGCCCGCCGCCCTCCGTCGCGGCGAGCACGCCCGTGAGCAGCTCACCGCGCCCCGCGCCCACGTCCACCAGGTCGACCTCGGCCGTTCCCAGCTCCTCCGCGACCTCGCCGAGCAGCCGGGCCACGGCCGCCGCGAAGAGCGGGGAGGCGTGCACCGAGGTGCGGAAGTGCCCCGCGGGGCCCTCGGGGCGCAGGTAGAAGCCTCCCGGGCCGTACAGCGCCCGTTCCGTGGCCTCACGCCACCCCTGCCACTGACACGTCTCATCCGTCACGAGCCCCAGTCTCCACCTCGGGGAGTACGGGCCCCGTGTCAAGGATCGACCCCACGGTTGATCCGAGCACCTCCCTCTCTTCCCTACTCTGGGTGACGTGCAGCGCCTCTACGATTTCCTCCGCAGACACCCGACGGGCGTCGACACCTTCTGGGCCGTCGTCCTCCTCGGGTTCTCCCTGCTGTGGGTGGGGACGACCTACCCGGCGGTCGACCACCCCGCCGCGTACGGTCTCGTGGCCGTGCTCTTCTCCCTGGTCGTGGCCCTGCGGCGGCGGGCACCGGAGAAGATGCTGCTGCTCGCGGGCGGTCTCGGGATCGCGCAGCTCGGCTTCGGGCTGAGGCCGTTCCTGGCCGACTTCGCCATGCTCATGATCATCTTCGCCGTCGCGGCGCACGACGGACCCCGCTGGGCGTCCCGTCTCGCGCTCGTCGGCGGACTCTGCGCCTCCACGCTCTCGCAGCTGAGGTGGCCCATAGAGGGCACCGACTCCGGTGCGGCCAAGGTCTTCTTCACGGTCATCATGACCGTGCCGTTCGCGCTCGCCTGGGTCCTCGGCGACTCGCTCCGCACCCGCCGCGCCTACTTCGCGCAGCTGGAGGAGCGCGCCTCCCGCCTGGAGCAGGAGCGCGAGGCCCAGTCCAAGGTCGCGGTGGCCGCCGAGCGGGCCCGGATCGCCCGCGAGCTGCACGACGTCGTCGCGCACAACGTGTCGGTGATGGTGGTGCAGGCCGACGGCGCCGCCTACGTCATGGACTCCTCACCGGAGACCGCGAAGCAGGCCCTGGAGACCATCTCCACCACGGGCCGGCAGGCGCTCGCCGAGATGCGCAGGCTCCTCGGCATCCTGCGCACCGGGGAGCACGAGGAGGCCGGGGAGTACGTCCCCCAGCCCGACGTGCGGCAGATCGAGGACCTCGTCGAGCAGGTGCGGGGCGCCGGTCTCACCGTGGACTTCGCGGTCGAGGGCAGCCCCCGCCCGCTGCCCAGCGGGGTCGAGCTCACCGCGTACCGGATCGTGCAGGAAGCCCTCACCAACACGCGCAAGCACGGCGGTCCCGACGTCGGTGCCGCCGTCCGGCTGGTGTACTTCGACGACGGCCTCGGACTGCTCGTCGAGGACGACGGCCGGGGAGCGCCGCAGGAGATGTACGAGGACGGGGGAGCCGACGGCCGGGGCCACGGCCTGATCGGCATGCGGGAGCGGGTCGGCATGGTCGGCGGCACGCTGGACGCGGGCCCGCGTCCCGGTGGAGGCTTCCGGATCAGTGCCCTGCTCCCCCTCAAGCCCGCCCACTGACGACCCCGAAGGAATCTGATGTCCATCCGTGTGATGCTTGTCGACGACCAGGTGCTGCTGCGCACCGGTTTCCGCATGGTGCTCGCCGCCCAGCCGGACATGGAGGTCGTGGCGGAGGCGGGCAACGGGGTCGAGGCCCTCGAGGTGCTGCGGGCGACGGCGGTCGACGTCGTCCTCATGGACGTGCGCATGCCCAAGCTGGACGGGGTGGAGACGACCCGGCGGATCTGCTCGCAGCCGGACGCCCCGAAGGTGCTCATCCTGACCACCTTCGACCTCGACGAGTACGCGTTCTCCGGGCTCAAGGCGGGCGCGAGCGGCTTCATGCTGAAGGACGTGCCCCCGGCGGAGCTGCTCGGCGCGATCCGCTCGGTGCACAGCGGGGACGCGGTGGTGGCGCCCTCGACCACCCGGCGGCTGCTCGACCGCTTCTCGCCGATGCTGCCGTCGTCGGGCAAGGAGCCCGAGCACAAGGAGCTGGGGCGTCTGACGGACCGCGAGCGCGAGGTGATGATGCTGGTCGCCCAGGGCCTGTCGAACGGCGAGATCGCCGCCCGGCTCGTCCTGTCGGAGGCGACGGTGAAGACCCACGTGGGCCGCATCCTGACCAAGCTGGGCCTCCGTGACCGGGTCCAGGTCGTCGTCCTCGCGTACGAGACGGGTCTGGTGCGGGCGGGCGGCAGGTCCTGAGAGCCTCCCCGCCGCCCTGACGGGCCCGGCGCGGCCGGCCTTGGCGGGCTCAGCGCAGGACCGACTCCAGGAAGTCGCTGCCGAGGCGGGCGACGACGGCCGCGTCGAGCTGGTGCAGGACGTACCGGCCACGGCGCTGGGTGGTGATCAGACCGGCCTTCTTCAGGACCGCGAGGTGCCGCGAGACCTCGGGGGCGGTGATGTTGTACGCGTCGGCCAGCTCGCTCGTCGTGCTGGAGCCGCGGGCCAGGCTGCGGCAGAGCCGCATCCGCATGGGGTGGGCGACGGCCTCCAGGCGCAGCCTGACCTCCTCGACGGAGGCCGCGCCGCCCAGGTCGCGGGCGGGGATCGGATACTGGATGACGGGCTGCCAGCCGGGGGTGTAGAGAGCGAAGAGGTGCGGCCAGCCGAAGGCCGTCGGCAGAAACGTCACCGCGGAGCCCTGGGCCCTCGTCCGGCCCTGGACCAGCTTGTCGACGACGATCCGGGAGCCCTGCGCGTCCTCCTCCAGGGTCATGGCGGCGGAGGCGTCGGCGACGGCCTCGGCCAGCCCCTTGCGCCGCATCAGTTCGGTCTTGTGGCGGGCGTCGGCGGCGAGCTGGAGGTGGACGCGCCGCCAGGTGTCCGCGAAGAAGGCCTCGTCGCAGTCCTCCAGGAGCCGCCGGATCCACGCGCGCGTGCCGGGAGGGTCGGCCAGCATCCGCTCCACGAACGCGGTCTGCCGGGGCCCCCGCGCCGCGGCCAGGTCGAGGGCGCGGCGCCGCATCCGCTCGTTGACGAGCGGCGAGGGGGCGCCGCGCGTGTACTTGCCGTTGCAGGAGATCTCCAGGGCGGATCCCACGTACGTCTCGTCGTCCATGCGGTCGAGGTCGTCCAGCTCCTCCGCCAGGGTCTCCCGGGGCCGCGGCGGCAGCAGGATGTCCGAGCGGGTGGAGTTCCACATGAAGTCGGCCTCGTGGAGCCGGTCCGCGAGCTCCGGCTTCAGCGCCGCCGTCGTCGTGGTGGTCCAGGCGTGCAGCCGGGGGTGGTGCGCGGGCTCGGCCAGCGCGTGCAGGGCGGCGCCCAGTTCCGCCAGGGGCGAGGGGCAGAAGGTGATCCGCTCGTGCGGCAGTCCGGTGATGTCGATCGTCACGCTCACCCGTCCATGGTGCGGGGTGGGACGGGGACGCTGTCGTGCCGTTTGACGGGGGTCGTCAAACGACGGGCCGGACCGCACCGGCGCGGCGCACGGTGAGGACATGAACGCGCTGCACCAGTACCTCTTCGACAGCTACCGCGCCGCCCGCCTCGGGGAGCCCCCGCCTCCGCCGCCCGGCACCTACGACGTCGCCCTGCTCCGGGCCGCCCGCGACCGCCGCCGCTTCGAGCGGGTGGTGGCGGCCGGCCTCCCGCGGGCCGGCCTCCCGCGGGGCGGCCTCCCGCGCGGCGGCATCCGCGCCTCCCTGCGCCGACGACGGCACCCACGCGCCTCTAGGTGAGCCGCGACAGGAAGTCCCGTACCGCCGCCTTCACGTCCTCCGCCGTCCACTCCAGGCCCGGTTCCGCCACCGTCAGCTCCGTCACCGACACCCCCGGCGGGCCGCCCGGGCCCGGGGCGGACCAGCGGTGGAAGAGCGCGGTACCCGTGGCCTCGGTCTGGGCGAGGGCCGCCGCCGTCAGGGTCTCGGGGGCGTACGGCAGCCAGACCTGGAACTGGTGGGTGTGCGGGGCCTCCGGGTGGACCCGGAACCAGCCCGTTCCCGCCTCCTCGAACGCCTCCCGGACCGCGTCGGCCACCACGCGCGCGTGGGCCACGTACGAGGGCAGCCGGGGCAGCTCCACGTCCAGGCCGCGGAGCGCGGAGAGGGCCGCCGGGTACTGCTGGAAGACCAGGCCCCCGTACCGGTGCCGCCACACCCTGGCCTCCGCCATGACCTCGTCGGGTCCGGCCAGCGCGGCGCCGGACAGGCCGCCGAGGGACTTGTAGAACGAGACGTAGACGCTGTCGGCGAGCCCCGCGATCTCCGCGAGCGGACGGCCGAGACGCGTCGGGCACTCCCAGAGGCGCGCCCCGTCGAAGTGGACCACCGCGTCCCGTTCCCTGGCGGCCTCCACCACCTCGGTCAGCTCGTCCCAGGTCGGCAGTACGAAGCCGGCGTCCCGCAGCGGCAGCTCCAGCATCAGCGTCCCGAAGGGCTCGGGATGGTCCCGTACCTCCTCGGCCGTCGGCAGCCGGGGCGCGTCGGTGGGGTGGACCGTACGGAGCCCGGAGACGGCCCCGAGCGCGCCGCCCTCATGGACCTCGGGGTGGGCGAGCGGGTGGAGGGCGACGGCGGGGCTGCCGGTGCGTCCGGCCCAGCAGCGCAGCGCCACCTGCTGGGCCATCGTGCCGGTCGGGAAGAACACGGCGGCGGGCATGCCGAGCAGCTCGGCGACGCGCCGCTCCAGCTCCTCGACCGGCCCGTCCCCGTACGTGTCGACCGGCTGCTCCGCCCGCCCGGACGCCTCCGTCCACTCGGCGAGCTCACGCAGGCGCGTGCCGACCGCGCCGTCCACCGGGGTGTGCCACAGCTTGCGGTCGGCGCCGCCCCAGACCTTCGCCCGGTGGAGCCGGGCCGCTTCCTCGTCCACAGGGTCCACGGAGTCCACAGGATTCATGGCCCGATCATCACACCGCCGCCCCCACCCTGTGGACAGCCGCGGGCGGCGCGAAACGCTGGCGTAGCATGACCAGAAATCGTCCGGTACCCGCCGAGGACTGGAACGGAAGGCCGTCCCCACCGTGAACGCACCAGCAGCGCCAGAGCCCCGCGCCGAGGACCGACCCGCCCGGCTCACCGTCGGAGTCGTCGGCGCCGGCCGCGTGGGCCCCGCCCTCGCCGCCGCGCTCCAGCTCGCCGGGCACCGCCCCGTCGCCGTCTCCGCCGTCTCCGACGCCTCCCGGCGCCGCGCCGCGGACCTCCTGCCCGAGGTCCCGGTCGTCGAGCCCGCGCGCGTCCTCGCCCTGGCCGACCTGGTCCTCCTCACCGTGCCGGACGACGCCCTGCCCGGTCTCGTCGAGGGCCTCGCCGACACCGGAGCCGTACGGCCGGGACAGCTGATCGTGCACACCTCCGGGCGGTACGGGGTACGGGTCCTCGACGCCGCCCGCCGGGCCGGCGCCCTCCCGCTCGCCCTGCACCCCGCGATGACCTTCACCGGCACCCCGGTCGACGTCCAGCGGCTCGTCGGCTGCTCCTTCGGGGTGACCGCGCCCGAGCAGCTGCGGCTCGCCGCCGAGGCCCTGGTGATCGAGATGGGCGGCGAGCCCGAGTGGATCGCGGAGGAGGCCCGCCCGCTGTACCACGCGGCCCTGGCCCTCGGGGCGAACCACCTGGTCACCCTGGTGGCGCAGTCGATGGAGCTGCTCCGCAAGTCCGGGGTCGCCGCCCCCGACCGGATGCTGGGACCGCTCCTCGGCGCCGCCCTGGACAACGCCCTGCGGTCCGGTGACTCGGCCCTCACCGGCCCCGTCGCGCGCGGCGACGCCGGCACGGTCGCCGCCCACGTCGCCGAGCTGCGCAAGCACGCGCCCGGCACCGTCGCCGGCTATCTGGCGATGGCCCGCACGACCGCCGACCGGGCGCTCGCGCACGGCCTGCTCAAGCCCGAGCTGGCCGAGGACCTGCTCGGGGTACTCGCCGCCGACACCTCGACGGGCACCGCCGGAGCGGCCGACGGGCCGCAAGGAGACGACCGATGACCCTGTCCGCCCGCACGAGCGCCGAGGGCGGCCGCCCCGTCCGCCACCGGCCGGCCGAGCTCCTCCCCACGGTCGAGGACCTGGCCGACGCCGCCGCCCACCACGGGCTGCCCGGCCGCAACGCCGTCGTCATGACCATGGGCGCCCTCCACCAGGGTCACGCCGCCCTGATCCGTACCGCCCGCGAGCGTGTCGGTGCCGAGGGCTTCGTCGTCGTCACCGTCTTCGTCAACCCGCTCCAGTTCGGCGCGGGCGAGGACCTCGACCGCTACCCCCGCACCCTCGAGGCCGACCTGGAGCTCGCCTTCGACGCGGGCGCGAGCGTCGTCTTCGCGCCCTCCGTCGACGAGGTCTACCCCGGCGGGGAGCCCCAGGTCCGGATCACCGCGGGCCCCATGGGCGAGCGCCTCGAAGGCGCCTCACGGCCCGGCCACTTCGACGGCATGCTGACCGTCGTCGCCAAGCTCCTCCACCTCACCGCGCCCGACCTGGCCTTCTTCGGCCAGAAGGACGCCCAGCAGCTGGCCCTGATCCGCCGCATGGCCCGCGACCTGAACTTCCCGGTCGAGATCGTCGGCGTGGAGACCGTCAGGGAGAGCGACGGCCTCGCCCTGTCCAGCCGCAACCGCTACCTGTCGGCCGACGAGCGCCGTACCGCCCTCGCGCTGTCCGGCGCGCTGTTCGCCGCCGCCGACCGGCTCGCCGCCCAGGAGGCGCTGCGCGCGCGTGCCGCGTCCCTGCCGGGTGCCCAGGGGCGGGCGGAGAACCGCGCCGAGGCGCTGTCCCGGCTCGGCGAGGCCCGCGCCGCCGCCGACGCCCACGCGGTCGCCCAGGCGGTCGAGGGCGGCTGCGCCGGGGCCGTGCGGGCCGCGGCCCGCGCCGTCCTCGACGACGCGGCACGGGCCGAGCCGCCGCTCGTCCTCGACTACCTGGCGCTCGTCGACACGGCCGACTTCACCGAGGTCGCCGACGACCACGACGGGGAGGCGATCCTCGCGGTCGCCGCGCGCGTGGGGACCACGCGGCTCATCGACAACATCCCCCTGACCTTCGGAGCCGCCAAGTGACCGGAATACGGCTGCACGCGCCCGCGCCGGGCTGGGCCATCGACGCCGACGTCGTCGTGGTCGGCTCCGGCGTCGCGGGCCTCACCGCCGCCCTGCGCTGCACCGCCGCCGGGCTCCGTGCGGTCGTCGTCACCAAGGCGCGCCTCGACGACGGCTCCACCCGCTGGGCCCAGGGCGGCATCGCCGCCGCGCTCGGCGAGGGCGACACCCCCGAGCAGCACCTCGACGACACGCTCGTCGCCGGCGCCGGGCTCTGCGACGAGCGGGCCGTGCGCGCCCTCGTCACCGAGGGCCCCGACGCCGTCCACCGCCTCATCGCGACCGGCGCCGACTTCGACAAGACCGCCGACGGCGAGATCGCGCTGACCCGCGAGGGCGGCCACCACCGCCGCCGCATCGCGCACGCGGGCGGGGACGCGACCGGCGCCGAGATCTCCCGCGCCCTGGTCGAGGCGATACGGGACCGGGGCGTGCGCACCATCGAGCACGCCCTCGTCCTCGACCTCCTGACGGACGCCGAGGGCCGTACGGCGGGCGTGACCCTCCACGTCATGGGGGAGGGGCAGCACGACGGCGTCGGCGCCGTCCACGCGCCCGCGGTGGTCCTCGCCACCGGCGGCATGGGCCAGGTCTTCTCCGCCACCACCAACCCGGCCGTCTCCACCGGCGACGGCGTCGCGCTCGCCCTGCGCGCCGGCGCCGAGGTCTCCGACCTGGAGTTCGTCCAGTTCCACCCCACGGTGCTCTTCCTCGGCGCAGGCTCCGAGGGCCAGCAGCCGCTGGTCTCCGAGGCGGTACGGGGCGAGGGCGCCCACCTGGTCGACGCCGACGGGGTCCGCTTCATGACCGGGCAGCACGAGCTGGCCGAGCTCGCGCCCCGGGACATCGTCGCCAAGGCGATCATGCGCCGGATGCGGGAGCAGGGCACCGAGCACATGTACCTCGACGCCCGCCACTTCGGCGCCGAGATGTGGGAGCGGCGCTTCCCGACGATCCTGGCCGCCTGCCGCGCCCACGGCATCGACCCGGTGACGGAGCCGATCCCGGTCGCCCCCGCCGCCCACTACGCCTCCGGCGGCATCCGCACCGACCTCCGGGGCCGTACCACCGTCCCCGGCCTGTACGCGTGCGGCGAGGTCGCCTGCACGGGCGTCCACGGCGCCAACCGGCTCGCCTCGAACTCGCTCCTGGAGGGCCTGGTCTTCGCCGAGCGGATCGCGGAGGAGATCACGGCCGCCGCGCCGCGCGCGGCGGGCGCACCGGTGCCGCACCCGGCCCCGGTGACCCTGCCGCTGCCCGCGGCGGGCGCCCGGACCCGTATCCAGCGGACCATGACGGCCGGCGCCGGGGTGCTGCGTTCCGAGGCCAGCCTGCGGGAGGCCGCGGAGGCCCTGGACGCCCTGCACGACGACGCCCTCGCGGGCGGCACCGACGACACCAAGGCCGCCGAGCCGGGCGTGGACTCGTGGGAGACCACCAACCTGCTGTGCGTCGCCCGGGTCCTGGTCGCCGCCGCCCGCCGCCGCGAGGAGACCCGCGGCTGCCACTGGCGCGAGGACCACCCCGACCGGGACGACGTGAACTGGCGCAGGCACCTCGTCGTCCACCTCACCCCGGAGCGGGCCCTCGACGTCCGCACCACCGACACCTTCGACTTTCCCCCCACCCTCGACGCCCCAGGGAGCCGTAAGTGAGCACGCCCGAGGAAGCCCGTCCCGAGCCCGTGGACGTCCCTCTCATCCAGATCAGCACGGTTCCCTCCGAGGAGGAGGGCGGCTGCGGCGACGACTGCGGCTGCGGCGACGGCGCGGAGTTCGAGTGCGGTCTCGACCCCGCGCTCGCCGAACTCCTCGCGGACGCCGGTCTCGACCCCATCCAGGTCGAGGACATCGCCCACCTCGCGATCGCCGAGGACCTCGACGGCGGGGTCGATGTGACGACCGTGGCCACCGTCCCCGAGGACGCCGTCGCCACCGCCGACTTCACCGCCCGCGAGGCCGGTGTCGTGGCCGGTCTGCGGGTCGCCGAGGCCGTGCTGTCCATCGTCTGCGCGGACGAGTTCGAGGTCGAGCGGCACGTCGAGGACGGCGAGCGCGTCGAGGCCGGGGACCTGCTCCTCAGCGTCACCGCCCGCACCCGCGACCTGCTCACCGGCGAGCGCAGCGCGCTCAACATCCTGTGCCGCCTCTCCGGCATCGCCACCGCCACGCGCGCGTGGGCGGACGTCCTGGAGGGCACGAAGGCCAAGGTCCGCGACACCCGCAAGACGACTCCGGGCCTGCGCGCCCTGGAGAAGTACGCGGTCCGCTGCGGCGGCGGCGTCAACCACCGCATGTCACTGTCCGACGCGGCCCTGGTGAAGGACAACCACGTGGTGGCGGCCGGCGGTGTCGCCGAGGCCTTCAAGGCCGTGCGCGAGCTGTTCCCCGAGCTGCCGATCGAGGTCGAGGTCGACACCCTGCGCCAGGTCCGCGAGGTCCTCGACGCGGGCGCCGACCTGATCCTGCTCGACAACTTCACCCCGGCCGAGACCGAGGAGGCCGTCGCCCTCGTCGCGGGCCGCGCGGTCCTGGAGTCCTCGGGCCGGCTGACCCTGGAGAACGCGGCGGCGTACGCGGCGACCGGCGTGGACTACCTGGCGGTCGGCGGCCTCACCCACTCCTCCCCGATCCTCGACATCGGCCTCGACCTGCGCGAGGTGCGGGCCTGATGCTGCTCACCATCGACGTCGGCAACACGCACACGGTCCTCGGTCTCTTCGACGGTGACGAGATCGTCGAGCACTGGCGGATCTCCACGGATCCGAGCCGCACCGCCGACGAGATGGCGGTCCTGCTCCAGGGCCTCATGGGCATGCACCCGCTGCTCGGCGTCGAGCTGAGCGACGGCATCGAGGGGATCGCGATCTGCGCGACGGTCCCCTCGGTGCTGCACGAGCTGCGCGAGGTGACGCGGCGGTACTACGGGGACGTTCCGGCGGTCCTGGTGGAGCCGGGCGTCAAGACGGGCGTCCCGGTCCTCACGGACAACCCCAAGGAGGTCGGCGCGGACCGCGTGATCAACGCGGTCGCCGCCGTCGAGCTCTACGGCGGCCCGGCGATCGTCGTCGACTTCGGTACGGCGACGACGTACGACGCGATCACCACGCGCGGCGAGTACGCGGGCGGGGCGATCGCGCCGGGCATCGAGATCTCCGTCGAGGCGCTCGGGGTCAAGGGGGCCATGCTCCGCAAGATCGAGCTGGCCCGGCCCCGCAGCGTGATCGGCAAGAACACCGTCGAGGCGATGCAGTCGGGCATCGTCTACGGCTACGCGGGCCAGGTCGACGGAGTGGTCGCCCGGATGAAGCGGGAACTCGTCGGCCCGAACGGCGACCCGTCGGACGTGACGGTGATCGCGACGGGCGGCCTGGCGCCGATGGTCCTCGCCGACTCCAAGGAGATCGACGAGCACGAGCCCTGGCTGACCCTGATCGGCCTGCGCCTGGTCTACGAGCGCAACGTCTCCCGCATGTGAGGACCCCGCCCGGCGGGACCGAACGCGGTCGGGAGAGGCCCGGAGAGGTCTGATGAGGCCCGGACCCGACCAGGCGGGGTTCGGGCGCGGCCCGGCAAGGCCCGGACAAGGCCCGGATGCGGCCTGACGAAGCCCGACACGGCCCGGTGAGGCCCGGACAAGGCCTGGCGAGGCGCCGGTGACGCCCGGGCGCGGCAGCCGTCGCCGCCGCCCTCCTCCGGGCCCCGGCCGTCGACGCGCCGTAATGATCGCTAAGCGGAAATTGTCCGATTAGCGCGTATCGTCGGCCCATGCCCACGCCATACGGATCCCGCGGCGGCATGGCGTTCAGCGCGGACGAGCTGCGTGTGCTCCGCCGTGCCCTCGCCGTCGCCCTCCACCCCGCCCCCCTCCAGGACGAGGAGGTCCAGGACGCTCTGCGCCTGGCCGAATCCGTGGACGAGGCCGTACGCGAGGCCGGCCGTCTCCGCGCGTTCCTCCTCGACGATCTGACCCGGTACCGCGAGGCGCTGCCCGGCTCTCTCGGCGGCTATCTGGAGCTCCTACGGGACGCGCTCGCCGCCGGGTACGACCCGGCGGCCGACGACCTCGCCGCCCTCCGCGCACTGCGCCACAATCCCGCCGCCGCCACGCTGCTCGCCCGCTGCCAGACCCTCGCCGAGCGCTCCGTGCGCGCGCGCCTGGCCCGGGTCACCCAGGCCACCACCACCCCCGAGGCGGCCGCCCCCAGGGCCCGGCTGCTCGTGCTGCCCGGTGGACGCGCGGCGGCGGACGAGCCCAAGCCGACGCCGCCCGTCCCGACCGAGCGCCCGGTCCCCAAGCCCTCCGAGGCGTTCCCGCCGCGCCGCAGGCCCGTACCCCCGCCCCCGCCCGAGGAACGGGTCGCCGGCTAGCTACCCTGGTCGCCATGGACTACGTATCCGCGCTCCTGCCCCCCGTCGTGATGGCCGCCTTCTTCATCGGCCTCGTCGTCACGATCGTCAAGAGCCAGGGCGGCCCGAACAAGGCCAAGGAGGACGCGGTCGTGGACGCCGCCCTCGCCCGCGCCGAGGCCGCCCGGCAGGCGGACGGCCCCGCCACCTCCTGAGCCCCCGCCTCCTGAGTCCCCGGGACGTACGACCCTCGGAGGTCGTACGTCCTTTTGTTGCGTTTCTTTCCGTCAATAGCCCCTTAATGACGGTTTGCGTTCTAAAGTGACGTTGTGCCCCGTCCTTTGGGAGAGCTCGAAGACGCCGTCATGACGCGCGTCTGGCAATGGAACCGTCCGGTGACCGTCCGAGAAGTTCTGGAGGACCTTCAGCGGGAACGGTCCATCGCCTACACCACCGTCATGACCGTCATGGACAATCTCCATCAGAAGGGCTGGGTCCGCAGAGAAGTCGAAGGCCGTGCCTATCGATATACGGCGGTCTCCACCCGCGCCGCATACGCGGCCGCCCTGATGAACGAGGCGTGGGCGCAGAGCGACAACCCCGCCGCGGCGCTCATCGCCTTCTTCGGCATGATGTCGCAGGACCAGCGCGAGGCCCTGAACGACGCGATCCGTATCGTCCAGCGCGATACCCCGATCACCGCCCCGCCCGAGGAGGGCGCCGACGGGACCGGGGCCCAGGAGCGATAGCGTCCCCCCATGTCGCCGTCTGCTTCCCCGGCCGCCTCCGCGGCCTCCGCCAAAGCCGTCACCGTACGCAGGGCCCGCACCGGAGATGTCGCCGCGGTCCGCCGTCTCGTCGATCCGTTCGTCCGGCGCGGCATCCTGCTCGACAAGGCGACCGTCACCCTTTATGAGTCCATCCAGGAGTTCTGGGTCGCGGAACGCGACGAGGACGCCACCGTCGTCGGCTGTGGTGCTCTCCACGTGATGTGGGAAGACCTCGCCGAAGTGCGCACTCTCGCCGTCGATCCCGAGTTCAAGGGAGCCGGTGTGGGACATCAGGTGCTGGACAAGTTGTTGCACACCGCCCGATGGCTCGGGGTGCGGCGGGTATTCTGCCTGACCTTCGAGGTCGACTTCTTCGCGAAGCACGGCTTCGTCGAGATCGGTGAGACCCCGGTCGAAGGAGATGTCTACAGCGAGCTCCTGCGTTCCTATGACGAGGGAGTCGCGGAGTTCCTCGGTCTCGAACGAGTGAAGCCGAACACCTTGGGCAACAGCCGGATGCTTCTGCACCTGTGACACGGAACCCGTCCTGAACCCCGCGCGGAACCGCGGCGGAACCCCGGCGGAACCACGGTGGAACCCCGTCATGAACCCCGCACGGAACCCTATGTCCGAATCGCGCACGTTTCCCGCGTTGCCGGGGTTCTGAACCTCTGCCAGGGGTTTGTGTTTTTCCGGGAAAAGCGGTTTCCTTTCCGCGTACTGCATTTTCGATGAAAGGAAATCCGGTGGCACAGAAGGTTCAGGTCCTTCTTGTCGACGACCTCGACGGCGTCGAGGCGGACGAGACCGTGACGTTCGCGCTGGACGGCAAGACCTACGAGATCGACCTCACCACCGCCAACGCGGAAAAGCTCCGTGGCCTGCTCGAGCCGTACACCAAGAGCGGCCGTCGCACCGGTGGCCGCACCACCGGCGGACGCGGCAAGGGCCGCGCCGTGGCGACGGGCAGCCCGGACACCGCGAAGATCCGCGCGTGGGCGAAGGACAACGGCTACAACGTGAACGACCGCGGCCGCGTGCCCGCCGACATCAAGGCGGCCTACGAGGACGCGAACCGCTGAGGCGACAGCTGCTGAGCAGCCGGCCCCCGGGTCCGGGCACTCAGCAGCCGCACCCGATGGCACTCCACCGCCGCGGCGGCCACGAGCCGCACCAGGCAGGGGGCGTCCGCATCGCCCCACGGCGCGGACCGCAGCGCCGGCAGCGAGGACTCGACCTCGCGACCCGGTGCCGGGGCCCGCAGCCACACGGCCGCGTCAGGCGCGCCGGATCCGCCCCCCGGGGGAAGGGGCGCGGTCATCCGGCCGTCGGCGCCCAGCATCGCGAGATCGAGCGAGATACCGCCCCACTCGAGCCAGTCGAGCAGGCCCGGTAGCTCCTCCGCGCTCCCCGCGGCCACGAGAAGCCGCATCCGGCGCCCGAGCAGGGCCACCGGCCCCGTCGCGGGGCCCATCCGTCGCAGCACGCCGCGACCGGCCGCCGCAGGCAGCTCCAGGACGTCGAAGCGCAGCCCCGTGACCAGCTGCACCGGCGGACCCGCCACCGTCGCCCAGCCGAGCTCGTGTTCGTACCACCGCGCCAGACCGCCGTCGAGCGGCCTACGGGGAAGCGGGACGGTGAAGGCCATGTCCGGGGAACTCCCGCGGGGGCGCGTAGGTTACGCCCCCGGTGACGGACGGTTCCCTTCCGAACGCCCAAGGTGTCCGTGATGGGGCGTACGCGTGCATTCGGGAGCGCAAGGGTGTTCGCTGGTAGCGGAGGGAACCGGGGTGCGCCGCATGGAGTGTCAGTCCTTACGGGTAAGACATTCCTAGTGGAGAGGGGTGACTCGCGGGCTTCGGCGTCTCACGTTCGCCATCGGCGTACTCAAGGCGCGGCTAACTACTTGGCCTGCGGGAACATCGTCTCGCACCATCGGGTTGGAGCATTTGTCGGTTGTTCGGCGGCAGGTCCCCCCACGGAAGAGGGGTGATCCGGACGGATGTCGGCAGTTGGAATGAGCGGTCCCCGCTTGCGGGACTAAGCTGCGGAAGGACAGGGAGGGGATCGACCCCTAACTGACTGACCGCTCTGAGGAGCGATTAACGATGTTCGAGAGGTTCACCGACCGCGCGCGGCGGGTTGTCGTCCTGGCTCAGGAAGAAGCCCGGATGCTCAACCACAACTACATCGGCACCGAGCACATCCTTCTGGGCCTTATCCACGAGGGTGAGGGTGTCGCCGCTAAGGCCCTGGAGAGCCTCGGGATTTCGCTCGAGGCGGTCCGCCAGCAGGTTGAGGAGATCATCGGGCAGGGGCAGCAGGCCCCGTCCGGGCACATCCCCTTCACCCCGCGTGCCAAGAAGGTCCTGGAGCTGTCGCTCCGCGAGGCCCTCCAGCTCGGCCACAACTACATCGGCACCGAGCACATCCTGCTCGGCCTGATCCGCGAGGGCGAGGGCGTCGCCGCCCAGGTCCTCGTGAAGCTGGGCGCCGACCTCAACCGGGTGCGGCAGCAGGTCATCCAGCTGCTCTCCGGCTACCAGGGCAAGGAAGCCGCCACGGCCGGCGGCCCTGCCGAGGGCACCCCCTCGACGTCCCTGGTCCTCGACCAGTTCGGCCGCAACCTCACCCAGGCGGCCCGCGAATCCAAGCTCGACCCGGTCATCGGGCGCGAGAAGGAGATCGAGCGGGTCATGCAGGTGCTGTCCCGCCGCACCAAGAACAACCCGGTGCTCATCGGCGAGCCCGGCGTCGGCAAGACCGCCGTCGTCGAGGGCCTGGCGCAGGCCATCGTCAAGGGCGAGGTGCCCGAGACCCTCAAGGACAAGCACCTCTACACCCTGGACCTCGGCGCGCTGGTCGCCGGCTCCCGCTACCGCGGTGACTTCGAGGAGCGCCTGAAGAAGGTCCTCAAGGAGATCCGCACCCGCGGCGACATCATCCTGTTCATCGACGAGCTCCACACCCTCGTGGGTGCGGGTGCCGCCGAGGGCGCGATCGACGCCGCCAGCATCCTCAAGCCGATGCTGGCCCGCGGTGAGCTCCAGACCATCGGTGCCACCACGCTCGACGAGTACCGGAAGTACCTGGAGAAGGACGCGGCCCTCGAGCGCCGCTTCCAGCCCATCCAGGTCGCCGAGCCGTCGCTGCCGCACACCATCGAGATCCTCAAGGGTCTCCGCGACCGGTACGAGGCCCACCACCGGGTCTCCATCACCGACGAGGCCCTCGTCCAGGCCGCGACCCTGGCCGACCGGTACATCTCGGACCGCTTCCTCCCGGACAAGGCGATCGACCTGATCGACGAGGCCGGCTCCCGGATGCGCATCCGCCGGATGACCGCGCCGCCGGACCTCCGCGAGTTCGACGAGAAGATCGCCGGCGTCCGCCGCGACAAGGAGTCCGCGATCGACTCGCAGGACTTCGAGAAGGCCGCCTCGCTCCGCGACAAGGAGAAGCAGCTCCTCGCCGCGAAGGCCAAGCGCGAGAAGGAGTGGAAGGCCGGCGACATGGACGTCGTCGCCGAGGTCGACGGCGATCTGATCGCCGAGGTCCTCGCGACCGCCACCGGCATCCCGGTCTTCAAGCTGACCGAGGAGGAGTCCAGCCGCCTGCTCCGCATGGAGGACGAGCTCCACAAGCGCGTCATCGGGCAGAAGGACGCCGTCATCGGCCTCTCGCGGGCCATTCGCCGTACGCGGGCCGGTCTGAAGGACCCGAAGCGCCCCGGTGGCTCGTTCATCTTCGCCGGTCCGTCCGGTGTCGGTAAGACCGAGCTTTCGAAGGCGCTCGCCGAATTCCTCTTCGGCGACGAGGACGCGATGATCTCCCTCGACATGTCGGAGTTCAGCGAGAAGCACACGGTTTCCCGTCTCTTCGGTTCGCCGCCCGGATACGTCGGCTACGAAGAGGGCGGCCAGCTCACCGAGAAGGTGCGCCGCAAGCCGTTCTCCGTCGTCCTCTTCGACGAGGTCGAGAAGGCCCACCCCGATATCTTCAATTCCCTTCTCCAGATCCTGGAGGACGGTCGCCTGACCGACTCCCAGGGCCGGGTCGTGGACTTCAAGAACACGGTCATCATCATGACCACCAACCTCGGGACCAGGGACATCTCGAAGGGCTTTAACCTGGGCTTCGCCGCCCAGGGAGACACGAAGTCCAACTACGAGCGGATGAAGGCGAAGGTCAGCGACGAGCTGAAGCAGCACTTCCGCCCGGAGTTCCTCAACCGTGTGGACGACGTCATCGTCTTCCCGCAGCTGACCCAGGACGACATCCTGCAGATCGTCGACCTGATGATCGGCCGCGTCGACGAGCGCCTCAAGGACCGGGACATGGGCCTCGAGCTCTCCCAGTCGGCGAAGGAGCTGCTCGCGAAGAAGGGCTACGACCCGGTGCTCGGCGCCCGTCCGCTCCGCCGGACGATCCAGCGCGAGATCGAGGACACGCTGTCGGAGAAGATCCTCTTCGGCGACCTGCGTCCCGGTCACATCGTGGTCGTGGACACGGAGGGCGAGGGCGAGGAGCGCCAGTTCACCTTCCGCGGCGAGGAGAAGACGGCCCTGCCGGACGCCCCGCCGATCGAGGCGACGGGCGGCACGGGCCCGAACCTGTCGAAGGACGCGTGACGCACGCGCTGAGCGTGTAGTGCACAAAGGGGCGGCCCCGGAACCTGACGGTTCCGGGCCCGCCCCTTTGTGTCACAGGACGTGGCGAGCTCTTCTGCCGCCTTCGACGCTGTAGGTGTGTACGAGGGTCAGCTCTTGAAGCGGCCCGAGCGACGCCACGTCGTACGTGGGGAGGTCCTCGCCATAGACATGGAGCTCGTGCAGCTGCGGGAACACGCGGGCGATCTCCTCGAAGGCGGGGGCGCCGGATCCGGCCCACAGATGGAGCGCCGTCACCCGGGGCAAGCGGAGGTCGCCCAGATCGTGGATCAGCGAGCCGTGATCCGGCCTGGGCAGCAGGAGTCGCCGCACGTGGGGGAGCAGCACGCGTAGGAGCTCGATGCCGTGCTCCGTAAGTGGCTCTCGGAGGTCCAGGGAGTCGGGCCGCAGACCGAGCCGCACGAGTGCGGCGACCTGATCGTCGTTCGCGACGGTGTATTCCAGCTGATCGGGTTCGAGCCGCGCGATGATCTCCTCGGCGTACCGCTCCGTCTCGAAGCGGGACCATCCCCAGACGAGCTGGGATCGGACCTGCAGGCTGGAGTGGCCGGTGAAGCGAGCCAGATAGGGGATCGCGGCGTCGACGGTGATGTGGCTGGCGGTGATCACCACCATCTTGGCCGCCTCGTCGCTCAGGCCCTCCGGGCCGGGGAGCAGGTCGAGGACCAGCCGGCCCACCGCTGCCAGCTCGCGGGCCTCGTCCGGATCGCGCGGGGGGATCACCTCGGCCGTACGGGCCATGACTGCCTCCCGTACCCCCAAGGGCACTTCCGTCGCGTGTTCAAGCGCTGTCGCCGCGAGAAGCACCAGCCGCAGCTGGGTCTGCCGGTCCTGGGCGCGGTCCGCCGCACCCAGCAACTCCCGCAGGATCTCCGCGCACTCGCGGGGCCGCGCGTGGCCGACCGCCATGCGGATGACGTCCTCCCACCGGTCGTCCGTCGCGTGGCGGACCAGGACGCCGATGTCCCAGTGGTCCACCAGGGCCTTGGCCGCCAGGTAGTCCTGGAAGGTGCGGTGGACGAAGTCGATCGTGTCCGCCGTCGGCTCGCGCAGCAGGCCGCTGCGGTGGAGGAGGTGGGTGAAGACCGTGCCGGGTTCGTGTCCCGATGCCTCCACGACGGCGGGGACGGCCTCGGCGATCACCGATTCCGCGTGGGCGCGGTCCATCTGGAGGCGTCCGTTCAGCGTCAGCCAGTACGCGAGCCGCTGGATCAGCTGGATCTGCGGGGCCTCGTCGAGGGCGATCCCGTACGGGGCGGCCATGTCCCGTTCGCGGTCGCGGCGGGTGAGGAGCATGGAGAGGGCGGCCTCGTAGAGGGCTTTGCGGCCCCGGGGCAGGTAGCCGCGCCGGTCGCGGTGCAGGGCGCAGATGAGGCCGCACATGAGGGGGTTGGTGGCGAGCCGGGCGACGTGTTCGGCAGTGCGGAGGGCGTCGAGGAGGGGCTGCTCGTACGGCTCCGCCTCCGGGCCTGCGGCCCGGTGCCAGCGGCGCACGAACGTGGCGACCTCGGCGCGGGACATGGGCGCGAGCGTCAGCTCGGTGAAGCCGTCGGTGGTCAGCCAGTCGTCCCGTACGGCCGTGGGGCGGGAGGTCACCAGCCAGCGGTTGCCCTCGTACGCGTCGAGGAGGCCCCGGAGCCAGTCGCGGGTCCGGCCGCGTTCGGCCTCGGGGATCTCGTCGATGCCGTCGACGAGGACCAGGCCCCGCCCGGCGGCCAGGACCCGGTCGGCCCAGCCCTCGGGCGGGGCGAGCGGGCAGCCGGCGGCCGAGAGGAAGTGGTCGGGGGCGGGGAGCCGCTCGCCGTGGCGGGTGAGGGTGCGCAGGGGGAGGACGAAGGGGATACGGCCGTTCAGGTAGGCCATGTCCCCGGTGCGGCCCTCCACGGCAGCCGAGACCGTCAGCCACTGGACGAGCGTCGTCTTGCCGGATCCTGCGAGGCCACGCAGCAGGACCTTGTCGTGGCGGGTGAGGGCGAGATCGGCGCGGAGGGGGGACTGCTCGCGCTGCGACGCGGCGAGGCGCCCCGTCTCGTTCGTCGCGGTCAAGATCCCCGGCTCCCGCCCCGTCGCCTCGAGCGACAGGTACGCCATGTCCAGCGGCCACCGGTCCGGCGAGTCGTGCAGGTCGATGCCGTAGATCGTCAGACGCCCGTGCTTTTTCGCCAGGTGGGCCAGATAGCGCCGTTCGAACTCCGCGTCCCGGCCGTCCGTCCGCGGTGTCCGGCGGATGAGCTCGTCGGTCTTCGCGATGAGTTCCGTCTGGCCGCGGGTCTGTTCCACCAGGCTGCGGGCGACGAACGTGGAGCGCTGGGTGAAGAACTCCAGGATGTGGAGGCAGGCCCACTCGGTCAGCGAATCCAGGTAGAGGGCCGAGTCCGTCGACAGGCCGTCGGGGGCCGGCGCCGCCGCGCGCAGGCGCCGGGCGAGGGCGGTGTGGCCGAGGCGGACGGCCTGGACGTCGTCCATGTCGAGGTCGCCGAGGGCGAGCAGGGTCGTCCCCAGCGCATGGATGACGGCCTCGGTCTCGTCGGCGGGGAACGGCGCCTCGCCCGGCCCGCCGAGGGAGTGTTCGACCAGCGTCGCGGCGAGCCCGCGGACGTCCTTCTCCGTCAGCGTGCGCTTCTCGCCGCGGAAGGAGACGAGGCCGGAGAGCCGGATCTTGGCCGCCTTGCCCGTGAGGCCCGCCCCCGGCCCGTCGCCGGCCAGCAGTTTCCTCAGGATCGGGCCGATCGCCGCCGAGGCGAGGCGCGTGCCGATGAGTGCCGGTTCCATATGTGTCCCCCCTGGGTCCCCGATGCGGTCAGCGTAGTGCGGGAGAGGGTTCCGGACGGCCCGGTCGCGTGACCCAGATCCCATCCGGGGCCCGCGCCTGGTGACAAGGCGCACAGGGGTTTCGAAGGGTACTAACCGGAATAGTTGCGACCTTTGGTGTTGATTCGGGACGTTCACGAGTGAACCGTCGGGACTTTGGTCCCGAGGGGTCCCGAACCGGGCGACGGGCGGCTTTTCCGGCGGTTCCGGGCACTGGCGACATGCGGATAAACCGATTCTCTTGTGTTGGTATGTCCGTTTTCGAAGCGGGCCTCCGAGGTCGTCAAGAGGTGAACTTCCGTGGAGATCGCTACGACGTGATGTCGTAGATGGGGTGTTTTGGGCTGGATGGGGGTCCGGGTTACCAAGGATGAGCAAGCCCGGCGCAGCACCGTTCGCGTCGGGTCCCGTACTTCCCGGAGGTTTCCCCCGTATGTCGAAGCGCATGAACCCCGCCGCCCGTGTCACCGTCGTCGCTCTTGCCGCCGCCGGCCTGGGAGCGACGATGGTGACCGGAGCAGGGTCCGCCTTCGCCGCCGAGGGCAAGGCCGTCGCCCCGGTCGCGGTGACCGCGTCCGCCGCCGTCGCCGCCCAGGCCGAGACCCAGGCCCACGTCGCCGCCCAGGTCAAGGCCGCCGCGGCGAAGGCCACGGCCGCCAAGCAGATCGCCGCGAAGCAGGTCGCCGTCAAGCAGGCCGCCACGAAGGTCGTCGCCGCCAAGAAGGCCCCGTCCTGGGTCAAGCCGGTCACCTCGTACACCCTGACCGCCAGCTACAACCAGGGCGGCGCCATGTGGTCCCACAAGCACTCCGGCCAGGACTTCGCCGTCCCGGTCGGCACCCCGGTCAAGGCCGCGGGCTCGGGCACCGTCGTCAAGGCCGGCCCGAACGGTGGCGGCGACGGCCCCGCGTACGGCAACGCGATCGTCGTCAAGCACGCCAACGGCACGTACTCGCAGTACGCCCACCTGTCGAAGATCAAGGCGTACGTCGGCCAGAAGGTCGCCGCCGGCCAGCAGATCGCCCTCTCGGGCAACACCGGCAACTCCTCCGGCCCGCACCTGCACTTCGAGATCCGTACGACCCCGAACTACGGCACCGCCGTGAACCCGGCCGCCTTCCTGCGGTCCCACGGCGTGACCATCTGAGCTTCCGCCACCAGGGCGTGAGCCTCCTCGGAAGCTCCGCCACTCGGGCGTGAGCCTCCGAGGAAGCTCCGCCACCCGGGCGCGAGCCTCCGAGCTCCCGCTATCCGGCCCCGTGGGCCTGGTTCAGCAGATCGAGGGCGACCTCGAGGACGGCCTCGCGCTTCTCCTCGGAGTCGCCCTCGACGTTGTCCATGAAGAACATCCCCGCGTGCAGCGTGAAGATCGCGCTGACGCAGCGCACCCGGTCGAGCACGGCGAAGTCCGGTTCCTGGATCAGGCCGCTCAGTTCGAGCATCCGCTCCTTGAAGGTCAGGCCGATGCTGAGGTCGCGGACGGCCGCCTGGTTCTCCTGCATGAAGCGGAACAGCGGGTACGCGCTCATCAGGGATTCCTGGTAGCGGCGGAGGATCTGCTCCCTGACCTCCAGCGTGCGCGGCTGCTCACGCGCCCAGGCGATCAGCTCGTCCATGGGCCGGGTGAGGTCCTGGAAGATGCCGATGATGATGTCTTCCTTGGTCTTGAAGTGGTAGTACAGCGCGGCCTTGGTGACGTCGAGGTGCTCGGCGATCTCGCGCAGCGAGGTCTTCTCGTACCCCTGCTCGGCGAAGAGGTGCAGGGCCACGTCCTGGATGCGCTGGCGGGTGTTGCCTCGGGCCATGGCTGCTCTCCACTTTCCAGAAAACTTACTTGACGACCGGCAAGTTACGGGCCTACCGTCCCCAGTGTAGTAACTAGCCGGGCGGCAAGTAAGGAACGGACATGACGACGCAGACAGCAGCTGAACCAGCGCGGGAGGAGCCGGTGCGGGACAAGGCGGAGCAGAAGCCGCGCAGTGTCCGCGTCGTCCTTCTCGCCCTGATGATCGCCATGCTCCTCGCGATGCTGGACAACATGATCATCGGCACCGCGATGCCGACGATCGTCGGCGAACTCGGCGGCCTCGAGCACCTCTCCTGGGTCGTCACCGCCTACACCCTGGCCACCGCCGCCTCCACCCCCCTCTGGGGCAAGGTCGGCGACATGTTCGGCCGCAAGGGCGTCTTCCTCACCTCGATCGTGATCTTCCTGATCGGCTCGGCGCTCAGCGGCATGGCCCAGGACATGGGCCAGCTCATCGGCTTCCGCACGATCCAGGGCCTCGGCGCCGGTGGTCTCATGGTCGGCGTCATGGCGATCATCGGCGACCTCATCCCGCCCCGCGAGCGCGGCAAGTACCAGGGCATGATGGCCGGCGTGATGGCCCTCGCCATGATCGGCGGCCCCCTCGTCGGCGGCACCATCACCGACCACTGGGGCTGGCGCTGGTCCTTCTACATCAACCTGCCGCTCGGCGCCGTCGCCCTCGCCATGGTCGGCGTCGTCCTGCACCTGCCGAAGAAGCGGCGCGCGACGGGCACCCCCATCGACTTCCTCGGCGCCGCGCTGCTGACCGTCGGCATCACCGCGATCGTCCTGGTCACCACCTGGGGCGGCACGGAGTACGCCTGGGGCTCGGCCACCATCGTCGGCCTCGCCGTCGGCGGAGCCGCCGCGCTCGCCGCCTTCCTGTACGTCGAGACGCGGGCGGCCGACCCGATCATGCCGCTGCACATCTTCCGCAGCCGCAACTTCACCGTGATGTCCCTGATCGGCTTCATCACCGGCTTCGTGATGTTCGGCGCGGTCCTCTACCTGCCGATCTTCCAGCAGTCCGTCCAGGGCGCCTCGGCCACCAACTCCGGTCTGCTGCTCCTGCCGATGCTCATGGCGATGATGGTCGTCTCGCTGCTCGTCGGCCGCTTCACCACCAGCACCGGCAAGTACAAGATCTTCCCGATCGTGGGCGGCGCCCTCATGACGGTCGGTCTCTTCCTGCTGGCCCAGATGGACACCGGAACCTCCCGGCTGACCTCCGGGATCTACATGGCCCTCCTCGGCGCCGGCATGGGCTTCCTCATGCAGATCACCATGCTCGTCGCCCAGAACAGCGTCGAGATGAAGGACATGGGCGTCGCCTCGTCCTCCACCACCCTCTTCCGGACGCTCGGCTCCTCCTTCGGCGTCGCGATCATGGGCGCGCTCTTCACGAGCCGCGTCCAGGACGAGATGGCGGTACGCGGCGGGTCCGGGCTCACCGAGCGGACCGCCCAGCTCGACGCGGCGAGCCTGGCCAAGCTGCCGGAGGCGCTCCGCGAGGCCTACCAGCACGCGGTCTCCTCGGGTACGCACAGCGCCTTCCTGGTCGCCGCGGCGGTCTCCGTCCTCGGCTTCGTCCTCGCCTTCCTCGTCAAGGAGGTGGCGCTCCGCGGCGCCGGCCCCGCGCCGGCCCCGGAGGCGGCGGAGGGCGACGGCCACGCGAAGGTCGCCGAGCCGGTCTGACCCGGCGCCGAAGCGGTACGGAAAAGGCGGGGCCGGTCCCGGAGGGGGCCGGCCCCGCCTTCACGTACGCCGGAGGAAGCTCAGTCGGGCTGCCGCAGCATCAGTCGGGCTGCCGCAGCACCGGGAAGCTGCCCGTGTTCGTCGGCGCGTGGTCCGGCAGCCACAGCACCGCGATGGCACCTCCCACTCCGTTCGGCGCGCTCTCGGAGGCCACGTTCCGGAAGGTCAGCCGGGCGCCGAGGACCCGGGCCTGGCCCGCCGCGATGGTGAGGCCCAGGCCGTGGCCCTGGCCCGCGCGGTCGCTCGACCCCGTACGGAACCGGCTCGGGCCCTCCTTGAGGAGCGCCTCGGGGAAGCCAGGACCGTGGTCGCGGACGCGGACGACCCGGCCCTCGACGGTGACCTCCACCGGCGGCCTGCCGTGCTTGGCGGCGTTCGCGAGGAGGTTGCCCAGGACGCGCTCCAGACGCCGCGGGTCGGTGTTCACCCAGGACTCGTGGACGACCCGGACGACCACCTCCGGATCGAGGGCCCGCACCCGCCGCTCCACGAACTCGCCGAGCGAGATCTCCTGGAGCTCGGCCCGCTCGGACGCGCTGTCGAGCCTGGCCACCTCCAGGACGTCCTCGACAAGGGTCCGCATGGCCTGCGCCCGGTCCCGTACGAGCTCGGTGGGGCGCCCCGGCGGCAGCAGCTCGGCCGCCGTGAGCAGCCCGGTCACCGGGGTGCGCAGCTCGTGCGCGATGTCCGCGGTGACCCGCCGCTCGGCCTCGATCCGTTCGTTGAGGGCGTCGGTGAGGGCGTCGACCGCCCACGCCAGGTCGTCGGTCTCGTCCCGTACGACCCCGCCGACGGCCTCCCGCACCCGGACGTCGGTGTTGCCCTGGGCGACCCGGCCGGCCGCGACGGCGGCCTTCCGCAGCCGTCGCGAGAGCTGGCCGCCGATGAGCACGCCGAGCGCGCAGCCGCCGAAGACCACCGAGACCGAGCCGATGACGAGCGCCCGGTCCAGATCGTTCATGATCGTCGCGCTGCGGTCGGCGAAGGGGATGTGCAGCGAGAGCACGTCGCCGTTGGCGAGCGGCACGGCCGCCCACACGTCGGGCGGCCCGCCGCCCCGGTGCTCCTGCACGTACGTGCCGCGCCGCCTGTCCCGCATCAGCTCGTCGAGCTGGGCGGGCAGCGCGGGGTCGTTGATCTTCGTGCCGAAGCGCGGTTCCTTCGGCTTCGACGTCTCGTACAGCCGCTGCGCGAAGAGCAGTCGCTCCATCTGCACCTCGCGCGCGTTGTCGAGCATCGAGATGCGGGCGGCGTTGTGCACGACCACGCTCAGGGTGACCGCGATCAGCGCGCCGACCGCCGCGATGGCGACGGCGATCTTCCAGCGGACCCCGGTACGGAGGGGAAACAGCTTCACGCCCCGTCCCTAGCTCTTGAGCTTGTAGCCGAAGCCGCGGACCGTCTCGATCCTGTCCTGGCCGATCTTGGCGCGCAGCCGCTGCACATGGACGTCCACGACCCGGGTGTCGCCGCCCCAGCCGTAGTCCCAGACCCGCTCCAGGAGCTTGTCCCGGGACAGCACCGTGCCCGGCGCCGAGGAGAACTCCAGGAGCAGCCGCATCTCGGTCGGGGTCAGCGCGACCGGCGCCCCGCCCCTGCGGACCTCCATGCCGTCGGTGTCGACCTCCAGGTCGCCGAAGACGAGGAGCCCGCCGCCCGGCCCCTCCCCGCCGTGGTCACCGGCGCCGGGCCCGCCCGCGTGGCCGAAGCGGCGCAGCACGGCACGGATACGGGCCATCAGCACGGAGCCGTCGAAGGGCTTGGTGACGTAGTCGTCGGCCCCCGCCTCCAGACCGAGGACGACGTCGATCGAGTCGGCGCGCGCCGACAGCATGATCACCGGCACCGTCGACTCGTCACGGATGCGGCGGCAGAGGCTGACCCCGTCCATGCCCGGCAGCATCACGTCGAGCAGGGCGATGTCCGGCCGCTGCGCGCGGAAGGCGTCCAGACCGGAGAGCCCGTCGGGCACGGCCGTGACGCGGAAGCCGTCCCGCTCCAGGGCGAGCTGGGTGGCCTCGCGGATGACGTCGTCGTCCTCGACGAACAGGACATGGGTCTCGGCCATCGTGCGGTGCCCTTCGGGTCGTGCGCTGGAGCGGTCGCGGCGGTGTACGGCTCGGTGGACGGTCACGGCTCAGTTCGCCGGGGGCTCGCTCGGCGCGGGCTCCTCGATGCCGCCGTCGCCGACGGCCCGGCTGTAGTCGTTGTGCACCCAGTCGTGCTGGACGAACCTGTTTCCCGCCCAGCGGTAGGTGATCACGTCCTCGCCCGAGGGGTACGCGACCGGGTCGCCCTTCGCGTACACCTGCTGGGTGACGACGAGCTCGCCCCGGTCGATCGTGGCGTAGACCCCCGCGTCCTCCGCCATGAAGACGTTCTCGTACCGGTCGCTCTGCTTCCGGTAGACGTACGTGCCGATGCCGACTGCATCGCCGCAGGTCATCACGTTGACGACGACATCGGGGGCGGGGGCGTCCGTGAGATTGCCGTAGGAGGCGTCCACCGGGTAGGCGTCCGCGACGCACGGCTTCAGATCGGTCTTGAACCGCTCGCCGATCTTCGGATCGGCCTTGAGCAGCGCGATCGGGTCCACCCGCTCGGCGGCCCGTGGTCCACCGTCGGCGGAGGGGGCGGAGGTGGGCGCCGCCGAGGCCACGTCGTGGGTGCCCGCCGCGCCCTCGTCACGCGATCCGGTGCCGCCGGTGGAGCAGGCGGCCATGGACAGCCCGACGGCGACGAGCCCGGCCGCCGCCGTGATGCTCGCCGCCTTGACGGTACGGCGCCGACGGCGCCCGGTCCCGTACCGGTCGTCGCCGGGTCCGTCACCGCTGCCGTCGGGGTGTCTGCCGTCGTCGTGACCGCTGCCGCCGTGGTGCCTGCGGTCGCTGTCGTGCCGGCGGCCGTCACCGCTGCCGCGGCCATCACCGCTGATGCCGTCGTCGTGTCTGCTGCCGTCGGCTCCGCCGTCTAGGCCGCGCACCGCTCCCGCTCCCGTTCGTCGCCCCGTACGGTCGTCCGCTCTCCGGTCCGCCCCAGGGCGCGGGCGTCGAGGTCACGGCTCTCCAGTTCCTGGCGGAGCCGGGCGAGCGCGCGGTGGAGCGTCGACTTCACCGTACCCGTCGACATGCCGAGCGCCGCCGCCGTCTCCTCGGTGCTCATCTGTTCCCAGTGGCGCAGGACGACGACGCTGCGTTGCTTCGGCGCGAGCACCTTCAGGACGTCCATGAGCAGGGCCCGGTCGGCGTGCTGCTCGGTGGGGTCGTCGCCGCAGGCGTCGGGCAGCTGCTCGGTGGGCACCTCTTCGAGCTTGCGGGAACGCCACCACTCGGTCCGGGTGTTGATCATGACCCGGCGCAGATAGGCGTCGGCCAGGGACTTGTCGGCTATGCCGTCCCAGCGCCCGAAGGTGCGGGCGAGGGCCGTCTGGAGGAGGTCCTGGGCGTCGACGGGGTCGGCGACGAGACGACGGGCACTGCGCAGCAGCGCCTCCTGCCGCGTGCGTACGTACTCCTCGAAGTCGAGCACCTCTCCATGCCTCATCCCAACCGCCTCCGCAACCCCGTGACCAGCTTCGTTCCTCGTGTCGTGGACGACGCTACGGAGCGGTTGTCACGGGGCTGTGCGGGGCAGCCGTCGGTGGACGCACGGCTACCCATCGGTTGTGTAACAGCGGGCGGAAGAGGTTTCGACGGCCGGTAGGGGCGCGGCCGGCCGGGAGCCTCAGGACACCGGAAGCCGGTAGTACCCGTCGTCCAGCGGCTCCACGAGACCGTCCGCGACCAGGCCGTCCAAGGCCCTGGCACGCTGCACCGGCTCGTCCCAGACCGCGTCCAGGGCCGCCTGCGGCACCGGGTCCGCCGACTCCCGCAGCACCGCGAGGAGCCGGCCCCTGACCTGCCGGTCGGTCCCCGCGTACGTCTGACCGCGCCGCGCCGGACCCTCGTGGGCCGGCTTCCCGGCCAGCCGCCAGGCGCACCGCCCGGAGATCGGGCAGCGCCCGCAGTCCTCGTTCTTCGCCGTGCACACCAGCGCGCCCAGCTCCATCGAGGCGGCGGCCCAGCGGGACGCGGTCGTCTCGTCCTCGGGCAGCAGGGCGCGGGCGAGCCGCCGCTCGGCGGCCGTGGTCGCGTTCGGCGGGTACTGGACGCCGGTCACCGCGCGGGCGAAGACCCGGCGCACATTGGTGTCCAGGACCGCGTGCCGCTGCCCGTACGCGAAGGAGGCCACCGCCGCCGCCGTGTACTCGCCGATGCCGGGCAGCGCGAGCAGCTGCCCGTGATCGCTCGGTACGTCGCCGCCGTGCCGTTCCGTTATGGCCGCGGCGGCCGCGTGCAGCCGCAGCGCCCGCCGCGGGTATCCGAGCCGGCCCCAGGCCCGGACCGCCTCGCCGGGGGCGTCGGCGGCCAGGTCGGCCGGGCGCGGCCAGCGCGCGAGCCACTGCTCGTACACCGGCAGGACGCGGACGACCGGGGTCTGCTGGAGCATGAACTCGCTGACCATGACGCCCCAGGCGCCGGCCTCGGGGCGGCGCCAGGGCAGGTCGCGGGCGTGCCGGTCGAACCAGGCGAGGACGGGACCGTGCAGCTCGGCGGGCGGCGCCGGGACGGCGGGGGCGACGGGCGGACGGGGGGCCTCGGGCGTGAGGGGAGCGTCGATGGAATTCATGGCACCTCCGATCCTGGCACGTCCGCGGAGTGATCCGTACACGCCGTGGCACGGATGCCGGGGTGGCATCGCGCCGCGCGCCGAGGCGCGCACGCCGGGGCGGCACCCACCGAAGCGGGCGCGGGCCTCCGAGGCGTCAGCCGTACGCACGCGGGCGCGGGGCTCCGAGGCGCGTTCCGTACGGGCCCGGGGACCGCACGGGCGCCCCGGGCCCGGCGACCGCTCAGTACGTGCCCTGGCCCACCCGCCGGGGCTCCTCCGCGCGCGGGGCGGCGTGCGTACGGGGCCCGCGCCCCGCGCACCACACCACGGCCGAGCTCCGGCTCGACCGGGCCGTCTCCACCAGGGACCCCACCGGCCGGACCGCCGCCCGCATGACGAGGAAGGCGACCAGACCACCGAGGAGCAGACCGAAGGTCACGTCGTGCGGGTAGTGCACGCCGACGAAGACCCGGGAGAAGGCCATGAGCAGCGCCATCGGCACGGTCAGCCAGACGATCCCGCGCCAGGACAGCGCGAGCGCGATGGCGGCGGCGCCCGCGATGGCCGAGTGGTTGCTGGGGAAGGACCAGTCGCCGTACGGCGGGCAGGTCACGAGCGAGGCGGGTGCCCCGGCGACCGCGCGGCACGGGCGCTCCTCGTCGATCAGCGACTTCAGTCCCTCGCTCACCACGTATCCGAAGGCGGTGGCGAGCGGGGCGAGCAGCGCGAGCGCCATCAGCCGGCTCGAACCGTCGCGGGAGCGCCACCAGCCGGCCAGGAACAGCGCGCCGAACAGCAGCAGTCCGGCCTCGGTCCAGACCTCGGCGAGCCACTGGAACCAGTGGGGGGTGGAGTGGGCGAAGTCGGCGACGTCGAGATACAGCCGGTCGGACAGGTCGAGGAGGGTGTTCATGGTGGACGACGCTAACCGGAATCCGAAGTCCGCCGCCCCGGGCCAACGGCCAGAACGACCCCCGACGAAAGTGGGGGTCTCGCCGTTCCGTCCGTTTCCCCCCGGTTTCGGGTGAGGTGGCGAGGGAATCAGGTGCCGTCGCGGGAAAAGTTCCCGGAACCGATGGATGTGATCATCGGCAAAACTTGAGGTCTCGGGCGGCGGGTGGGGCGGGAGTTGGGCCGGATCTCTCGTAAGGTTCGGGTCGTGGGATCTTTGCGCAATCCGGTCGGGCCGCTTCCCTCCACCATCTACTGGCGACGGAGGGCGGTGGCGGCGTGCCTGGTGGCGCTTCTCGCGCTCCTCGCCGTATGGGCCGTCACCTCCGGTGACGGGGGCGGGAAGAAGTCGGACGACGCGGCCAACGGCTCGTCCCCCACCCCTCCCTCGATCACCCCCGGCCCCTCCGGCTCGGGACCGGCGATCAGTCAACAGCCCGGCGGACGCGACGAGTCGGACGATTCGGACGACACCACCGGCGGCAACGGCGACAGTGGCGGCAACGGCGGTTCGGACGGCGGCGGTACGGACCCGGGCTCGGGCGCCGACGCCGGCACGGACACCGGTACGTCCACCGGCACCGGTGGCGGCGGCAAGAACGGTGACACCGACGGCGCGGGCGGCGACGGAGGCGCGGGCACCGGCGCGGGGCAGCAGGTCCCGGCCGACTCCCCCCTCCCCAACTGCCCGGCCGGAGCGCTGCAGTTGACGCTCCGCAGCGTGCGGGTCAGCTACGAGGCCGGGGAGAAGCCCCGCTTCCACCTCGTCGCGAAGAACACCTCGAACACCGCCTGCAAGGCCGACTTCGGACCCCGCAGCGCGGTACTGACGATCAGCGACGCCCAGGACGACGAGATCTGGTCCTCCGCGGACTGCCCCCGCCCCGGCACCCCGGTGCTGCTGAGCGTCCCCGCGAAGGCCACCGTCACCCACACCGTGGAGTGGGACCGCGAGCGGAGCGCACCGCAGTGCGCCACCGCTCCGAAGGGCCAGGCAGGTCCCGGCACCTACCTCGTGGAGGCGACGATGCCGGGCGCCAGGGTGCTCCCGGCCTCGTTCACGCTCGCCAAGGACTGACGAGCCGCACGCCCCGTACGTCCAGGCCGCACTCCCAGGCCGCACGGCCCGGCACTCCCAGGCCGTACCGCCCCGGGATCAGACGTACCGCTCCAGGATCGAGGACTCCGCGAGCCGCGACAGGCCCTCGCGCACGCTGCGGGCGCGGGCCTCGCCGACGCCGTCGACGGTCTGGAGGTCGTCCACGCTCGCCGCGAGCAGCTTCTGCAGCCCGCCGAAGTGCTCCACCAGCCGCTCGATGATCGCGCCCGGCAGCCTCGGGACCTTCGCCAGGAGCCGGTAGCCGCGCGGCGAGACGGCCGAGTCGAGGGTCTCCGGCGAGCCGCTGTACCCCAGGGCCCGCGCCACCACCGGAAGTTCGAGCAGCTCGGTGTGGGTGAGCGCGTCCAGCTCGGTGAGCGCCTCCGCGACCGTACGCGCGCGCTTGGCGGTGGGCTCCGGCACGTAGTCCCGGATCACCAGCTCGCGCTCCGGTTCCACGCCCGCGATCAGCTCGTCGAGCTGGAGCGAGAGGAGCCGTCCGTCGGTGCCGAGCTCGACCACGTACTCGGCGATCTCGGTGGCGATCCGGCGGACCATCTCGAGACGCTGGGCGACGGCGGTGACGTCCCGGACCGTGACCAGGTCCTCGATCTCCAGCGCGGAGAGCGTGCCGGCCACCTCGTCGAGACGCAGCTTGTACCGCTCCAGGGTGGCGAGGGCCTGGTTGGCGCGGGACAGGATCGCGGCCGACTCCTCCAGGACCCGGCGCTCCCCGTTCACGTACAGCGCGATCAGTCGCATCGACTGGGAGACGGAGACGACCGGGTAGTTGCACTGCTTGGAGACCCGGTCCGCCGTGCGGTGCCGGGTGCCGGTCTCCTCGGTGGGGATGGAGGCGTCGGGGACCAGCTGCACACCGGCGCGGTGGATCTTGGTGATGTCCTTGTCGAGGACGAGCGCGCCGTCGAGCTTGCACAGCTCACGCAGGCGCGTGGCGGCGAACTCGACGTCCAGCACGAACCCGCCGGTGCACATCGAGTCGACCGTCTTGTCCAGGCCGAGCACGATGAGCCCACCGGTGTTGCCGCGGAGGATCCGCTCCAGGCCGTCGCGCAGCGCGGTGCCGGGCGCGACCGCGCTCAGCGCGGCACGCATCAGTGCTTCGTTGCCGGAGCCCGCGCCGGACTTTCCAGGAGCTGCTGCCCCGTCCTTGGCTGCCACTGCACTCCTCCGGCTCGTACGGATGGGCGAGACCAGGGCAAAGTCTAGCGACACCACCCCGCCGCCCTCCGCCCCCGACCGATCCCGGGTGGTCCGAAAGGGGTCCCCGCCCCGGCACGGACCTAACCCTCCGCGCCTCCGTGAAGCGTACGGAGCGAACCTGTCACCCCCGTGTACGGGGTACCCCTGCCTCTCGGCCGCACGGACTGTCCCCCTTACGCCGCGGCCGTACGGACTGTTCCTCCCCCCACGCCTCCGCCGTATGGACTGCCCTCTTATGTCTCCGCCGTACGGGGCACCCCCGCCCCTCGGCCGTGAAGCCGTGAAGCCGTGAAGGGGTGCCTACCCCTCCGCCGTCTCCGGGGCCTTCGCGCGCCGGCCGCGCGGCAGCACCCGCAGGGCGTCGCCCATGTCCGCGACCTCCGTCACCTTCATGCCCGCCGGCACCTTGCCCGGGTCCGTCGGGACCAGCGCGTGCGTGAAGCCCAGCCGGTGCGCCTCGGCCAGCCGGCGCTGGACGCCCGTGACCCGCCGGACCTCGCCCGCGAGCCCGACCTCGCCGATCGCCACCAGGTTCTTCGGCAGCGGGGTGTCGCTCGCCGCGGAGGCGAGGGCGAGCGCGATCGCCAGGTCGGCGGCGGGCTCGGTGAGCTTCACGCCGCCCACGGTCGCGCTGTAGATGTCCCGCTTGCCCAGCGCGCTGATCCGGCCGCGCTGCTCCAGGACCGCCAGCATCATCGAGACGCGGGAGGTCTCCAGACCGGAGACGGTCCGGCGCGGGGAGGGGATCTGGGAGTCCACGGTCAGCGACTGGACCTCGGCGACCAGCGGCCGGCGGCCCTCCAGGGTGACCGTCAGACAGGTGCCCGGCACGGCCACGTCACGCCGGGTCAGGAAGAGCCCGGAGGGGTCGGCCAGACCCGTGATGCCCTCGTCGTGCAGCTCGAAGCAGCCGACCTCGTCGGTCGCCCCGTACCGGTTCTTGACGCCCCGGACCAGCCGCAGGCGCGCGTGCCGGTCGCCCTCGAAGCTCAGGACGACGTCGACCAGGTGCTCCAGGAGCCGGGGACCGGCGATGGCCCCGTCCTTGGTGACGTGGCCGACGAGGAGCGTGGACATGCCCCGCTCCTTGGAGGCCCGGATGAGGGCCCCCGCGACCTCGCGGACCTGGGCCATGCCGCCGGGCGCGCCGTCGATCTCGGGGGAGGCGACGGTCTGCACCGAGTCCATGATCAGGAGCGACGGCTTCACGGCGTCGAGGTGCCCGAGGACCGCCGACAGATCGGTCTCGGCCGCCAGGTACAGGTGGTCGCTGAGCGCGTTGATCCGGTCGGCGCGCAGCCGGACCTGGCTCGCGGACTCCTCGCCCGTCACGTAGAGCGTGCGGTGCTCGTCGCTCGCCGCCTTGGCCGCCACGTCGAGCAGGAGCGTGGACTTGCCGACGCCCGGCTCGCCCGCGAGCAGCACGACGGCGCCGGGCACGAGACCTCCGCCGAGCACCCGGTCCAGCTCGTCGACGCCGGTGGAGCGGGCGGTGGCCTGCCGGCCGTCGACCTGCCCGATGGGGACGGCGGCGGTGGAGACCCGGCCCGCCGCGGTCGTGCGGACGGCGGGCGCGCCGTACTCCTCGACCGTCCCCCAGGCCTGGCACTCGGGGCAGCGGCCGAGCCACTTGGCCGTCTGCCAGCCGCACTCGGTGCAGCGGTAGGACGGCCTGTCCTTGGTCGATTTCGTACGGGCAGCCATGTCGCCACCGTAGCGGCCCCCACTGACAACGGGCCCCGGACCGGTTCCCGGCCCCGGAACGACCGGTTCCTGTCCCCTTTCGAGCGATACCTTCACCCGTAAGAATGAGAAGAACGCGACCGGTACGAAAAGTGCCCCCCGTGCTGCCTACGGTCACCGGGTGACGAGCAGCAGGCTGGAATCTCACGGACGCCCCACCGGCGCACACGGGGCGCACCGCGCCACGGACGAGGGACCGCGCACGCTCGGCCGCCGGCCCCCCGCCCGCTACGAGGCCGCCCTCGACGGCCTCTTCACGTACTGCCTCTCCGTGCTCTGCGACCACGACACGGCCACCGCCGTTCTCGGCGACGTCCTCGCCGTCGCCGAGCGCCACCACGGCCGCTGCCCCTCCGACGAGGACGGCCGTACGGCCTGGCTGTACGCCCTCGCCCGCTGGGCCTGTCTGCGCAGCCTCGGCGAGCAGCGCCGCAAGCGCCAGGGCGCCCACACCGGCCGGCCCGCCGTCACCGCGCCCGAGCCGCCCCGGATCCCCGAGGAGACCGCCGAGCGGCGCCGCGCCGAGCTCGCGCTGCTCGCCTGGCCCGAGGCCGCCGGCACCACGCCCGAGCAGCGCGAGGCCCTGGAGCTGGCCGTACGGCACGGGCTCAGCCACCGTCAGGTCGCCGCGGTGCTCTCCCTCGACCCGCTCGCCGCCCGCGAACTCCTCGCCACCGCCGGCTGCGAGGTCGAGCGCACCCGGGCCGCCCTCGCCGTCGTCGAGACCGGGAGCTGCCCCACCGTCGCCCGGCTCACCGGCGACCAGCGGGTACTCCTGTCGGCCGCCCTGCGGGCCGAACTCGTCCGGCACGTAGACGACTGCCCCCGCTGCCGGCGGGCCGCCGAACGCGTCGGCGCCGCCGGCCCCTGGCCGGGCGCCGGAGCCCTGCCCCCGGCCGGGCTGCCGCTCGTCGAGGCGCCCCGGGCCGCCGCGTACATGGCGATGCTGCACGTCCCCCGCGCGCGTGCCGGAGCCCCCCGCTTCATGCCGACCGGCTTCCCCATGGACCCGAAGGACCATGCGGCCCGCCGCGACCGGATGCGGGCCCGGGCGGTGACGACCACCGTGGTCGCGGCCGTGGTCGCCGCACCCGTCCTCGCCCTGTGGACCTCCTACCGGGGCGTTCCGGCCGCCGACGTGAGCGCCCACGACGGGTCCCGGGTCAGTGCGCGCGAGGCGGACGAACCGGTCGGCCCCGACGGCCGCCCCTACGACCGGTACGAGAACGCGGGCAACGCCCGTACGACCCCCGAGCCCCGCTTCACCCGGGGCAGCCGCGCCCCCGACGTCTCCGTCGAGGTGATCAGCCCCGGCGGCCCCACCGGCCCCATGGACCCGACCCGCCCCGGCGGGGCCGCGTCGGGCTGGCTCACGGTCGCGGCGCGCGGCCACGGCGACCTGACCCTGCTCACCCTCACCGCCTCCGGGGGCTCCCCCGTCGAGTGGTCGCTGTGGACGGACGCGCCCTGGCTGTACGTGAGCCGCGCCTCCGGCACGCTCCGTCCCGGCGAGACGATCACGATCGCCGTCCGCGTCGACCACGGCCGGGCACCCCGGGGCGCGTGGAGCGCCAGGATCGGGGTGAACCCCTCGGGCGCGGTGGTCAGGATCGACGGGCGCGGGGTCGGCGCCCCTCCGCCGGCCGCCCCGGTGGACCCGGCCGACCCGGTCACCCCGCCGCCGACGACCACCGAGCCGACGACCCCGCCGACGAGCCCGCCGACCACGGAGCCGACGACTCCGCCGCCGACGACGGAGGAACCACCGACGACACCTCCGTCGACCACTCCGCCGACCACGGAGCCGACCACGGAGCCGACGACTCCGCCGCCGACGACGGAGGAACCGCCCCCGACCACGACGGACCCGGGCACGACGGAGCCGACGACCCCGCCGCCGACGACGGAGGAGTCACCCTCGTCGCCCACGTCCTGAACGGGCTCCCGGGCCTCCGGACCGACCGGCGTACGGGGCCGGGCCCGGCGGTTAGGCCTTCGGGCCGGCCGGATGCGGGGCCCGGCGGTTAGGCCTTCGGGTCGGCCGGGTGCGGGGCCACCAGCGGCAGCTGCGAGGAGAGCCGCGCCTCACACAGCCCG
The DNA here is from genome assembly GCF_042716635.1 of Streptomyces sp. NPDC058664. Taxonomy (NCBI): domain Bacteria; kingdom Bacillati; phylum Actinomycetota; class Actinomycetes; order Kitasatosporales; family Streptomycetaceae; genus Streptomyces; species Streptomyces sp. NPDC058664. The sequence goes on along the minus strand of NZ_JBHXRW010000019.1, from coordinate 14,558 downwards.
GCCAGGACCTCGTACGCCTCCTTGCCCATCATCTCGGTGAGCTCGGGCCGGTACGTGACGTAGACCGGCTCCCCGGCGCCGTGCGCCGACGTGGCCGAGGTGCACCACCAGTGCAGGTCGTGGCCGCCAGGACCCCAGCCCCGGCGGTCGTACTCACCGATCGACACCTGGAGGACCCGCGTGTCGTCGGGCCGGTCGATCCAGTCGTACGTGCGCCGCACCGGCAGCTGCCAGCAGACGTCCGGCTTGGTCTCCAGCGGCTCCTTGCCCTCCCTGAGGGCCAGGATGTGCAGCGAGCAGCCCGCGCCGCCCGGGAACCCGGGACGGTTCTGGAAGATGCAGGACCCCTCCCAGCGGCGGGTCTGCCGGTCGCCGTCCTCGTCGAGCTGTACCCAGCCCGTCTCCGTACCGACGTCGTGGAACTGCCAGAGCTCCGGAGTGAGGCGTGCCACGTGCGTCGCGACCCGCTTCTCGTCGTCCTCGTCGGAGAAGTGCGCGCCCAGCGTGCAGCAGCCGTCGTCGGCCCGGCCCGCCTGGATGCCCTGGCAGCCGCTGCCGAAGATGCACGACCAGCGCGAGGTCAGCCAGGTCAGGTCGCAGCGGAAGACCTGCTCCTCGTCGGCCGGGTCGGGAAACTCGACCCATGCGCGCGCGAAGTCGAGGCCCTTCTCGTCCGGCTCCACGTTCTTTCCCCGCTTCTTGCCGCTCTTCACGGCCTTGCCCGCCTCGGCGGCCCCGGTCGCCCCGCCGGCCTTCACGTCCGTCACAGCCGTCACGGCCGGCACACCCGTGTCGCCGCCGCTGTCCTTGCCCGGCTTCGCCTTCTTCGTCTTTGGCACAACACCAAGCGTATGCGGGTGCGCGCAGTACCGTTCCGCCCATGAGACTCGGAGTCCTCGACGTCGGTTCGAACACGGCGCACTTCCTGGTGGTGGACGCCCACCCCGGCGCCCGGCCGCTGCCCGCCCATTCCCACAAGGTGGAGCTCCGGCTCGCCGAACTCCTCGACGAACGGGGCGCCATCGCGCCCCACGGCGTCGAGCGGCTCACCGCGACCGTCCGGGACGCCCTCCTGGCCGCCGAGGACAAGGGCTGCGAGGAGGTGCTGCCGTTCGCGACCTCCGCGATCCGCGAGGCCAGCAACGCCGACGCCGTCCTCGCGTGCGTGAAGGACGAGACCGGGGTCGACCTCCAGGTCCTCACCGGCGAGGAGGAGGCCCGGCTCACCTTCCTCGCCGCCCGCCGCTGGTTCGGCTGGTCCGCCGGCAAACTGCTCCTCCTCGACATCGGGGGCGGCTCCCTCGAAGTCGCGTACGGCATCGACGAGGACCCCGACACGGCCGTCTCCCTGCCGCTCGGCGCTGGCCGGCTGACCGCCGGCTGGCTGCCGGGGGACCCGGCCGACCTCGACGACGTGAAGGCCCTCCGCCGCCACGTGCGCGCGCAGATCGCCCGTACGGTCGGAGTCTTCAGCCGCGCCGGCCGCCCCGACCACGTCGTGGCCACCTCCAAGACCTTCAAGCAGCTGGCCAGGATCGCCGGCGCCCCCGGCTCGGGCGAGGGGCTCTACGTCCAGCGGATCCTGACCCGCAAGTCCCTCGAGGAGTGGGTCCCGCGCCTCGCGGGGATGACCATCCCCGAGCGCGCGGCCCTGCCGGGCGTCTCGGAGGGCCGCGCCGGACAGCTCCTCGCGGGCGCGCTCGTCGCGGAGGGCGCGATGGACCTGCTCGGCGTGGAGGAACTGGAGATCTGCCCCTGGGCCCTGCGCGAGGGCGTCATCCTCCGCCGCCTGGACCACCTGCCGGAGCACTGACCGGTGGACGGCCCGGGACGGGACCGGCCGGCGGCCCCGGACCGGGGTGCGCGGACCGTACGCGGCCGCAGGGCGGCACAGGGCGGCCAGGGGGACGGAAGCCCGGCGTGACCTGAACCACCCTCCACTCCCCGGCCCGCCCCGTACCCTGTCCCCGTGGCAGAACCAGTGGTGCGCGTCCCGGATGCGAAGGTCGCCCTGTCGACGGCCTCGGTCTATCCGGAGTCGACGGCGACGGCCTTCGAGGTCGCCGCGCGCCTCGGCTACGACGGTGTCGAGGTCATGGTGTGGACCGATCCGGTCAGCCAGGACGTCGAGGCACTGCGCCGGCTCTCCGACTACCACCAGGTGCCGATCCTGGCCGTGCACGCCCCCTGCCTCCTCATCACCCAGCGCGTCTGGTCCACCGACCCGTGGGTCAAGCTCCGGCGCGCACGGGCGGCGGCCGAGAAGCTCGGCGCGTCCACCGTGGTCGTCCACCCCCCGTTCCGCTGGCAGCGCCAGTACGCCAAGGACTTCGTCACCGGCATCTGGCGGATGGCGGACGAGACCGACGTGCGGTTCGCCGTCGAGAACATGTACCCGTGGCGGTACAAGGACCGCGAGATGCTCGCGTACGCCCCCGAGTGGGACGTCACCAAGGACGACTACCGGCACTTCACGGTCGACCTGTCGCACACCGCGACCGCCCGCACCGACGCCCTCGCGATGATCGACCGCATGGGCGACCGGCTCGGCCACGTCCACCTCGCCGACGGCAAGGGCTCCGCCAAGGACGAGCACCTGGTCCCCGGGCGCGGCACCCAGCCCTGCGCCGAGCTCCTGGAGCGCCTCGCGCTCACCGGCTTCGACGGGCACGTCGTCATCGAGGTAAACACCCGCCGCGCGATGTCAGCCGCCGAACGCGAGGCCGATCTCGCGGAGGCCCTGGCGTTCACCCGGCTCCACCTCGCGTCGGCCGCCACCCGCTCCTCCCGGGTCCGCCGACCGTGACCGGACCGACCGGACCGACCGGACCGACCGGACCGACCGAGTCCGGACCGACCGGACCGGCCCCACGTCGGCGCGGCCGCCCCTCCCGCACCGGGGAGGAGGGCGGACCCGGCGCGCGCGAGCGCATCCTGGAGGCGGCCCGCGCCCAGTTCGCCGAGCGCGGCTACGACAAGGCCTCGGTACGCGGCATCGCCAAGGCGGCCGGGGTCGACCCGGCGCTCGTGCACCACTACTTCGGTACGAAGGACGAGGTCTTCGCCGCCGCGATCGAGGTCTCCTTCGAACCGGCGACCGTCGTCCCCGCGATCGTCGGCGGCCCGCGCGAGGGCATCGGGGAGCGGCTCGCGCGGTTCTTCATCGGCGTCTGGGAGAACCCGGTCAGCCGCGCCCCGCTCCTCGCGATCGTCCGCTCCGCGCTGACCCACGAGGCCGCGGCCAAGGTGCTGCGGACCTTCGTGCTGCGACGGCTCCTGGAGCGGATCGCGGACGAGCTCGACGTACCGGACCCCAAGTTCCGCGCGGAGCTGGCGGCCTCGCACATGATCGGGATCGCGATCATGCGGTACGTGATCCAGGTCGAGCCGCTGGCGTCGGCGGACCCGGAGAAGATCGTGGCGATGGTGGCCCCGACCCTCCAGCGGTACCTGACCGAGTCCTGAGGGCCATGGGGGCGCCGAGCGGCAACTGACCGAAAGCTGAACACCTCGTCCGGCATACGGACGCGCTGTCCAGATCTTGGGCCGTCGGCGTACGCTCGAAAGCAAGCACACCCATCACGAGGAGCGAGCGACGATGCCCGAGCTGAGGTCCCGCACAGTCACCCACGGTCGCAATATGGCGGGCGCACGCGCCCTTATGCGCGCCTCCGGTGTACCCGGCGCGGACATCGGCCGGAAGCCGATCATCGCGGTCGCCAACTCCTTCACGGAGTTCGTCCCGGGCCACACCCACCTCCAGCCCGTCGGCCGGATCGTCTCCGAGGCCATCACGGCCGCCGGTGCCATCCCGCGCGAGTTCAACACGATCGCCGTCGACGACGGCATCGCGATGGGTCACGGCGGCATGCTCTACTCGCTGCCCTCCCGCGACCTGATCGCGGACAGCGTGGAGTACATGGTCGAGGCGCACTGCGCCGACGCCCTGATCTGCATCTCCAACTGCGACAAGATCACCCCCGGCATGCTGATGGCCGCCCTGCGCCTCAACATCCCGACGGTCTTCGTCTCCGGCGGCCCGATGGAAGCCGGGCGCGCGACCCTGGTCGACGGCACGGTCCGCACGCTCGACCTGGTCGACGCGATGTCCGACGCCGTGAACCCGAAGATCTCGGACGAGGACATCCTCCGGATCGAGGAGAACGCCTGCCCGACCTGCGGGTCCTGTTCCGGCATGTTCACCGCCAACTCGATGAACTGCCTGACCGAGGCGATCGGCCTCTCCCTCCCCGGCAACGGCTCGCTGCTCGCCACCCACACCGCCCGCAAGGGACTGTACGAGGCCGCGGCCCGCACGGTCGTCGACATCACCCGTCGCTACTACGACGAGGACGACGCCTCCGTCCTGCCCCGTTCGATCGCGACCCGCGGGGCCTTCGAGAACGCCATGGCCCTCGACATCGCCATGGGCGGCTCGACCAACACGATCCTGCACCTGCTCGCCGCAGCGCAGGAGGCCGAGCTCGACTACGGCCTGCCGGACATGGACGAGGTCTCGCGCCGGGTCCCCTGTCTGGCCAAGGTCGCCCCGAACGTCGCCAAGGACCGCACGTACTACATGGAGGACGTGCACCGGGCCGGCGGCATCCCGGCCCTCCTCGGCGAGCTCTACCGCGCAGGTCTCCTCGACGAGGACGTCCACTCCGTCCACTCCCGTTCCATCAAGGAGTGGCTGGACACCTGGGACGTCCGCGGCGGCTCCGCGTCGGAGGAGGCCGTCGAGCTGTTCCACGCGGCCCCCGGCTGCGTCCGCTCGGCGACCGCCTTCTCCCAGTCCGAGCGCTGGGCCGCCCTTGACGTGGACGCGGCCGGCGGCTGCATCCGCGACGCGGCCCACGCGTACTCGAAGGACGGCGGCCTCGCGGTCCTGCACGGCAACCTCGCCGCCGACGGCTGCGTGGTCAAGACGGCCGGTGTCGACGAGTCGATCTGGACCTTCGAGGGCCCGGCCGTGGTCTGCGAGTCCCAGGACGAGGCCGTCGAGAAGATCCTGAACAAGCAGGTCAAGGACGGCGACGTGGTCGTCATCCGCTACGAGGGCCCGCGCGGCGGCCCCGGCATGCAGGAGATGCTCTACCCGACCTCCTTCCTCAAAGGCCGGGGCCTGGGCAAGACCTGCGCGCTTGTCACGGACGGCCGCTTCTCCGGCGGCACGTCGGGCCTGTCCATCGGTCACGCCTCGCCGGAGGCGGCCTCGGGCGGCACGATCGCCCTCGTCGAGGACGGCGACCGGATCCGCATCGACATCCCGAACCGCTCGATCGAGCTCCTCGTCGACGAGGCCACCCTCGCCGCCCGCAAGGATGCGCTGAACGGCGTGTACGCGCCGAAGAACCGGCAGCGCAAGGTGTCGGCGGCCCTGCGCGCGTACGCGGCGATGGCGACGAGCGCCGACAAGGGCGCGGTCAGGGACGTGACCAAGCTCGGCTGAGCCCGGCGACGATCGGCCGACCCCGGCGACGACCCGCGGCGGCGGGGAGCGGCACACGATGCCCGCTCCCCGCCGCCGCGGTGTTTCCCGGGTACGCGCACGGGCTACGCGCCCGCGTGACTCACCAGGACGCGGGGTCCTGCGTGTCCACCGCGAAGACGGAGCCGTCCGGGGCCGTCCCGAACACCCGGTCCCCCACGACCAGCGGCGGCGGCACCAGGGGCGCGTAGTCGAGCCGCCCGTTGAGCAGCCGCGGCCGGGTCTGGCCGATCAGGGCGCCGCGTACGGTGTCGACGGCGAGCAGCCGCCCGTCCTGGACGGAGAAGTAGAGCCGGTCACCGGGGCCGACGACCGGCGCGGACACGTTCCCGGCGCCCGTCTCCAGCCCCCACAGCACCCGCCCCTTCGGCGCCGCCGTGTCGAAGGCGGTGAGGTGCCCGTTCGCGTCGAGCACATGGACGACCGAGCCGCGCACGGCGACGCCCCGGACGTCGATCCGGTAGGGGAGGGGGAGCCGCCGCACCGCGCCGTCGTCCGGGTCGAGCAGGACGAGGGCGTCGACCAGTGAGGTCTGGTGGAGCGAGGCGAGGACCAGCGCTCCGTCGTCGGTACGACCCAGCGGGTCGAGGCCGCCGTCCAGGTCGCGCCGCCAGTTCACCTCGCCGGTACGGGGCCGGACGGTGCCGATCCGCGTGCGCGTCCCGTCGGGCGAGGTCTCGGAAACCGTGAGCAGCCCGGACGGGGCGTCGTACGGACCCGGCCGCGGAACTCCGAAGCCGGCGAGACCGTGCCGCCAGAGCTCCTTGCCGCTCCGGCTGTCGACGGCCCGGATCCCGCCCTGTCCGTCGGAGAGCACGACGGCGGTCCCGGCCGGCCGGTACAGCTCGGGGAGCTTCGCCCCGGCGCTCCAGCCGGGCGTGCCGCCGGCGGCCGCGTACGCCCGCAGCGGGCCCGCCGGGGCGGCGGCGCCGACCAGGCCGTCCGCGAGCGGGAAGGGGGTGGCCGGGGACTCCGCCCTGACGGGGACGGGCCGGGACCAGAGGACCCGTCCCGTCACCGGGTCGAGCCGGGCGAGGTCCACGCCCCGCGCCGAGCAGTACAGCGCGCCCCCGCCGTGGGTGCACGCGGGCGCGACCGTGGGCCCGTGCTTCTGGAGTGTGGTCTGCCAGCCGACGAAGGCCTTGGCCACCTCGGCCGGGCGGGTGGGGGTCTCGGGACCGCCGGGCGCCGAGGGGCTCAGGACCGCGTACAGACCGACCCCGGCCAGCGCGACCGCGGCGGCGACGGCGATCGGCAGCCGCGGCCGGACGCGCGTGCCCCGGCGGCGCGGAGGAGCCGCGGGGGCGCGTACCGGCGTGTCCGCGTCCCACGCGGGCGCGGGACCCTGGGCGCGGTCCTCCCCGTCCGGCAGGGCGGGCCGTCGGCGCTGCGCCGGTATGAACGCCTCCGCCGCGTACGAGGGCGGCAGCAGCGCCGCCATGATCTGGTCCGGCGTCGGCCGCTCGGCGGGCTCCTTGGCGAGGCAACGCGCGACCAGCGGCGCCAGCTCCACCGGCACACCGGTCAGATCCGGCTCGTCGTGGACGACCTGGTACGCCACGATGTACGGGCTGTCGGAGTCGAAGGGACCATGCCCGGTCGCCGCGTGGACCAGCACGGAACCCAGCGCGAACACGTCCGCCGCGGGCCCGACCTCCCTCGGCCGCTGGAACTGCTCGGGCGCCATGAACGGCGGCGAGCCGATGAGCTTGCCCGTCTCCGTGCGCAGATCGCTGTCGACCGGCCGCGAGATGCCGAAGTCGATGACCTTGGGGCCGGTGTCGGTGAGCAGGACGTTGCTGGGCTTCAGATCGCGGTGCACGACACCGGCGCGGTGGATGTCGCGCAGTGCCTCCGCGAGTCCGGCGGTGAGCCGGCGCAGCTCGGCCGGAGCCAGCGGACCGTTCCGCTTGACCTGGTCGGCGAGCGTGGGCCCGGGGACGTAGAGGGTGGCCATCCAGGGGCGTACGGCATCCGGGTCGGCGTCGACGACCGGCGCGGTGAAGGCTCCGCTGACCCGGCGCGCGGCGGCGACCTCCTGGCGGAAACGCGCTCGGAACTCGGGGTCCTCCGCATACCGTGCGTGCACGACCTTGACCGCGAGTCTCAGCCCGGAGGCCGAGGCCGCGAGGTGTACGACGCCCATGCCGCCGGCGCCCAGACATGCCTGGAGACGGTAGTCGCCCGCGTACTCGGGCCCCTCCGCTTCCCGGCCGGCACCGGTACCGCGCAACGGCGGCATCGCCCACCCCCGTGTGAGTCCCCGTCACTCGCGCGCACGTGCGCGACCCGACGGAGCCTAGTCCATGGGCCTCGCGATGTCGGTGGAGCTTGCTAGCCTGCGCGTCGCACAGAGTGAAACTCAGTGGAGCGCTTTTGCGCCAAGGGGGAGGACACCATGGGTACGGACGAGAAGAAGCCCGCCGGGGAGACCGTGACCACGTTGAGCGCGACGCGCTACGCGGTCGCGCCGGGCTACCGGGTCAACGTGCGCTCGGGGCCGAGCACCCAGTACCCGATCGTCCGGGTCCTGCCCCTGGACACCACCGTGGCGATCTCCTGCCAGAAGAACGGCGAATGGATCAGCGGCCCCTACGGCACCACGCGGATCTGGGACAACATAGCGCCGGGTGAGTACGTCTCCGACGCTTACGTGCGTACGGGCAGCGACGGCTTCGTCGCGCCGCGCTGCGCCTGAGACCCTCCTCCGTCGCCCCGGGGATAATCGACCTCGTGAGCGACGAAGAGCAGACCCCCAGCACGACCGGTGGCACCCCCGCCGGCCCCCGGCCCGAGGAGATCCGCTTCTTCGGCACGACCTGGGTCGACCACGGCGGCCACTACGCGCTGCGCCGCGCCGGCCTGGCCGCCGGCTCGCTCGCCGCCGCGGTCGCGGCCGGCTTCCTGCTGCGCTTCGCCTACCAGGGCCTGCAGATCGCGGACGTCGGCGGCATCCTGAACACGCTGGTCGTCGTCATGTTCGCCGTCTGCAGCGCCATCGCCTTCCGTAAGACCTGGGAGGGCTTCCTCCGCCGGCCCGCCGACCCGGCCCGCGAGGAGTCCCTGCGCAGCCTCAAGGCGATCGGCTTCATCGGCTCGCTCCTCGCCTACTGCGTCCGCTGCCTCGTCGAGGCCCCCGGCGAGAAACTGCACCGCACGGAGTACGAGACGGCCCGCACCCGGTACGAGAAGCGCCGCGGCGCCCGCACCGGCAACCCGTCCGCCCGCAGGAAGCCCAGGCGCAACTAGCCCCGGGCACATGCGACCCCCGGATCCTTGACGGTCGGCACCCCCAGGCGCACTATTCATCACATGATGAATTATCCGGCGGGTGAGGCCGCCGACAAGGCCACGCCCAAGGCCACCGCCGACCCGGCCATCACCACCCACGCCCCGGCCGACACCACCCGAACCCCGGCCGTCACCGCCCACCACCTCACCGCCGTCCGAGGCTCCCGCACCGTCCTGCGCGGCCTCGACTTCACCGTCCCGGCCGGCCGGATCACCGGCCTCCTCGGCCCCTCCGGCTGCGGCAAGTCCACCCTCATGCGCGCGATCGTCGGCACCCAGGCCAAGGTCGAGGGAACCCTCGAAGTCCTCGGCCGCCCCGCGGGCGACCCCACCCTCCGCTCCCGCATCGGCTACGTCACCCAGGCCCCCTCCGTCTACGACGACCTCACCGTCCGTCAGAACCTCGACTACTTCGCCGCCGTACTGCTCCCCGGCCGTGCCCACCGCCACGACCGCCGCACGGCCGTCGACCGGGCCATCACCGACGTCGACCTCGCCTCGCACGCCGACTCCCTCGCCGGCCGGCTCTCCGGCGGCCAGCGCAGCCGCGTCTCCCTCGCCGTCGCCCTCCTCGGCACCCCCGAACTCCTCGTCCTCGACGAACCCACCGTCGGCCTCGACCCCGTCCTCCGCCGCGACCTGTGGAACCTCTTCCACCAGATCGCCACCGACCGAGGCACGACGCTCCTCGTCTCCTCACACGTCATGGACGAGGCCGAACGCTGCCACCGACTCCTCCTCATGCGCGAGGGCGAGATCCTCGCCGACGACACCCCCGAAGCCCTCCGCCACCGGAACGACACCGCCACCGTCGAGGAGGCCTTCCTCCACCTGGTCGACGCCGCAGCCGCCCGAGCAGCGCACCCGCACCCCCGAACCACCCAGGAGGAGCCCCGGCCATGAGCAGCGCCCGCACCCTCGCCACCGCCGCCCGCGTCCTGCGTCAGCTGCGCCACGACCCCCGCTCGATCGCCCTGATGCTCCTCGTGCCCTGCGTCATGCTCTTCCTGCTCCGGTACGTCTTCGACGGAAGCCCGGGCACCTTCGACAACATCGGCGCCTCCCTCCTCGGCATCTTCCCGCTCATCACGATGTTCCTGGTGACCTCCATCGCCACCCTCCGCGAACGCACCTCCGGCACCCTGGAACGCCTCCTCGCCATGCCCCTCGGCAAGGCCGACCTCATCGCCGGCTACGCCCTCGCCTTCGGCCTCCTCGCCGTCGTCCAGTCCACCCTGGCCACCGGCCTCGCCATCTGGTTCCTCGGCCTCGACGTCATCGGCTCCCCCTGGCTCCTGCTCCTTGTCGCCCTCCTCGATGCCCTCCTCGGCACCGCCCTCGGCCTCTTCGTCTCCGCCTTCGCCGCCTCCGAGTTCCAGGCCGTCCAGTTCATGCCGGCCGTGATCTTCCCCCAGCTGCTGCTCTGCGGACTGTTCACCCCGCGCGACCGGATGGCCCCCGCCCTCGAAGCGATCTCCGGCGTCCTGCCGATGTCGTACGCCGTCGACGGCATGAACCAGGTCCTCCGCCACCCCGACATCACCGGCGACTTCGTCCGCGACGCCCTCGTCGTCGCCGGCTGCGCCCTCCTCGTCCTCGGCCTCGGCGCGGCCACCCTTCGCCGCCGCACCGCCTGACCGCCCCTCGGACACCCGCACACCACCCGGCCCACCGGTGCGAGGATGACGACACGTACCCCCTCCGGCGAGGTGAACAGAGCCATGACCCAGACCGTCGCAGTCCTCGGCACCGGCAAGATCGGTGAAGCGCTCCTCAGCGGCATGATCCGCGCGGGCTGGCGCCCCGCGAACCTCCTGGTCACCGCCCGCCGCGCCGAACGCGCCGAGGAACTGCGCACCCGCTACGGCGTCGAGACCGTCACCAACGCCGAGGCCGCCAAGCGCGCCGACACCCTCATCCTGGCCGTCAAGCCCCAGGACATGGGCCGCCTCCTCGACGAACTCGCCCCGCACGTCGCCGCCGACCGCCTGGTCATCAGTGCCGCCGCCGGCATCCCCACCTCCTTCATCGAGGAGCGCCTCGCCACCGGCACCCCCGTGGTCCGCGTCATGCCCAACACCCCCGTCCTGGTCGACGAGGGGATGTCCGTCATCTCGGCCGGCAGTCACGCCACCCCCGAGCACCTCGCCCACACCGAGGAGATCTTCGGCGGCGTCGGCAAGACCCTTCGCGTCCCCGAGTCCCAGCAGGACGCGGCCACCGCCCTCTCCGGCTCCGGCCCCGCCTACTTCTACTTCCTGGTCGAGGCCATGACCGACGCCGGCATCCTCCTCGGCCTGCCCCGCGCCCAGGCCCACGACCTCATCGTCCAGGCCGCCATCGGCGCCGCCGTGATGCTCCGCGACAGCGGCGAACACCCGGTCAAACTCCGCGAGGCCGTCACCTCTCCGGCCGGCACCACCATCAGCGCCATCCGCGAGCTGGAGAACCACGGCGTCCGCGCCGCCCTCATCGCCGCCCTCGAAGCCGCCCGCGACCGCAGCCGCGAACTCGCCTCGGGCAACAGCTGACGCCCTGCCCCCGCCCCGCCGGGGTCACCGGCCCCCGGCGGACACCCCCTCCACGACCTCCTCCGTCGACACGACCTTCGCGAACTGCCCCCCGTGCAGGGACACGGCCGTCGCCCGGGACAGCTCGTCGGCGCTCCGCGACCACCCGAACGGCCCCTCCAGGTCGAAGGTGTGCATCGCGTCCAGCGGGAACACCACGTCGAACCCGAGGTTCCCGCCCATCCGGGCCGTCGTCTCGTTGCACATGTTCGTCTGGATCCCGACGATCACGATCTGCGCGATGTCCTGCCCCGCCAGCCACTCCTGCAGCGACGGCTCTCCGTAGAAGGCAGAGTTCACGGACTTCGTCACCAGCAGCTCGGGCCCGGCACCCTTCCCGCGCCGCTCCTCGACGAAGTCCTTGAAGTCGTTCCCCACGTACCCCTTCCGCAGCGGCGACTGCGAGCCCTCCACCGAGTCGTGCCGCACGAAGACGACCGGCCGCCCCGTCTCCTGCCACAGGTCGATCAGAGCCGCGATGTTCTCCTCCGCGGCCGGATTGTTCCGCTTCCCCCAGAACTCCTCCTCGAAGCCCTTCTGCACGTCGATGACAACCAGCGCTGCGTTCTGTGCGATCTCCATGTCCACGATCCTTCCTCCGGCCGACCCCCTCTCCCAGAGGAACGAATGACAGCGATCGATGGTTTACTGCCACACGTGCCGTCCACCCCCCCTCGCGCCCCCAGCGCATCGCGCTCCTCTCCTTCCCCGGCATCCGGGCCTTCGACGTCTCCGTCATCACCGAGGTCTGGGGCAGCGACCGCAGCCTCCGAGGCGTCCCGCCCTTCGAGCTCCGCCGGGCCGCCGCCGATCCGCACACCCCCGTCCCCCTGCGCGGCGGCCTCACCCTCACCCCCGACCGCCCGCTCAGCTGGCTCGACGAGCTCACCACCACCGACCTGCTCCTCGTCCCCGGCATCGAAGACCCCGACGCCGACCTTCCGGCCCCCGTCCTCGACGCCCTCCGCCGCGCCCACACCGCCGGCATCCCGGTCGCCTCGCTCTGCGCCGGCGCCTTCGTCCTCGCCCGCGCCGGACTCCTCGACGGCCGCCGCGCCGTCACCCACTGGCACCTCGCCGACACCCTGGCCGCCCGCCACCCGGAGATCCAGGTCGAACCCGACGCCCTCTTCCTCGAGGACACCGGCATCTGGACCTCCGCCGGCACCGCCGCCGGCATCGACCTCTGCCTCCACCTCGTCCGCACCGCCCACGGAGCCGAGGCCGCCGCCTCCATCGCCCGCTCGATGGTCACCGCCCCCTTCCGCACGGGCACCCAGGCCCAGTTCATCGAGCACCCCACTCCCCGCGCCGACCGCGACGCCGACGCCCTGGCCGACGTCCGCGCCCACGCCCTCGCTCACCTCGACGAGCCCCACACCGTCGCGACCCTGGCCGCCCGCGCCGGCATGTCCCCCCGCTCCTTCGCCCGCCACTTCCAGGCCACCACCGGAACCACCCCCCTGCACTGGCTCATCGGCCGGCGTGTCGCCGCCGCGCAGAAACTCCTCGAACTCACCGACCACCCCCTCCCCGAGGTGGCCCGCCGCGCGGGCTTCGGCAGCGAGGTCACGATGCGCCAGCACTTCGCCTCGCACCTCGCCACCAGCCCGCGCGACTACCGCAACGCGTTCCGTCACCCGGCAGGCAACAGCCCGATCGCGCCATAGGCCCGGTCCACCAGGGGCCGAGCCGTCCCCCGGGCCCGCTCGGCCCCGTCCCGTAGCACCTGATCCACGAAGCCGGGGTCCGCCGCGAGCTCGGCATGCCGCTCCCGCAAGGGCCTCAGCAGCTCGACGACCGCGTCCGCCGTGTCCTTCTTCAACGCTCCGTACGTTTCATATACACCGGCCAGCGCCTCCGGGTTCCCATCCGTCGCGGCAGCCAACAGATCGAGCAGGTTGGCGACCCCTGGCCTGCCCTCCCGGTCGTACTCCACGTCCCGCCCGCTGTCGGTCACGGCCCGCATGATCTTCCGCCGCACGGTCTCCGCGTCATCGAGCAGATAGACGATCCCGGCCCCGTTCACGTGCGACTTCCCCATCTTCGACGTGGGGTCCTGAAGGTCCATGACCCGCGCGGCCACCTCCGGCCGCGTCGCCCTCGGCACCGTGAACGTGTGCCCGTACCGCTGGTTGAACCGCACCGCCAGGTCCCGGGTCAGCTCCACGTGCTGCGTCTGGTCCTCACCCACCGGCACCTCGTCGGCCCCGTACGCCAGGATGTCCGCCGCCATCAGCACCGGATACGTCAGCAACGACAGCCGTACCCCCTGCCCCGCGGCCTGCGCCCGGACGCTCTTCTCCTTGTACTGGATCATCCGCCGCAGCTCGCCGTCCGTGGCCGTGCACTCCAGCAGGTACGACAGCCGCGCGTGCTCGTCGACATGACTCTGTACGAACAAGGTGCACAGCTCCGGATCGAGCCCCGCGGCGAGGAGCAACGTGGCCGCCTGCCGGCTGAGCCGCCTCACCCGCGCGGGCTCGTGCTCGACGGTCAGCGCATGCAGGTCCACGACGCTGAACAGCGCGTCCGCCCGATGCTGATCAATCTCGACCCACCGCCGGACGGCCCCGAGGTAGTTGCCCAGCGTCAGGTGCCCGGTCGGCTTGACCCCGCTGAAGATCCTCGTCATCGCGTTTCGTTCTCCCTCTTCTCCTGGGCGCCGACCCGACGGCCGCCTCCCGGAGGGGGATACGCGAACGGCCGCCGAGAGCGGCGGCCGCGTGGTGCATGCGCGAGTGCGGGCCGCCGTCAGGCGGCCCACCACTGGGTGGTGTGCGCACGCGTAGTCATACGCAGAGAGTACGCCTCAGGGCCTGGGTTGACATGGGAATCGCCGATCCGTAAGGTTCTCCGAGTTGTCCGACGTGAGCACCGACCCCGGTCGGCCCCGGACAGCCATTCCGCAAGACCTACTGAAGCTGATGGTGCTTTGCCGCGCCATCGTGCTCTCCGTGCGTTTTTGCGAAATGAGGGAATCCGCGTTCGAAATCTGAGCGCAGCCCCCGATTAGCGTCGGAGGCAGGGAATCCGCTAAAGTCTCACTCGTCGGAACGGCCCAACAGCCGGAAAGACGAATCCCGCTGACTGGGAATCAGATGCCGAAAGGATCTGATAGAGTCGGAAACGCAAGAACACGAAGTACCGGAGGGAAAAGCCCGGAGGAAAGCCCGTGAGGGTGAGTACGAAGGAAGCGTCCGTTC
>NZ_JBHXRW010000018.1:0-144901 GCF_042716635.1 Streptomyces sp. NPDC058664 | reverse complement strand
AACCCACCACCCCCCCACCTTGCGCTCCCCCGGCCCCCCCCCCCCCGGGCCTGCGCGTCCGGGGCGCGGCCCCCCCCCCCCCGGGCCCCGCCCGCCCCCCGCCCCGCTGTCCGTACGACTCGCTGGAATCGGTACGACTCCGTGCGCGACTCAGTGGAAGAAGTGGCGCGTCCCCGTGAAGTACATCGTCACGCCGGCCTTCTTCGCGGCCTCCACGACCAGCTCGTCCCGCATCGAGCCACCGGGCTGCACGACCGCCTTCACGCCGGCCGCGGTGAGGATCTCCAGGCCGTCCGGGAAGGGGAAGAAGGCGTCCGACGCGGCGTAGGAGCCGGCCGCCCGCTCCTCACCCGCGCGCTCGACCGCGAGCTTCGCGGAGTCGACGCGGTTGACCTGACCCATGCCGACGCCGACCGAGGCGCCGTCCTTGGCGAGCAGGATCGCGTTGGACTTGACCGCGCGGCAGGCCTTCCAGGCGAAGGAGAGCTCGGCGAGCTCCTCGGCGGAGAGGGCCTCACCGGTCGCCAGGGTCCAGTTCGCCGGGTCGTCGCCCTCGGCCTGGAGGCGGTCGGTGACCTGGAGGAGCGCGCCGCCGTCGATCGGCTTGACCTCGACCGGGTTGGCCGGGGCGCCGTCGGCGCGGAGCACACGGATGTTCTTCTTCTTGGCGAGGACCTCGACCGCGCCGTCCTCGTACGCCGGGGCGACGATGACCTCGGTGAAGATCTCCGCGACCTGCTCGGCCAGCTCGACCGACACCGGACGGTTGACGGCGATGACGCCGCCGAACGCGGACAGCGGGTCGCAGGCGTGCGCCTTGCGGTGGGCCTCGGCGACGTCGGCGCCGATCGCGATGCCGCACGGGTTGGCGTGCTTGATGATCGCGACGCAGGGCTCGGTGTGGTCGTACGCGGCCCGGCGCGCGGCGTCGGTGTCCGTGTAGTTGTTGTAGGACATCTCCTTGCCGTGCAGCTGCTCGGCCTCGGCGAGGCCGCCCGTGCCGTCGACGTACAGCGCGGCGCCCTGGTGCGGGTTCTCGCCGTAGCGCAGGACGTTGTTCCGCTCGTACGTGGCGCCCAGGAAGTCGGGGAAGCCGCTGTCGTCGGCGGCCGCGTAGTCGTCGGCGAACCAGGAGGCGACGGCCACGTCGTACGCGGCGGTGTGCTGGAAGGCCTCGCCGGCGAGCCGCTTGCGGGCGGTCAGGTCGAAGCCGCCGGCCTTGACGGCGGCGAGCACGTCGGCGTACCGCTCCGGACTGGTGACGATGGCCACGGACGGGTGGTTCTTGGCCGCGGCGCGGACCATGGACGGGCCGCCGATGTCGATCTGCTCGACGCACTCGTCCGGGGTGGCGCCGGAGGCGACCGTCTCGCGGAACGGGTAGAGGTTCACGACGACCAGGTCGAAGGGCTCCACGCCGAGCTCGGCGAGCTGCTCGCGGTGCGACTCCAGGCGCAGGTCGGCGAGGATGCCGGCGTGCACGCGCGGGTGCAGCGTCTTGACCCGGCCGTCCAGGCACTCGGGGAAGCCGGTCAGCTCCTCGACCTTGGTGACCGGCACCCCGGCTGCGGCGATCTTCCCGGCCGTGGAGCCGGTGGAGACGAGCTCGACACCGGCCTCGTGCAGACCGCGGGCCAGCTCTTCGAGCCCCGTCTTGTCATAGACGCTGACCAGCGCGCGGCGGATGGGCTTAACGGTGTCCGTGTTCACCGACATGAACCTTTCGTCCCTCAATGCGGTAGCCGTGCCGGGCGAGACGCCCCACGACGTCGACGAGCAGCGAGCGCTCGACTTCCTTGATGCGCTCGTGCAGAGCGGCTTCATCGTCCTCGTCCCGCACCTCGACCACGCCCTGGGCGATGATCGGGCCGGTGTCGACACCGTCGTCGACGAAGTGGACGGTGCACCCGGTGACCTTCGCGCCGTAGGCGAGGGCGTCACGCACCCCGTGGGCACCGGGAAAACTGGGCAGCAGGGCCGGGTGGGTGTTGACGACCCGGCCACCGAAGCGGGCGAGGAACTCCTTGCCGACGATCTTCATGAAACCGGCCGAGACGACGAGGTCCGGCTCGTAAGCGGCGGTGGCCTCGGTCAGGGCGTGGTCCCACAGCTCGCGGGTGGCGTGGTCCTTGACCCGGCAGACGAAGGTGGGCAGCCCGGCGCGTTCGGCGCGCTCCAGACCGGCGATGCCGTCGCGGTCGGCGCCGACGGCGACGATCTCCGCGCCGTACTCGGGGTCCGCGGCGATGCCGTCGAGGAGGGCCTGCAGATTGGTACCGGAACCGGAGACCAGGACGACGAGACGGGCGGCAGCCACTGGGTCACTCTTTCCGTGGTGTTTGTACGGTCGTACGAACGAATCGTGCCGCTCGATACGGGGAACCCTACGAATGGCTCGACCGTCAGCAACGATACCGGCACACGGGACGGCCCCCACGGGACGGGGGCGGAGCAGGGCGGTAGCGTCAGGGTCCGACGCCGACGCACGCCTCCCGGCCGACCCCGGTCGGCCACCCGGGCGGCGTAGCGGACGAGCGGCACCCAGCAGCACCGAGCAGTACGCAGCAGCAGACGAGACAGCAGCGGAGACCACGGGCGCGGCCGTGGTCGAGACGACAGAGGGAAGACGTTCAGCAGATGCCGGAACGCCAGTCCACGGACGACAACAACCCGTTCGCTCCGCCGCCCGAGGGCCGGCCGGATCAGCCGTGGCAGCCACGGCGACCGGAGGGCTCGGACGACGAAGCGTCCGGGGCCCCGGACTCGTCGGGGCCGTCCGACGGCCGCTGGAGCCCGCGCCAGCCGGGCCCCTCGAACGACGGCTTCGGCCGCGGACCCGAGCGCCAGGGCGGTCAGGGCGGCCCGGACGGCCCGGACGGCGGGAACAATCAGGGCGGGAACGACCAGGGCGGGAACGGGCGCCAGGGGCTCCGCTGGGATCCGAAGGACCCGGCGCAGCGGCGTGCGCGGTACGCGATCCTCGCCGGCATGTGGGCCTTCTTCTTCGCCATCTTCGAGATCCCGGAACTGGCTCTGCTCCTCGGTGCCCTGGGCCTCTACTGGGCGATCAGCTCGCTGCGCACCAAGCCGAAGCCGGCGACGGAGCTGTCGCCGACATCACAGCCGGAGTCCGCCCCGACGTCTCAGCCCTCGGGACGGCCGTCGGGCCGGCCCTCCGGACAGGGCGCTACGGCGACCCCGCTCCGCTCGATGCGCACGGCCGCGATCAGCGGCCTGGTCGCGGCGAGCGTGGCGCTGATGATCGTCGCGATGGGCTTCACCATGCGGCTCGTCTACAGCGACTTCTACGAGTGCCGCGACGACGCCCTCACCCACGCGGGCCAGCTGGCCTGCAACGACCTCCTGCCGAAGCCGCTCCGCGCGGGCTTCGGGGTCCGGGAGTAGCGGGGTGGCCCCTGCGTCGGGAACAGGGGCCGGGCCTTGCGCCAAGAGCAGAGGGCCGGCCCCTGCGTCGGGAGCAGGGGGTCGACCCCGGCCAGGGAGCGGCGAGCCCGGAACCAGCGGGGCCGGTCCTTGTCAGGGCGGCGGCGGGGAGGATTCCCAGGCCGCCGGAAGGTAGTCGTACGGCTCGAAGGCGGAATCGCCGTACGGGTCGTCGTCGAGCCCGAGATCGGAGGCCGAGGAGGCCGACCGGTCACCACCGGCCGACCTGACCCGGTCCGCGCCCGACCGTCCCTCTTCGGACGCGGACCCGCCGGGGGCGGGCGGGGACATGCCGGAACCGAGCACGGTTCCGAGGCCGGAGACGAGCGCCCGTACGGGGCTGGAGGCCGAGGCCGGTACGGGACCGGCGCCCGGGTCCTGACCGGCCTCGGGGCCGGTGCCCGGGGTTGAGCCGGGGCCTGCGTGAGGGCCCGGAGCGCGGCCGTCGTCGGCCACCACCGGACCGTTCCTTGCCGCCGCCCCTGCCCCTGCAACCGCTCCCGCGCCTGCCGGGGACGGGGGCGCCGGCACCCGAGGGGGCTTCGGGCGGAGGGCACGGCGTCCCCAGGCCCGTACTCCCAAGGCCACCGGGACGCCCAGACAGGCACCCCACAGGACCGTCGCCACGCCCGTCTGCCACCACACCGGGCCGAACACGGAAAGCCTGCCGGTGCCCAGCGCGCCGCCCGCCGCGCCCGTGAGGACGGCGACGGCCGCCCCGCACCCCCCGGCGGCGCCCAGCGCCGCGAGCGCCGTGTCCCGCGCCGCCCAGGTCCGCGCCGGACGGCCCACCCGCAGGCCCTGGACCACCGCGGCGGCCAGCGGGGCCGCCGCGGCCGCCCAGTGGAGCCACGTCCCGCGCCCCTCGGCGGGCAGCGCGGCGAACAGCGGGAAGGGGGGCACGGCCGGGTCGCCGACGAGACCCAGCGGGGTCGCGAGCGCGCCCGTACCGAGGGCGAAGCCCGGCCCGAGGCCGTACGCGGCCCCCCATACGGCCATGTTCGGCAGCAGCGCGAGGACGAGCAGCAGGACCGCCACCCGCCCGGACCACTCCCCCGCCAGGCCGGTGTACGCGGCCTGCGCCTCGCGCGCGTGCCAGGCCAGCGACACCGCCGCGGCCACCGCTCCGCCGCCGAGCAGCGTCACCAGGCCGAGCCCGGCCGCGCGCAGGGCGACGACCGCCTGCCGCTGCCCGGGCAGCGGGCGGCCCAGCGCCGTCCACACCCCGGCACCCGCCGCGCCCGCGACGACGGCGGGCAGCCAGAGCCCGGCGGTGACCAGGTCCGCGGGCAGCGGGCCGCTCGCGCTGTAGACCACGACCACGGCGGCGACCAGCAGGTATCCCCCGGTCACGGCGGCGAAGGCGCCGCTCGCGGAGGGACGGGGCCGGTCGCCGTCGCCACCCGTGTCGAGGGTGTCGCGGGCGGCCCGGTGGACGAGCCAGACCGGCAGGGCGGCCAGGAGCAGCGGGACGACGCCGAGGGGTGCGGGCAGGCCGGACAGGGTGTCCGTACGGACCAGGTCCACCCCGTGGGCGAGCAGCCACAGCCCGGCCGTGAGGTGGAGGGCGCCGCCGGGGCCGCTGTCGGGGTGCGGGGAGCTGATCCAGGCGGCGACCACCAGGACCGCGAGGGCGCCGAGACCGAGTCCGGCGGCGACCCCGCCACGGACGCAGGCGGTGGCGAGCGCGGCGGAACGGCCGCCCTGGACCAGGGGGTGCTCGGTCACATGGGTCACGGAGCCATGCTGCCAACGACACGCGCTTTTGCCCCGTAACAGGCAAACATCCGTTGTGTCGCTCAAGATACGTTTATGTACTTTTCCGCCCAGAGCAGCTCTGCGGGAGGTCGACGCCGATGAGCCGGAGCACAGCGGATTCCGCCCCCTCCGCCACCCTGCCGACCCCGAAGGAGCGGCGCAGGTTGCGTGAGGCCCTCGCCCTGAGCGAGGAGCAGGTCGCCGAGGCCATGGGCGTCACGAAGGCCACGGTCAAGTCGTGGGAGACCGGGCGTTCGGCGCCACGGGGCCGCAAGCGTGAGGCGTACGCGAAGCTGCTCGGCTCGTACGAGCCCGACGGCGCCGCGCCCTCTCCGGAACAGCCGGCCGGGTCCCCGCCACCGGAGCCACCGACACACGAACGGCCGAAGCGAGAACCGCAGGCCGAGCCGACGGGAACGCGGTCGGCGGCACAGGCACAGGAAGCGGAGACGCGGGCGCCGGCGTCCGGGGCCGCTCCGTCGTCCCCGCTCCGGGCCTCGCCCGCCGGCTCCGGCAACGTCCGGCCCAGGGCCGCCGCCAAGCGGGCCCCCAAGCCGCCACGGGTCCTCCCTCCGACCACCGCTTCCGGCCCCGCGCGCAAGGGCACTCCTCAGCCGCAGGAGCGCCTGAAACCGGTGGCGGCGGAGACGGCGGCCCCTGAGCCTGCGGCGCCCCCCGCCGTACCGGGACTCACCCCGGAGGAGGCCTTCGACGCGCTCTACGGACACGCCGCGCCCGGCCTCGTCCACCAGACGTACCTGCTGACCGGCCGTCGGAGGCTCTCCCGCGAGGCCGTCGAACACGCCTTCCACCACGCCTGGCAGCACTGGCCCGAGGTCGCCGTCGACGCGGACCCGGTGGGCTGGGTGCGGGCGGCGGCGTACGAGTACGCCCTCTCCCCCTGGCACCGGCTGCGCCGGGTGCACAAGCACCCCGACGCCCCGCCGACCGAGGCGAACCGCAGGGCGCTGCTCGCCGCACTCCTCGAACTGCCGCCGCCGTACCGCCGTACCGTCCTGCTCTACGACGGACTCGGCCTCGACCTGCCGGAGACGGCGGCCGAGACCGAGGCGAGCACCCCCGCCGCCGCCAACCGGCTGCTGTACGCCCACACGGTCCTCGGGCAGCGGATCCCCGAGCTCGCCGACTCGGAGGCCCTGCACCGGCGGCTCGGCGCGCTGGTCACGGAGGCGCCGACGGTGACCCTCCCGGCGGCCCGCGCGGTCCGGACGGGCAGCGAGCGTCTGGCCCGTACGTGGACGCGGGCGGTCCTCGGTGTGACGGCGGTTCTCATCGGCGTGACGGGCTTCACGGCGGTGACCGCGCCGACCCGGTACATCCCGGTGAACGCCCCCGGCGAGACCGTCAACGGCGTGCCGGTGCGCGGCGGCCCGCAGAAGCTCCGCCCGGAGGACGTGGAGCTCCGCGACCGGCTGCGCTCCGAGCCGAACCCGGGTCCCGAGCGGCTGGTCCCGGCGGCGGAGTAGGTCCGTTCGTCGTACTCCGCCGTACGTACGTGAGAGGGCCCCGCCCCTCCCGGGAGACCGGGTGGGGGCGGGGCCCTCTCATGTACTGCTACCGCCTGTCGGGCGCTGTCGGGCTGCTGTGCGCATCAGCCCGTTCAGCCGGCCCAGCCGTTCAGCCGGTCCAGCCTGTTCAGCCCGCGAGGATGGCGCGCGCCAGCTTGGCCGTCTCGGTCGGCGTCTTGCCGACCTTGACGCCCGCGGCCTCGAGGGCCTCCTTCTTCGCCTGGGCGGTGCCGGAGGAGCCGGAGACGATGGCGCCGGCGTGGCCCATGGTCTTGCCCTCGGGCGCGGTGAAGCCCGCGACGTAGCCGACGACCGGCTTGGTGACGTTGGCCTTGATGAAGTCGGCCGCACGCTCCTCGGCGTCGCCGCCGATCTCGCCGATCATGACGATCAGGTCGGTGTCGGGGTCCGCCTCGAACGCCGCGAGGGCGTCGATGTGCGTGGTGCCGATGACCGGGTCGCCACCGATGCCGACGGCGGAGGAGAAGCCGATGTCGCGGAGCTCGTACATCATCTGGTACGTCAGCGTGCCGGACTTCGAGACCAGGCCGATGCGGCCCGGCTTCGTGATGTCGCCCGGGATGATGCCGGCGTTGGACTGGCCCGGGGTGATGAGACCGGGGCAGTTCGGGCCGATGATGCGGGTCTTGTTGCCCTTCGCCTGCGCGTACGCCCAGAAGGCGGCGGAGTCGTG
Organism: Streptomyces sp. NPDC058664; assembly: GCF_042716635.1. Taxonomy (NCBI): domain Bacteria; kingdom Bacillati; phylum Actinomycetota; class Actinomycetes; order Kitasatosporales; family Streptomycetaceae; genus Streptomyces; species Streptomyces sp. NPDC058664. The sequence continues at coordinate 137,476 of NZ_JBHXRW010000018.1, read as the reverse complement.
GACGGCGATGCCCTCGGTGATGACGACCGCGAGGGGGATCTCGGCGTCGATCGCCTCGACGACGGCGGCCTTCGCGAACGCCGGCGGGACGAAGAGGACCGAGACGTTGGCGCCGGTCTCCTTCATCGCCTCGGCGACGGAGCCGAAGACCGGGACCTCGGTGCCGTCGAAGTCGACGGTCGTGCCGGCCTTGCGCGGGTTCACGCCACCGACGATGTTGGTGCCGTCGCCCAGCATGAGCTTGGTGTGCTTCATGCCCGTGGCACCGGTCATGCCCTGGACGATGACCTTGCTGTCCTTGGTCAGGAAGATAGCCATGGTGTTCTGACCTCGTCCCTTACTTCGCAGCCGCGAGCTCGGCGGCCTTGTCGGCCGCGCCGTCCATGGTGTCCACGCGCTGCACGAGCGGGTGGTTCGCGTCCGACAGGATCTTGCGACCCAGCTCCGCGTTGTTGCCGTCGAGGCGCACGACCAGCGGCTTGGTGACCTCTTCGCCCTTCGACTTCAGGAGCTCCAGGGCCTGGACGATGCCGTTGGCGACCTCGTCACAGGCGGTGATGCCACCGAAGACGTTGACGAACACGGACTTGACGTCCGGGTCGCCGAGGATGATCTCCAGGCCGTTCGCCATGACCTCGGCGGAGGCGCCGCCGCCGATGTCGAGGAAGTTGGCCGGCTTCACGCCGCCGTGGTTCTCACCGGCGTACGCGACGACGTCCAGGGTCGACATGACCAGACCGGCGCCGTTGCCGATGATGCCGACCTCGCCGTCGAGCTTGACGTAGTTGAGGTTCTTGGCCTTGGCGGCAGCCTCGAGCGGGTTGGCTGCGGCCTTGTCCTCGAGCGCCTCGTGCTCGGGCTGACGGAAGTCGGCGTTCTCGTCGAGAGACACCTTGCCGTCCAGCGCCAGGATGTCGCCGGAGGCGACCTTGGCCAGCGGGTTGACCTCGACGAGGAGCGCGTCCTCGGCGACGAAGGTCTTCCACAGGGTCACGAGGACCTCGGCGACCTTCTCGGCCACGTCGGCCGGGAACTGCGCCAGGGCCACGATCTCGCGGGCCTTCTCGATGTCGACACCGGTGTTGGAGTCGACGGGCACCTTCGCGAGCTTCTCGGGGGTCGTCGCGGCGACCTCCTCGATGTCCATGCCACCGGCGACGGACGCCATGGCGAGGAAGGTGCGGTTGGTGCGGTCGAGGAGGTACGAGACGTAGTACTCCTCGAGGATTTCCGGAGCGGTCTCCGCGATCATCACCTTGTGGACCGTGTGGCCCTTGATGTCCATCCCGAGGATGTCCGTCGCGCGGGCGACGGCCTCGTCCGGGGTGGCGGCCAGCTTGACGCCGCCGGCCTTGCCGCGGCCACCGACCTTCACCTGCGCCTTGACGACCGACTTGCCGCCAAGACGCTCGGTGGCCTCGCGCGCCGCCTCAGGCGTGTCGATGACTTCACCGGCCAGCACCGGTACACCGTGCTTGGCGAAGAGGTCCCTCGCCTGGTACTCGAACAGGTCCACGCGCGTCCGTCCCTTTTCTGATGATCGCGGTTCGTTGTCTGCGTGGGCGTGCCGCGAAGGGCAACGTGACTGCTCAGTGTCACAAGGAAGGCGTACACGGTGTCCGTGGACGCGGCATGTCCGTCTCGCAGGTTATCTCCGAGGGGCGTGGGTCCCTAAATCGCAGATCACAACAGGGCGGTGATACGGGTCACAGACCGTAGGGGCGGCAAGGCCGTGCGTAGGGGGTGGAGGGCGGGGACGTGCGGCGTTCACGGCAGGCGGGGCCTGGGCTCCCGGCCCCTCACGACGCGCCGGGGATACGAGTGAGGGGCGTTCCGGCGGCTGTGTGATATGGACCTCAGTCGCGCCTCGGGCACCCGTGCGGGTGGTCCCGCGACGACGGATTCCGCACCTCCGGGGCGGGCCGGGGTGGCCGGCGCCGGCCCGGGCCGTCAGTCGGCGGGGATCGGCAGGGGGCGCTTCTCCAGGGCGGCCGCCATGACCTCCGGGAACAGATCGGGGGTGCAGGCGAAGGCCGGGACCCCGAGCGCGGCGAGCGCCGCCGCGTGGTCGCGGTCATAGGCCGGGGCGCCCTCGTCGGAGAGGGCGAGCAGCGCGACGAACTGGACGCCGGACGCCTTCATCGCCGCGACCCGCTTCAGCATCTCGTCACGGATGCCCCCCTCGTACAGGTCGCTGACGAGGACGACGACGGTGTCGGCCGGACGGGTGATCTTCGACTGGCAGTGGGCGAGGGCGCGGTTGATGTCGGTGCCGCCGCCGAGCTGGGTGCCGAAGAGGACGTCGACGGGGTCGTCGAGCCGGTCGGTCAGGTCCACGACGGCCGTGTCGAAGACGACGAGCCGGGTGGCGATGGACCGCATGGAGGCGAGCACCGCGCCGAAGACGGAGGCGTGGACGACGGAGGCGGCCATGGAACCGGACTGGTCGACGCAGAGCACCACCTCCTTCCGTATCCCCCGGGAGGCGCGCCCGTGACCGATGAGCCGCTCGGGGACGACCGTGCGGTGCTCGGGCAGGTAGTTCTTGAGGTTGGCGCGGATCGTGCGGTCCCAGTCGATGTCCCGGTGGCGGGGCCGGCTGATCCGGGCGGAGCGGTCGAGGGCGCCGGTGAGCGTCGTACGGGTGCGGGCGGCGAGGCGCTTCTCCAGGTCGTCGACGACCTTGCGCACGACGGCCCGTGCCGTCTCCCTGGTCGTCTCAGGCATGGCCCTGTGGAGGGAGAGCAGAGTGCCGACCAGGTGGACGTCCGCCTCGACGGCCTCCAGCATCTCCGGTTCCAGGAGGAGGGTGGCGAGGCCGAGGCGGTCGATCGCGTCGCGCTGCATGACCTGGACGACGGGGCTGGGGAAGTACGTCCGGATGTCGCCGAGCCAGCGGACGACGGAGGGCGCCGACGCGCCGAGGCCGGCGGAGCGGTCCCGCCCGGTGCGGTCCCCCTGTCCCTGGTGTCCGTAGAGCGCGGTGAGCGCTCCGTCCATGGCGGCGTCGGTTCCGGTGAGGGCCCGGCCGGTGCCGTCGGCGTCCCCGCCGCCGAGGACGAGCCGCCAGCGGCGCAGCCGCTCGTCGTCCGCGCCTCCCCCGCGGGTACGGGCGCCCATGCCGGTGCCGGCTTCCGTGCCGGTGCTGGTGTCGGCGCTCATGCCATGACCTCCGTGCCGAGGACGAGGTGGAGGAGGGGCAGCACGGCGTCCGCCCGGTCCCGGTCGGACGTGGCGGCGAAGCCGGGGACCCGGGCCGCCGCGTGTCCGGGGCCGCCGCTGCCGGGGCCCCGGGCGACCAGCTCGCCGAGGGTGCGGCGTACGCCCGGCTCGTACCCCGAGAAGGTGCGGCGCAGCAGCGGCAGCACATCGGTGAACGCCTCGGCCGGAACGCTCGTGAGCCAGGCGTCGACCAGGCCGAGGAGCCGCTCGTCGTGGACGAGCAGCAGTCCGCCGCCGGAAGCGCCGCCGACGAAGCCGTCGATCCAGGCGGCGGCGTCGGGCGGCGGGGTGCCGGGGGAAAGAGAGCGGCTCATGAGTAGGGCGGCCTCTTCGTCGGCGAGCCGGCCCTCGTCGAGGAGGAGCCGGGCGGCCCGGCCCCTGAGGACGCCGGGGACCCGGTCGCGGTCGGCGAGCCGGCGCAGGACACCTGCCCAGCGCTCGGTCGGACCGGCCGCTCCCGGCAGCAGGGCCACGGCCTGGTGGACCTCGTCGATCCGTTCGCGCATGGTGGCGGCCGCGTCGGTGTCGAGCCCGGCGCAGGCGGGTGGCAGGCCGACGCAGATCCGCTCGACGAGGCCGGCGGCGACCTCGGCGAGGGCCGCCGTCCCGGTGCCCCGCACGTCGCCGTAGCGCAGCGAGCGGGCGAGGGCCGGAAGGGCCTGGGCGAGGTGTGCGACGTCGGTGTCGAGCGCGGCCCGGTCGGCGAGCGCCCGCATCACGACGGGGAGCGCGTCGGTGAGCCCGGCGAGGAGGCACTGTTCGGCGAGGGCGGTGACGTCGGCGAGGACGGTCGCCGACATGGCGCGGGCGTGGGCCCTCGCGGTGGCGGCGGCCTCGACGGTGGTGCCCCAGACGCCGGCCTCGGCGACCTGGACGTGCTGCTCGGGCTCCCAGCGCAGCCGCCAGGTCTCCCGGAAGGTGCCGGTGCCGGCGCGTCCCGCGGCCGGTTCGCCCCAGTGGACGCCGAGGAGCCGCAGCCGGTGCAGCAGCCTGCTGCGGTCGCCGTCCATCTCCTTGCGGAGGTCGAGTGCGAGGTCGCGCTCGGTGGCCTCGGGCTTGAGGCGCAGGGTGCGCCGGCGGCGGGCCAGGTCCCGCTGGAGGGGTACGGCGGGGGCGGCGGCCGGGACCTCGCCGAGGACGTCTCCGACGACGAGGCGGTCCCTGACGAGGTCGAGCGGCACGTCGGAGCCCTCGCACAGGACGGCGCGGACGGCGTCGGTCGTCTCGTCGAGGCCGGGGAACGGCCGGCCGCGCAGGGCGGCGAGGGTCTCGGCGAGCCGGACGGCCTCGATGACGTGGGCGGAGGAGACGAGGTGGTCCTCGGCCCTGAGGAGTCCGGCGACCTTGGTCATCCAGCGCTCGACGGGCCGGTCGGGGGCGGCGAAGAGGTGCCCGTACCAGCCGGGCGAGTCGATCCCGGCGCCGTATCCCGAGCGGCGGGCGAGCCTGCGGTGGGTCCAGGGGACCCAGGTCAGCTCGGTCTTCACCTTGGGCAGACCCTTGAGCAGGGCCCGGTCGGCGGCGACGGTGGTCCTCCGGGCGAGGGCGGGGACGTGCCAGGCGCCGCAGACGACGGCGACGGCGTCGCCGAACTCCTTGTGGGCGGCGCGGAGCTGGAGCCGCATGTACGCCTCGCGGACGAGGTCGCGGGGGTGTCCGCCGTGTCCGTACGCCTCGCGGAGTGCGCCCATGGCCTCGGCGAGGGCCTCGAACGGGGCGGTCGGGTCGCCGTCGCCGCGCAGTTCGACGGCGTCCTCCCACCAGCGCTCGGCGTTCTCGTACCCGGCGGCCGCGGCGAGTTCGGCGACGGGGTCGATCGGCGCTCCGCTCCCGGACACCTCGTCCTCGCTGTCGTCCCAGGTGGGGTCGGAGGCGGCGAGGGTGTGCGCGGCGGGCAGGTCGACGAACCGGACGGCGGCGCCCCGGTCGAGGGCCCAGCGGATCGCGACCCACTCGGGCGAGAACGCGGCCATCGGCCAGAAAGCGGCCCGCCCGGGGTCGTCCACGGCGTGGGCGAGCAGGGCGACCGGCGGTCGCATGTCGGGGTCCCCGGCGAGCGCGACGAGGGCGTCGGCCTCGGCGGGGCCCTCGACGAGCACCACGGCGGGCTTCTCCGCCTCCAGGGCGGCCCGCACCCCCCGCGCCGACCCGGGCCCGTGGTGCCGCACCCCGAGCAGCAGCGGACCGCCACCGCCCCGGCCCGTGGCGGGGGGCGTCATACGCTCACCTCGCGGCAGGCGCGGTAGAAGTCCTTCCAGCCGTCCCTCTCCCTGACCACCGTCTCCAGGTACTCCTGCCAGACGACCCGGTCGGCCGCCGGGTCACGGACGACCGCGCCGAGGATGCCCGCCGCGATGTCCGAGGGGCGCAGGACGCCGTCGCCGAAGTGGGCGGCGAGGGCGAGGCCACCCGTGACGACGGAGATGGCCTCGGCGGTGGAGAGCGTCCCCGAGGGGGACTTGACCCGCGTCCGTCCGTCGGTGGTGACCCCGTCGCGCAGCTCGCGGAAGACGGTGACGACCCGTCGGATCTCGTCGACACCCGCCGGGACGGCCGGCAGTTCCAGGGAGCGGCCGAGCTGCTCGACGCGGCGGGCGACGATGTCGACCTCCGCCTCGGGGGTCGCGGGCAGTGGCAGGACCACCGTGTTGAAGCGGCGGCGCAGCGCGCTGGAGAGCTCGTTGACTCCGCGGTCGCGGTCGTTGGCCGTGGCGATCAGGTTGAAGCCGGGGACGGCCTGCACCTCCTCGCCCAGTTCGGGAACGGGGAGGGTCTTCTCGGACAGGATCGTGATGAGCGTGTCCTGGACGTCCGCTGGGATGCGGGTGAGTTCCTCGACGCGGGCGGTCGCGCCCCGTGACATCGCCCGCATCACGGGGCTGGGCACCAGGGCGTCCCGGCTGGGGCCGTGGGCGAGGAGCCGGGCGTAGTTCCAGCCGTACCGGACGGCCTCCTCGGGGGTGCCGGCGGTGCCCTGGACGAGGAGGGTGGAGTCGCCGCTGACGGCGGCGGCGAGGTGCTCGGAGACCCAGGTCTTGGCGGTGCCGGGCACGCCGAGGAGGAGCAGTGCCCGGTCGGTGGCGAGGGTGGTGACGGCGACTTCCACGATACGGCGCGGTCCCACGTACTTGGGTGAGATCACCGTCCCGTCGGGAAGGGTGCCGCCGAGGAGGTAGGTGGCGACGGCCCACGGCGAGAGGCGCCAGCGGGCGGGGCGGGGCCGGTCGTCGGCCGCGCCGAGCGCGGCGAGTTCGTCGGCGAAGGCGTGCTCCGCGTGCGGCCGCAGGACCTCGGTCACGGGCTGCGGCCGCCCCGGTCCGGCGTCCGTCTCGACACCGGAACCGGGCTGCGCGATGGTTTCGGGCACGGGCATGGATCCCCCTCCAGATCGTTCGACCTGCTGTGTGATCCACCGTGCACCATGCCACTGACAATCGGAGTCTCCGCAGGTCAGGGGAGGTTGAGGGGGTGAGGGAGGGTCAGCTCGCCCCCGGTGCGGCCACGGGGTCGGCCGGGATCAGCCCACGATCGGGGAGACGGCGACGCAGCCGCCCGCCATCGCCTGCTCGGCCTTGGCCTCCTTGATGACCTTGCCCTGGTAGATGACCTTGCAGGTGAGGTCGGCGGGAGTGAGGGAGACCGGCATGACGGCCGGCGGCATGATGCCCTTCAGCTTCACCGTCTTCTTCCACGGCGTGGCCGGCTTCTTCTCCGACTCGACCTTCGGCGCCATCGCCGTGCCGTCACCGGCGTGGTAGTCGATGGACTCGATGCCCGTGCCCGTGACCTCGTAGGTGACCTCGTAGGACTCGGTCACCGACTTGTCGACCTGGTCGACGGCCTTCTCGGCGGCCTCGGAGCAGGCGCCGAGGCCGAGGGCGAGGCCGGCGACGGCGAGGGCCGAGACGGCGGTGCGGACGGTGCGGACGGTGCGCTGCATGGGTTCCCCCTGGACGTGATGCGGATCGATCGGCCCGGGCAGGCAATCGTAAAGGAAGAGTAAAGTCAAATTGCCTCCGGGGCGCCCCGCGGCCCGAACTCCCCAGGCCGGAAGCGTTGTCAGTGGCGACCTCTACCGTCGGAGACATGAATGCCATGGGGGTGCGCATGACGGTCGAGCAGGTGCTGGCACTGGCTCCTGACGACGCCTCGCGCAGAGCGGGAAGCAGGCTCGGCACGGCCGGGCCGTGGTCCGGTACGGGCTGCGGCGAGGGGGCCGTCTGGGGCCGGTGCGAGGGCAGCGGCGGCTCGCCGTACCAGACGGTCGTCGACGCCACGGGGCCTGCGTACATGTGCAGTTGTCCCAGCCGGAAGTTTCCCTGCAAGCACGCGCTCGGCCTGCTGCTGCTCCGGGCGTCGGACGGGGCGGGGTTCGAGGAATCCGCCGCGCCCGACTGGGCCGGGCACTGGCTCACGACACGGCGCGGACGCGCCGGGAGCACCGGGAGCGCCTCCCGGCGGGCCGGCGGCGACACTCCCGAAGGCCCGGCGGACCCCGAGGCGGCGCGCCGCAGGGCCGAGCGGAGAGCCGCCCGGATCACCTCCGGCGCGCAGGAGTTGGAGCAGCGGCTCGCCGACCTGCTGCACGGCGGTCTCGCGGCGGCCGAGCAGTCGGGGTACGGACTGTGGGAGGAGACGGCCGCCCGCATGGTCGACGCCCAGGCCCCGGGACTCGCGGGCCGGGTGAGGGAGTTGGGGGCGATCCCGGGCTCGGGTCCCGGCTGGCCCGTGCGGCTCCTCGAGGAGTGCGCGCTGACCCACCTCCTCGACCGTGCCTGGCTGGCCGCCGACCGGCTGCCCGCTCCGTTCGCGACGACCGTACGGACCCGGGTCGGCCTCACCGCCCCGGTCGACGGCGTCCCGGTGCGCGACCACTGGCTCGTCCTCGCGCAGTACGACACGGCCGACGCCCGGCTGACCACCCGGCGTGTCTGGCTGCACGGCACGACCAGCGGGCGCACGGCACTGCTGCTCTCCTTCGGCGCGGCCGGCCGGGCTCCCCGACTCGCACTCCCCGTGGGCGCGGTGCTCGACGGGGAGGTCACCCCGCACGCGGGCTCCGGTCAGCTACGGGCGGAGCCGGGCGAGGACCTCGTCCCGGTGGCCGTCCCGGCCACTCCACCACCGGGCGGCCCGGTGGGCGAGGCCCTCGACGCGTACGGCCGTGCGCTGACCGGCGACCCCTGGCTGGACTCCTGGCCCGTGACGCTGAGCGGGGTCGTTCCCGCGCGCGCGGAGTACGGCTGGCAGCTGGCCGACGCGGACGGCCGCGAGGCCCTGCCGCTGACGCCCGTCGCCCAGTCCCGGCCCGGGCTCTGGCGTCTCGTCGCCCTGTCGGGCGGCGCACCGGTCACGGTCTTCGGGGAGTGCGGGCACCGGGGGTTCACCCCGCTCGCCGCCTGGTCCCCGGAGGCTCCGGGAGAGACGGTCCCCCTCATATGACCCCGCCCACGGCCACCCACGACCTGTCCGGAGCACCGATGGAGAAGGCCACGACGAACCCCACCACTCCTGTTCTCGCCGTCGACGCCGATGCCGGTGCCGGTGCCGGTGCCGGTGCCGGTGCCGGTGCCGGTGCCGATGCCGGTGCCGGTGCCGGTATGGGTGCTGTGCCTACTGCTGCTGGTGCGGATGGCGTCCACGAGGAGCACGAGGAGGGTGTCCGGGAGGACGGAGTCTGGGAGGAGCTCGTCACCTCGGCGCTGCTCGGTACGGACCGGCGGGCGCCCGCCGCGCTCGCCGGAGTGACCGGCCGGGACCTGCCGGGTGCCCTGCTCGACGCCGCCGCACTGCACACCGTACGGCGCAGGGCGGGGCTGCGCCCCGGACCCGCCGCGACGCCTCCGGAGCCCGCCCCCGACGACCCGCGCGGACCGCTGCCCGAGGCAGCCGGGCGGCGGCTCGGCCAACTGCTCGCCGGACGGACCGCACCTTCTCCCGCCGGGCGTCGCGGGGCGGCTCCCGACCTCGCCGAGCTGCTCCCGCAATGGCTGGCACTCGCCAACGAGCGGGGGTACAAGGCGCCCGCCGCCACGCTGCCCGCCCTCCTCGACGCGGCCCGCGCCCGCACCGATCTGCGGCCCCAGGCCCTTCGGCTGGCCGGACCGCGCGGCCTGTGGCTGGCCCGGCTCAACCCCGAGTGGAGGTTCGCCCTCAGAGGTGCGGGCGCCGGTGGCTCCCTGCCGGCCACCGACGACCCGGAGGGCGTACGGACCCTGTGGGACGAGGGTCTGTTCGCCGAGCGGGTCGCCCTGCTCGCCGCCGTGCGGACGGAGGACCCGGCGGCCGGACTCGCCCTCCTCGCGTCCACCTGGTCCGCCGAGCGGGCGGAGGACCGGCTGATGTTCCTCGATTCGCTGCGGACCGGCCTCTCCGGCGCGGACGAGGAGTTCCTGGAGGCGGCCCTCGGTGACCGCAGCCGCAACGTGCGCGCCACCGCCGCCGAGCTGCTCTCCGCCCTGCCGGCCTCGGCCCTCGCGGGCCGGATGGCGGGCCGGGCGGTCTCCTGCGTCGGACTCGACCGGACGGCGGGGACGCCGACGATCGCCGTGGAGGCTCCGCACGAGTGCGATACGGCCATGCAGCGGGACGGTCTCACGGCGACGCCCCCGGCGGGGCGGGGCGAGCGGTCCTGGTGGCTGGGCCAGCTCGTCGAGGCCGCTCCGCTGTCCTGCTGGCCTCCCAGGTTCGGGGGGCGCGGCCCGGAGGAGATCGTGGCCCTCCCGGTCGCCGACGACTGGCAGGGCGAACTGCACGCGGCCTGGTGCCGGGCGGCCGTACGGCAGCGGGACGCGGCCTGGTCGCGCGCGCTCCTCGGATCTCCCGCGACCCCGCCCGCGACGGGTCCGGGCACCTCGTCGCTGGCCGAGCGGGCCCAGCTCCTGTCGACGCTGCCCCCGGAGGAACGGGCTCTCTGGGTCGGGGCGTTCATCGCGGCCCACGGTCTGTCGGAGGCGTTCCAGCTGCTGGGCGTCTGCGAGGTGCCGTGGGCGGAGCCGCTCGGCGGTGCGGTGATCGACGCCCTCGATATCGCGCGGGACGCGGGGAGTTACCCATGGAGCTTCAGCGGGGTGATGGGTCTCGCGGAGCGCTGCCTCGCCCCGGAGGCGGCGCGGCAGCTGGAATCCCTGACGGCCCAGCCCGACGAGGCGGAGCACATCGCTCCCGGCGCGGGCGGCTACTGGGCCGAGGCCTTCCAGCGCCTGGTCTCCACGCTCCGCCTGCGCGCGGCGATGAGAGCCGAACTCACGGAGCCGCCGACGGCCCCGGAACCCCGGCGCCCCTAAGAGCCGGCGAACCACTGACCCGACCGCCCCGCCCCGGCCGTCCTCTCCAGCCACCCGACCGTCCTGCCCCGGCCGCCCCGGCGCGACTCCCCGACACCATCGGCTCCCGACAGGGCGGAAGACCCCTGACACGGCGAAGGGCCCTCCTCGGAACACCCGTCCCGGGGAGGGCCCTGAAGGCGTGACGTGCGGACCGGTGCGCGTGTTAAGCGGCCACGCGGACGTTCGCGTTCACCCAGTCGACGATGGACGCCGTCGTCGCGCCCGGCGTGAAGATCTCGGCCACGCCCTTCTCCTTCAGCGGCGCGATGTCCGCGTCGGGGATGATGCCGCCGCCGAAGACCTTGATGTCCTCCGCGTCGCGGTCCTTGAGGAGCTCCAGGACCTTCACGAACAGCGTGTTGTGCGCACCGGAGAGGATCGAGAGGCCGATCGCGTCGGCGTCCTCCTGGATCGCGGTGTCGACGATCTGCTCCGGCGTCTGGTGGAGCCCGGTGTAGATGACCTCCATACCGGCGTCCCGGAGTGCCCGCGCGATGACCTTGGCCCCGCGATCGTGACCGTCGAGACCCGGCTTGGCGACCACCACGCGGATCGGACCGCTCACACCCATCACTGCCTCCACATGCGACCCCCGCGCCTGATTGCCGGGGAGGTGAACGAACGTTATCTCCAGCATCATGCACCCGGCTGTTTCGCGGAGGCGACCGAGGGGGAAATCACACGTGGGACATGTTCGCTCTGCGCCGTCCCCCGCTTTCGGGCCCTCCCCCTGGGCCCACCAGCCGCAAGTGGGGTCCGGTCGCAAAGGGAGCCGCGATGAGGTCCGCCGCGCTTCCGTGCCGCCGTCCGTGCGGCGCGGGGGCCCGGCGGACCGGCGTACCGTCCGGCCCCGCGTGCCGTTCGGGAGGCCGGCCATGGAGCTCACCAAGGTCACCGCCCTGATGAAGGCCACCGCTCTGGAGCTGGCGATCCTCAGCGGACACCTCTTCCTGTACCCGTCGGGAATCGTGGCCGAGCGTCTCTCGTCCGCCGCTCCCCCGGCGACGGTCGTCCCGGGCCGACGCCCGGTCCTCCTCCTGCACGGCTTCGTGGACAACCGCTCGGTCTTCGTCCTGCTGCGTCGCGCGCTCGCCCGGCACGGCCGTGACCGAGTCGAGTCGCTCAACTACTCACCGCTCACCTGTGACCTGCGGGCCGCCGCCGAGCAGCTCGGCCGTCGGGTGGAGGAGATCCGCGCCCGCACGGGACACGCCGAGGTCGACATCGTCGGCCACAGCCTCGGCGGGCTCATCGCCCGCTATTACGTACAGCGTCTCGGCGGTGACAGCCGGGTGCGCACCCTGGTCACGCTCGGCACTCCGCACGAAGGCACCACCGTGGCCCCGCTCGCCGACGCGCATCCGCTGGTGCGGCAGATGCGCCCCGGTTCGGAGGTGCTGCGGGAGCTCGCCGGCCCCTCGCCCGGCTGCCGGACCCGGTTCGTGAGTTTCTGGAGCGATCTCGACCAGGTGATGGTGCCGGCGGAGACGGCCCGCCTCGACCACCCCGATCTGCTCGTGCACAACGTCCGCGTGAGCGGGATCGGCCATCTCGCGCTGCCCGTGCACCCGGCGGTGGCCGTCGGGGTTCTGGAGGCCCTCGACGCCGAAGGACCGGAGGCCTCGGGAGCCCGGCCGGAGGAGTCCGGCACCGGCTCGGTCGCCTGACACTCCGAGACCGTTCTTCGAACGTTCCTCGAACACAAGGCCAAAGCTCTGCCCGTGAGCTGGCGAAACACTGCCGATTGCCCGTTTCCTGCGGCCCCGGCGTCCTCCGAAGATTGTCGGCTGCGCGTACCGCCGGGTACAGTCGCGCCACTACTTACCCCCGGGACACCCCTCGTCGGGAACCGCCCCGGACTGGTCCTGCTGCCGAGGCGAGAGAGACGTTGGTGAACGACCAGCACCCCCACGCCGGGTACGTCGGAGACGGCGCCCATTCCACCGGCAGTTTCGCCACCGACCCCCTGTTCGGCGCCTACGGCGACAGCCCGTCGGACCACAGCGGTCAGTGGGATCTCGGCGGGTACGACGCCTCCGGCGCGTACGGCACGACGGGGCAGTACGACACCACGAGGTATGGCAGCGCCCCGTACGGCACGACGGACCAGTACGGCACCCCCACCGGGCAGTACGACACGAGCGGCCAGTGGGACGCCACCGGCGGCTACCCGGCCACCGACTCGTACGGGACGACGACCGGGCAGTACGACACGAACCCGCAGTTCGACGCCGCCCCCTCGTACGACACCACCGGCCAGTGGGACGCCTCCGCCTGGACCGAGGCCCAGCACACCGGCCGGTACGAGACCGTCCACTCCGGCGCCTACGCCGCCCAGGGTGCGTACGGACACGAGACCTACGACGCCACCGGCCAGTGGGCCGCCCCCGCCTTCGCGGCCGACACCGGCGCCTACGACGCGACCGCGTGGAACCAGGTCGCGGAGCCCGAGCCGGTCGTCCCCCAGCAGTACGTCCCGCGGGCCGAGCACACCGCGGAGTTCGCGTTCGAGTACGTCCCCGAGGCTGGGGCGGACACCGCCGAGACCCACGCCGAGGCGGAGCACACGTACGACGAACACCCCGCCGAGCCCGCGGAGCACACCGAGTACGCCGAGGAAGCCCCTGACGCCGAGGGCCTCGCCGACGACCGCCACGACGCCCACGACGACGAGCCCGCCGCCGAGATCCGTACGGGTTCCCCCGTCGCCGGCCGCCCCGCGCGCCGCTCCTCAAGTGGCGGCCGCAGCCGTCGGCGTACCCCCGCCAAGCGGTCCGCGCTGCTGACCGTCGCCGTCCCCTCCGCCTGTGTCATGGGAGTGGCCGGCATCGCCGCCGCCTCCGTCGGCGGACTCACCGGGTCCGGCACCGAAGGCGGGCAGAAGGACGACACCACCTCGCTCGCCGCCGCCGACCCGGCCTCCGTCAAGCAGGTCGCGGCGAACAACGCGCTCGACACCCAGCTCGCCGCGCTCAGCGCCGACGCCCGCGACTTCGGCGAGCGCGCCAGCCGCACCCAGGAGCGCATCGACCTCAAGGCCCGCCAGGCGGCCGAGAAGAAGAAGCGCGAGGAGGAGGCGGCCCGCAAGGAGGCACTGCGCCCCAAGTACATGCTGCCGGTGAAGCTCCACCAGCTCAGCGCGCGCTTCGGCCAGTCCGGCGTCAACTGGATGTCCGTGCACACCGGCATCGACTTTCCCGTCATGACCGGCACGCCCGTCATGGCCGCGACGGACGGCACCGTCCGCACCCAGATCAACAGCGCCTACGGCAACATGGTGATCGTGACCGCACCGGACGGCACCGAGACCTGGTACTGCCACCTCAGCAGCGCCAGATATCGCTCCGGTTCCGTCAAGGCCGGAGACGTCATCGCGTACTCCGGCGACTCCGGCAACTCCACCGGCCCGCACCTCCACTTCGAGGTCCGGCCGGGCGGCGGCTACGCGATCGACCCGCTGGACTGGCTGCGCAGCCACGGTCTCGACCCGACCAGCTGACCCGCGTCTTCCCGTACGTACGGGTGAGGGCCCCGGCCGAAGCCGGGGCCCTCACCCGTATCCGCTACAGCTTCTCGACCGGCGCGTACCGCAGCAGCAGCCGCTTCGGCTTCTCGTCGCCGAAGTCGATCGTCGCCTCGGCGTCGGCGCCCATGCCCTTCATCGCCATGACCGTGCCGAGCCCGAACTGGTCGTGCGTGACCCGGTCGCCGACCTTGAGCGAGATCACCGGCTTGTCCCCGCCGGCGCGCCGGGTGGCGAAGCCCGAGGGGCCGGAGCGCGCACGGGAGGAGGAGAGCGAGGAGGTGATCCCCGAGGTCGGCCCGGCGGGCTTCGCCATCGGACCGGTCCGCTTCCACTCCAGGTACGGGGCCGGGATCTCCTCCAGGAAACGCGAGGCCGGGTTGTACGAGGGCTGCCCCCAGGCGCTGCGCATCGACGAACGCGTGAGGTAGAGCCGCTCACGGGCGCGCGTGATGCCCACGTACGCGAGGCGCCGCTCCTCCTCCAGCTCCTTCACCTGGCCGAGGGCGCGCATGTGCGGGAAGACGCCGTCCTCCATGCCGGTGAGGAACACCACCGGGAACTCCAGGCCCTTGGCGGTGTGCAGTGTCATCAGTGTGATGACGCCCCTGCCCTCCTCGTCCTCGTCCGGGATCTGGTCGGAGTCGGCGACGAGCGCGACCTTCTCCAGGAACTCCGCGAGGGTCGCGGGCTCCTCACCGCGCTCCTGCTCGAACTCGAGGGCGACGGCCGCGAGCTCCTGGAGGTTCTCGATCCGGGTCTCGTCCTGCGGGTCGGTCGAGGCCTGGAGCTCGGCCAGATAGCCGGTGCGCTCCAGGACGGCCTCCAGGACGACGGCGGGGCCCGCGCCGGACTCGACGACGGTGCGCAGCTCGTCCATGAGCACGTTGAAGCGCTTGACGGCGTTCGCCGAGCGGGCGGCCATGCCGTACGCCTCGTCGACCCGCTTCAGGGCCTGCGGGAAGGTGATCCTCTCGCGGAGCGAGAGGGCGTCGATCATCGCCTCGGCACGCTCGCCGATGCCCCGCTTCGGGACGTTGAGGATGCGGCGCAGCGGGACGTTGTCCTCGGGGTTGGCGAGGACGCGCAGGTACGCGAGGACGTCCCTGACCTCCTTGCGCTCGTAGAAGCGCACGCCGCCGACGACCTTGTAGGGCAGTCCGACGCGGATGAAGATCTCTTCGAAGACACGGGACTGGGCGTTGGTCCGGTAGAAGACGGCGACGTCCCCGGCCTTCGCCTCGCCGGCGTCCGTCAGCCGGTCGATCTCGTCGGCGACGAACTGGGCCTCGTCGTGCTCGGTGTCCGCGACGTAGCCGGTGATCTGCGCGCCCGCGCCCGCGTTCGTCCACAGGTTCTTGGGGCGGCGGGACTCGTTGCGCTCGATGACGGCGTTGGCGGCGGAGAGGATCGTCTGCGTGGAGCGGTAGTTCTGCTCCAGGAGGATCGTGGTCGCGTCCGGGTAGTCCTCCTCGAACTGGAGGATGTTCCTGATGGTCGCGCCGCGGAAGGCGTAGATCGACTGGTCGGCGTCACCGACGACGCACAGCTCGGCCGGGCCGAGGTCCTCGTAGCCGGTGCCGACGAGCTCCCGCACGAGGGTGTACTGGGCGTGGTTGGTGTCCTGGTACTCGTCGACGAGGACGTGGCGGAAGCGGCGGCGGTAGTGCTCGGCGACGTCGGGGAACGCCTGGAGCAGGTGGACCGTCGTCATGATGATGTCGTCGAAGTCCAGGGCGTTGGCCTCGCGCAGCCTCGCCTGGTACATCCGGTACGCCTCGGCGAGCGTCTTCTCGAAGCCGTCGACGGCCTGGTCGGCGAAGGTCTCCTCGTCGATCAGCTCGTTCTTGAGGTTCGAGATCTTGGCGCTGAACGACTTCGGCGGGAACTTCTTCGGGTCGAGGTCCAGGTCACGGCAGACCAGGGCCATCAGCCGCTTGGAGTCGGCGGCGTCGTAGATCGAGAAGGAGGAGGTGAAGCCCAGCCTCTTCGACTCGCGGCGCAGGATGCGGACGCAGGCGCTGTGGAAGGTCATCACCCACATCGCGTTCGCCCGCGGTCCGACGAGCTGCTCGACGCGCTCCTTCATCTCGCCGGCGGCCTTGTTCGTGAAGGTGATCGCCAGTATCTGGCCGGGGTGCACGTGCCGCGTGCCCAGGAGGTGGGCGATGCGGTGGGTGAGCACCCGGGTCTTGCCGGAGCCGGCGCCCGCGACGATGAGCAGCGGGGTGTCGGTGTGGACGACGGCGGCGCGCTGCTGCTCGTTGAGCCCCTCCAGGAGCGCGGCGGGGTCCACGACGGGGCGGGGCGCGCCGTCCCGGTAGTACGGGTCCCGGGCGGGCGGGGGCGCGTCGAAGTGCTCCCCGAAGAGGTCGTGCGGGACCTCCTCCGCGGCCGGGGAGCCGTGGTCGTGGTCCTCGGGATGGGGCGGGGGCTCCTCCGAGGAGTGGTTCTGGAGACCGGCCAGGAAGCTGTCGTCAAAGAGGCTGCTCATCGCCTCACGAGTCTAGGACGCCCCACCGACATCCGGGCCCGCCTTCGGGACGGTCTCTGTGGAAGCGCTCACACCCAGAGGGTCGCGATGAAGATGTTCGCCGTGGTCAGGCCGCCGACGGCGGCGAAGAGGCCCTTGTCGACCTTCTCCTCGTCCCGCTTGACGTAGACCAGGCCGAGGATGACGACGAGCACCGCCAGCTTGATGCCGATCTTGAGGTTGTTCACGGTCTGGTCGTCGGCCTGGTTCAGGCCGACGAGCGCGACGCCCGTGACCAGCATGGTCAGCGCGCCGTGCAGCATCGCGGGGCTGAAGCGGGCCGTACCGGCTCCCATCGCCTTCATCTGGGTGAGGAATCCGCCGAGCAGGGAGGCGATACCGATGATGTGCAGGGCGACGAAGACATTGATGAGTACGTCCATGGGGCGGAGCCTAACCGGGGCCTTAGCACCGCCCGCGTGCCGGGTCCACCCGCTCCCGCGCTTCGGTCGGCCGACGGCCGGAATGCCCCCCGGCCTGTCACCCCGGGCGAAAACGAGCGGTCCTCGACCGCCAACTCTCGCCAATAGCGGTCAACTCGTCGCCCGGGCGTGACCCCAGGTTTAGCGTCCTTCACCAGGTGGCCGGCTCCCCACCACCGTCGGCGCTCCGACGGTTGTCGGTCACCCCCGCCGAGAAAACCCGGCGGCGGACCGTCCCCCTGTGCGGCCCGCCGTCGGCCCGGTGGGCCCGTTTCCCCCAGGCAGAGGATGTGACCCGCCCTCGTGGCAGCACACCGAAAACCCAAGCAGTCGCCCCTCGGTGGTCAGGCGGTCCGCACCGCCGCCACCCTCGCCCTCACCTCCGCCGCGACCGCGACGCTCTTCGAGGGGTCCGGGCACGCGGAACCCCGGCCCACCACCGCTCAGGTCAAGGCGAAGGCCGACCGGCTCTACGAGGAGGCCGAGGTCGCGACCGAGCGGTACAACGGGGCCAAGGAGAAGGCGGACGAGGCCCGTGCGGCGTTCGACCGGCTGCGCGACGAGGCCGCCCGCAGGACCCAGCGGCTCAACACCGCGCGGGACGGGCTCGGGGCCATGGCCGCCGCCCAGTACCGGTCAGGGGGCCTCGATCCCGCGGTACAGCTGGCCCTCACGTCCTCCCCCGACGAGTACCTGGAGCGGGCCGCGCTCGCCGAGAAGGCCAGGGACCGGCAGGCGGCCGCCGTCAGCGCCGTACGGCGCGAGCTCACCGCGATCCGACAGCTGCGCGAGGAGTCGGCGGGACGCCTGACGGCGCTGCGCGAACACGAGGCGGAGCTCCGGCGGCAGAAGACGGCCGTGCTCGGCAAGCTGCGGGCGGCACGGACCCTGCTCGCCCGGCTGACCGCGGAGGAACGGGCCCGGTACGAGGCCGCCACCGCGGACCGGGACGGCTCCGGAACCTCGACGGCGAACGGCGGCACCGACGGCACGGCCGCCTCCGGCGGCTCCACCACCGTCCGGGCCGACCGCTCCACAGGGGGCGAGCGCGGACCGGTGGCCGCCCCGAACACACGGGCCGCCGAGGCCGTCTCCTTCGCCCGCGCCCAGCTCGGCAAGCCCTACGTGTGGGGGGCGACGGGCCCCTCCGCGTACGACTGCTCGGGCCTCACCCAGGCGGCCTGGCGCGCCGCCGGTGTCTCCCTGCCCCGCACGACGTACACCCAGATCAACGCCGGCCGGCGCGTCTCCCGCTCCCAGCTCGCCCCCGGCGACCTCGTCTTCTTCTACTCCGGGATCAGCCACGTCGGGCTCTACATCGGCGGCGGCCAGATGATCCACGCGCCCCGGCCGGGGGCCCCGATCCGGGTCGCCCCGATCGACGAGATGCCCTTCGCCGGAGCGACCCGGGTGGGCTGAGGACCGACCCGGCCGGTCCCGGCGGTGGATCCCCACGGTGCCCTCAGACCAGGCGGCGGGCGGTGGCCCAGCGGGTCAGCTCGTGGCGGTTGGACAGCTGGAGCTTCCGCAGCACCGCCGAGACGTGCGACTCGACCGTCTTCACCGAGATGTAGAGCTGCTTGGCGATCTCCTTGTACGCGTACCCCCGGGCGATCAACCGCAGCACCTCCCGCTCCCGCTGGGTCAGCCGGTCGAGGTCCTCGTCCACCGGGGGCGCGTCCGTCGAGGCGAACGCGTCCAGGACGAACCCGGCCAGCCGGGGGGAGAAGACGGCGTCGCCCTCCTGGACCCGGAAGATCGAGTCGACCAGATCGGTACCGGTGATCGTCTTGGTGACGTAGCCGCGGGCACCGCCCCGGATCACCCCGATCACGTCCTCGGCCGCGTCCGAGACCGAAAGGGCCAGGAAGCGGACCGGGTCCTCCGCCGTACCCATCAGGCTCGCGCAGCGCCGGAGCACCTCCACCCCGCCGCCGCCCGGAAGGTGCACGTCGAGGAGGACGACCTCGGGTCGGGTCGCCGTGATGACGGTGACCGCCTGGTCGACGTCGGCGGCCTCGCCGACCACCTCGACCCCGGTGACCTCGGTCCGGCCGATCTCGGCCTGCACGCCCGTGCGGAACATCCGGTGGTCGTCGACGAGCACCACCCGCACCCGGCGCTCCGTGCCCGCCGTCCCCGCACCGGTCCCGGTCGCTGCCCCGGTCTCGTCGCTCATCCGTCCGCCCTCTCCATCTCAAGCTCCACTTCGGTGCCCCCACCCGGCACGGAACGCAGCCGGGCGGTGCCGCCGTTGCGCTGCATCCGGCCGATGATCGATTCTCGTACGCCCATCCTGTCCTCGGGCACCGCGTCCAGGTCGAAACCCGGCCCCCGGTCCCGCACCGAGACGAAGACCGTGCGGCCCTCCACCTCCGCGTACACCTGCACGGCCCCGCCCTCGCCACCGTACTTGGCGGCGTTGACCATCGCCTCGCGTGCGGCCTGCATCTGCGCGACCAGTCCGTCGTCGAGCGGGCAGTCGCCGACGACGACCACTTCCAGGGGGACTCCGTGCTTGTCCTCGACCTCGGCGGCGGCCTTCTTCACCGCCTCCGCCAGGGTGTCGGGCTCCTCGTCCTTGCCGGTGCCCTCGGGCTTGTAGAGCCAGTTCCGCAGCTCCCGCTCCTGGGCGCGGGCGAGGCGGCGCACCTCGCCGACGTCGTCGGCGTTGCGCTGGATCAGAGTGAGGGTGTGCAGCACGGAGTCATGGACGTGGGCCGCCACCTCGGCGCGCTCCTGGGCCCGGATGCGCATGGTCCGCTCCTCCGTGAGGTCCTGGGACATCCGCACGAGCCAGGGGCCGGCGAGCAGGGCTATGCCGGTGAGTACGGCGACGGCGGCGGTGAGGGCCGTGCCCAGCTGGGCGACAGAGCCGCGGACCACCACGAAGACCGCGAGGCCGGTGCCGACCAGGGCGACGCCGGCGAGGCCGCGTGCGAGGTGGAAGGCGCGGCTGTGGCGTCCGCCGTCGGTCCAACTGGCCCTGCGGGCGTTGTCCGCCTGGCGCCAGACCAGGGCGACGCCGCCGCAGACGAGGATCAAGGGCCAGATGTACCGTCCGGACTCGTTCTCGAAGCTGATGCTTCCGACGAGGACCGCGCCACCGATCGCGAGGGCTATGAGGGCGACGACCTGTCCGCGATCGGGCTTGCGCAGTCTTCGGCGCCCGTCCGGGGTGGTCTCGAAGACGGGCCGCGGGGCGGTCCGTCCGCCGACACCGAGCGGGACGACGATCCAGAACGCCGCGTACAGCAGGAGGCCGAGGCCGTCCGTGAGGAAGAGGGCGAGGAAGACGACCCGCACCCAGACGACGGGCAGGCCGAGATGGCCGGCGAGACCGCGGGCGACACCGCCGAGCCATCGCCCGTCGGCGCTCCTGTAGAGCCTGCGCACGGGCGGTTCGTCGGTCTCGGTGACACGAGCGGCTGCGGACATGCACTGATCGTCACACGTTCGGTCCGCGCGGGGCATCAGGGTCTGCCCTGAGATCGTCCCTGGTACCGCCTCGGGGAAGGAGGGGCGCCGAATATCAGGGTCGGGCCAGGGTCGGCCCCGGTGCCGCTGGACGTCACGGCCCGTCACCATGGAGGCATGACGAGTTCGATGCCTTCGCAGCACGAGGCCCCGCCGCCGGCGGAGGCCGTCACCGCCCCGCCACTGCGGCGCTCGCGCGGCAGCAAGGTCGTGGGCGGTGTCTGCGGCGGCCTCGGTCGGCACTTCGACCTGGACCCGGTGATCTTCCGGGTCGCGGTCGGCGTGCTGTCGGTGCCGGGCGGCCTCGGGCTGATCTTCTACGGCTTCGCCTGGCTGCTGGTCCCGCTCGCGGGCGAGGAGGAGAGCGAGGGACGCAGACTGCTGACCGGCCGGGTCTCCGGTGGGTCGCTGGCCGCCGTGCTGATGGCCCTGGTGGGCTGCGGGATCTTCCTGTCGATGCTGCACAGCGGGACGATGCTGGGGTCCGCCCTCCTGGTGTCGTTCGTGGTGTGCGCGGCCGCGGTCTGGTCGCGGCGCCGGCAGGTCGGTGCGGTGGAGCCCGAAGGCCGGGTGGAATCGGCCGCCGCCGCTCTCGCGGTCGCCGAAGCCCCGCCGGAGACGAAGGCGCCGCCGCTGGTCGAGTTCCCCTCGTGGTGGAAGGACCCGATAGTCAAGGACGGCTCGACGGGCAAGGTGGCCGTCGGCTACCTGTGGGGGCCGCACGGCCTCCTGGACGAGGACGGCCGGGTGGACGGCGAGGTGCCGAAGCCCGGCAGCCAGTGGGGGCCCGACCGCTCGACCTCCGGGCGCCCCAAGCCCTCGGTCCGGCGCAGTCCGCTCTCCATCGGCGGTCTCGTCCAGCTGCTCGCCATGGTCGCGGCCGTGGTCGGCACCGCCCTGACCTGGGAGTCCCAGCCGCTCGGGACGAGTCTGCAGACCGGTCTGGTCGCCGCCCTCGCGGTGTTCGGTCTCGGCCTGGTCGTCAGCAGCTTCCTCGGCCGGACCGGGTTCGGCACGATCTTCACCACCGTGATCACGGCGGGTCTGCTGGCGTTGGCCACGGCCCTGCCCGACCGGATCTCCACGGAGTGGATCCGCGAGACATGGGAGCCGACCTCCGTCACCGCCGTGCAGGCCCACTACGAGGTGGGCACCGGAATCGGCACGCTAGACCTGTCGCGACTCCAGGTGCCGGCGGGCACGACCGTCTCGACGGGCGCGGGGGTGGGCGCCGGCCGACTCGAGGTGATCGTCCCGAAGGACGCCGTCGTGAAGGTGCGCGCCGAGGTGGGACTCGGTGATCTGCAGCTGCCGGGTCAGCCCCCCAACGACATCGACATCTCCCCGGACCGTACGGAGAACCGCACGCTCAACCCGCCGGCCGGGACCGTCCCGGCGGGCACCCTGGACCTCTCGCTCGAGGTCGGCATCGGACAGGTGGAGGTCACCCGTGCTGCTTCATGAGTTCCGCCCCGGCCGGCTGCTCGTCGGTCTCACCGCGCTCGCCCTGGCCGCCGCCTACGCGGGGGACGCCACCGGATCCTGGACCACCCCGTGGTACACGGTGATCCCGGTGCTCTGCGGTGGTCTGGGAGCGGCCGGCTTCGCGACCTGGGTCGCCTATCGAATACGGCGCCGCTCGGCGAGGAGCCTGTCCAGCGACAGCACGGACGCCCCGGCCAGCACCAGCGGGAGCCAGGCCATCAGATAGGCGAGGTCGTTGCCGAGGTAGTACGGCTGCACCTGCCAACTCACGGTCAGCCAGAGACTCAGCGAGATCAGCGCGCCCCCGAGGGCCGCCAACCGGGCGAAGAGGCCGAGCAGGGTTCCGATCCCGACGGCGAGCTCTCCGAGGCAGATGGCATACCCGAAGCCGGTGGGGTTCCTGAGGGCGAGGTCGACCAGGGCGGGGACGGCCGAGGTGTCCCGGACTCCGCGCATCGTCTCGCCGATGGAGCCGCTGCCGGTGTCGGCGAGGAAGGCCGGGTCGGTCAGTTTGTCCAGCCCGGCGTAGACGAAGGTGATGCCGAGGAAGAGCCGGAGCGGAAGGAGGGCGTAGCGGGGGGCGACCGCCTTCCACCTGTCGACGACGAGCTTCCACCGGTCGAGGAGGGTCTGCCCCTCGGCAGGGCGGCCGGTGCCACCGGTGCCCTGGGTGCCGTCGCCCGCGTCGTCCGTCCGGTCCGCCTGACCCGTCATCGTCGGTCACCTCTCCATGCCCCGTACGACTGTTCGCGGAACGATTCTCCTCGTCCCCGCGCTCCGGGGATACGGGAAGGGGGCCGGACGCTCAGTCCACGACGTCGATCGTGACCCGGTTGGTCTCCACGCCCGCCGCCGTCACGACCGAGACCTCCACCCGGCCCGGTTCCACGTCCGCCGGGAGAGGAACGGTCAGGGAGGCGTCGGTGGGGTTGGCGAAGCCGCCCGGGACCGGGACCAGCGGCACGTGGGCGTGGACCGGGCCGATGCGGACGACCAGCCGGGTCAGCGGGTCGGGAGCGCCGGCGCCGGGCGGGACGAAGCCGCAGCCGCGGATCTCGATGTCGTCGCCCGTGCGGATCGGGGCGTCGAGGTCGCCCGCCTCCCTGGACCTGACCACCGAGTGGATGACGGGGCGGACGCCCTCGGTGCACTTCGCGGCGAGGTGCCAGGCCGCCGAGACGCCGAGGAGGACCACGAGGGTCCAGGGCACCTCGGGAAGCCCGGCGGGGTGGCGGGCGAGTCCGGCGACCGCCAGGACCAGGACGGAACCGGAGACGAGGAGGTACTGGACGTCGGCGAGGTCGGCCCGGCCGTTGTCGTCGCAGAGGAGATCGGCGGCGCGCGGGCGGTCGGCGCGCACCTTCTGGAGGCGGCGGGACGCGATCCCCACCGCGACGACGAGGCGGGCGGCCACCGTGACGGCCGACACCAGGGCGATGACGGTCAGCAGGCCGGCGCCCCTGGCCAGGCCGAAGGCGGTCGTGCCCGGCGCGAGGAGGACGAGGAAGAGGAGGGTGTAGCCGAGGAACAGGAGCCAGGCGGCCGCGACGGCACGGGTGGTGGAGAGCCGGTTGTCCTCGCCGACGAGAGGTGCGAGGAGCCCGCCGCGGGAGCGGTGGGCGTGGGCGGCGGCGCTGAGGAGGACGGCGAGGACCAGGGCGGTGCAGAGGCCGGCCGTGCGGGCTCCGGTCCAGCCGCCCCCGACGGCGGTGAGGGCCTGGCCGAGAAGGAGGACGAGGACCGCGCCCCAGACGGCGCACACGCCCCCGAGCCGTACCCGGTCGAGCCAGGCCGCCCCGGCCTCCCGGCCGTGTACGGCCACCGCGCGGGCGGACTGGGCGAGCTCGTCGGAGACCCACTGGCGGGCGGCGAGCGGGGAGTGGGCGACGGCCGCGGGGACGCCGTGTCCGGCGGCGAGTTCGTCGCGCCGGGCGAGGAAGGCGGCGACGGCGCGCCGGTGGCCGGCCTGTCCGCAGTGGGCGCAACCGGCACAGGCCGCCGCGTGCTCGCCGTACTGTCTCGCCTCTTGAACCGCCACGGTGCTCACTTCCCGAGCTCACTTCACGACACGTACCGGGTGTCCTGGAGGGTCAACCAGCGGTCGGCTCCACGGAATTGTGCCGTACCGGCGGCTTCCGCGCCTGCCACGCGCGCCCTACCGGAGAGTGATTGACGAGCCATCCCATTGACGTACAGAAGGGTGAAGCGATGGTGTTACGACAGGAGTTCGGGCTCCGTTCGGCTGATCCTGCGCCACAGGGGCTGGTAGTTGATCCAGGCCACGAGGTCGCCGCCGAGCTGTTCGCGGGTGGCGACGGCCTCGCGGTGGTCGATCAGGACCGGCTTGCCGGCCGCCCGCGCGGCCAGTTGCACCTGGGCGCAGCGTTCCAGGGCGATGAACCACCAGGCCGCCGCGTCGACGGAGGTGCCGACGGTGAGCGCCCCGTGGTTGCGGAGCACGATCGCCTTGAAGGTGCCGAGGGCGACGGCGATCCGGCGTGCTTCCTCGGCGTCCACGGTGACGCCGGTGTAGGCGTCGTAGAGGGCATGGTCCTGGTAGAAGGCGCAGGCCTCCTGGGTGATCGGGTCGAGGAGTTCGCCGAGCGCGGCGAGGGCCCGCCCGTGGAGGGAGTGGGTGTGGGCGACGGCGACGGCGTCGGGCCGGGCCCGGTGGACCTGGGCGTGCACGGTGAACGCGGCCTGGTTCACGTGCCGGCCGCCCCGGAGCACCTGGCCTTCGCCGTTGACCAGGATGAGGTCGCTCGCGGTCACCTCCTCGAACGGCGCCCCGAAGGGGTTCACCCAGAAGGCGTCGGGGTACTCGGGGTCGCGCGCGGTGATGTGGCCCGAGACGCCCTCCTCGTAACCGAACCGTCCGAAGAGCCGGAGCGCGCCCGCGAGCCGCTGCTTGCGGTGGACGCGTTCCTCCTCGGCCGTCGCGTGGACGGGCGGCAGGGCGAAGTGGAGCCGGTCGACGGGGACGGGTTCGGGTATCACGCTCATGCGCCGGAAGGTAACGCCCGGCCGGGCAAGTCACCAGAGCCCGGACACGACGAAGCCGCCGCCCCGGAACCCCGGGACGACGGCCTCACACACCTACGGGAGCGACTACTCCCACTCGATGGTGCCCGGCGGCTTGCTGGTGACGTCGAGGACGACGCGGTTGACGTCCGCGACCTCGTTGGTGATGCGGGTGGAGATCTTGGCGAGCACGTCGTACGGCAGGCGCGACCAGTCCGCCGTCATGGCGTCCTCGGAGGAGACGGGGCGCAGCACGATCGGGTGGCCGTAGGTGCGGCCGTCGCCCTGGACGCCCACGGAGCGGACGTCGGCGAGCAGGACGACCGGGCACTGCCAGATCTCGCGGTCGAGGCCGGCCGCGGTGAGCTCCTCGCGGGCGATGGCGTCGGCCTCGCGCAGCAGGTCCAGGCGCTCCTTGGTGACCTCGCCGACGATGCGGATGCCGAGGCCGGGGCCGGGGAACGGCTGGCGCTGGACGATCTCCTCGGGCAGGCCGAGCTCCTGGCCGACCATGCGGACCTCGTCCTTGAAGAGCTGGCGCAGCGGCTCGACGAGCTCGAACTCCAGGTCCTCGGGAAGGCCGCCCACGTTGTGGTGGGACTTGATGTTGGCGGTGCCGGTGCCGCCGCCGGACTCGACGATGTCCGGGTAGAGCGTGCCCTGGACGAGGAAGGCGACGTCCTCGCCGGCGCCGGCCGACTCGGCGACGATCTCGGCCTGGGCCTGCTCGAAGACGCGGATGAACTCACGGCCGATGATCTTGCGCTTGGTCTCCGGGTCGGAGACGCCGGCGAGGGCGGTGAGGAAGCGCTCCTGCGCGTCGACGACCTTCAGCTGGACGCCGGTGGCGGCGACGAAGTCCTTCTCGACCTGCTCGGTCTCGTTCTTGCGCATCAGACCGTGGTCGACGTACACGCAGGTGAGCTGCGAGCCGATGGCCTTCTGCACCAGCGCGGCGGCGACGGCGGAGTCGACGCCACCGGAGAGACCGCAGATGGCGCGCTTGTCGCCGACCTGGGCGCGGATGGCCGCGACCTGCTCCTCGATCACGTTGCCCGTGGTCCAGCTCGGCTCGATGCCGGCGCCGCGGTAGAGGAAGTGCTCCAGGATCTGCTGGCCGTGCGTGGAGTGCAGCACCTCGGGGTGGTACTGGACGCCGTACAGCTTCTTCTCGTCGTTCTCGAAGGCGGCGACCGGCACGACGTCCGTGGACGCGGTGACGGAGAAGCCCTCGGGGGCGGCGGAGCAGGCGTCGCCGTGCGACATCCACACGGACTGCTCGACCGGGGTGCCCTCGAAGAGGGTGGAACCGGCCTTGGAGACGTGCAGCGGGGTCCGGCCGTACTCGCGGGCGCCGGTGTTGTCGACGGTGCCACCGAGGGTCGTCGCCATCAGCTGGAAGCCGTAGCACATACCGAAGACAGGGACACCCGCCTCGAAGAGCGCGCGGTCGAGACGGGGGGCGTTCTCCGCGTACACGGAGGACGGGCCGCCGGAGAGGATGATCGCCTTCGGGTTCTTGGCCAGCATCTCGGCCACCGGCATGGTGGACGGGACGATCTCGCTGTAGACCCGGGCCTCACGGACACGGCGGGCGATGAGCTGGGCGTACTGGGCGCCGAAGTCGACAACGAGGACTACGTCCGGGTTGGAGACGTCGGGCGCGGCAGCGGGAGTCGCTGATGACACTACGGCGGCCTTCCGGCGGTAGGGAGGGTCCCCCGAGAGGGGGGCTATTTGTCGATTCTACCGGCGCGCCGGTGACGCTTTTCGTCTCACCATCCGAACCCGGTTTGGCTCCGGATCGGTCCGGGGGCCCATACTGTCGCCATGCGCAAGCTCACGACCTTCGTCTTTACCTATGGCAACCGGCCCACCGGCTGCCATGGTCGTGCTGCTTGAGCAACTGACAAGCGACTTCCCAGGCGCCCCGGGCCGACAAGGCCCGGGGCGTTCTGCTGTTTCCGGGCCTGATCGGTCCAGGGCGTCCGACACCACGAGGAGCCCCACCATGACCGCTCTGACCGAGACCGAGAAGACCGGCGCCCGCACCGACGAGGCGGCGGCGCTGATCGGTGGCGCGCGTGAGCGCATCGACGCGCTCGACGACCGGATCATCGGGCTGATCCAGGAACGGATGGCCGTCTCGGCCGTGATCCAGGAGGCCCGGATCTCCTCCGGTGGCCGCCGGGTGAACCTGGCGCGCGAGATGGAGGTCCTCGGCCACTACCGGGACGCGCTGGGCAAGCCGGGCACGACGCTGGCGATGACGATGCTCGAACTGTGCCGGGGACGCGTCTGAGCGCGCCTGCGCCCGCGCCCGGACCCGCGCCCGAGTGGGTTCCCGGATCTGAGTTCGGGCCCGCTCTCACCCGTACGGCGCGTGACCGGCTCCGGCCCGGCTTCGTTGGTCCGGGTGTCCGTGCCAGCCAGGGGCGGGCCCGTAAGAAACCACGCGTGGCTTCGCTGGGGCGTGTGGCGTACTCCGGTACGTCGTGGGACCTCGCACCAGCGCTTGTGACCGGACAGCAGGGGACAGCAGTCCGGTCACCCAGAAAGGGCGGTCGGCCCCGGGGACGCCCGGGGCCGGCCGCAACCGGCCGATCTTCCGTCCCCCGTCCCCCGTCACCCCCGTCCCCGGTCCTTGCGTCCCTCCAGCCTTCCTCCCCCCGCGCGGCGCGACCTCCCGGCGCCGCCCCGCTCGGCACCGCAGCTGCCCTGACACCGGTGCCGACCCCAAGGGCCCCGTGCCGTCGCGACTCGAATCGCGGGCACGGGGCCCTTGCCCGTGCGCACCTCACCCTCACCGCACCGCACCGCACCAGATCGAACGTGACGCGCGTCACACGAAGATCCTGTGCAACCGCTACAACCAATCCCGCCGGTCGCGGGTCATCTATGCAGCATCACCAAAAAGCTGGTTGGGGCGCTGCACTCGGAGGGGGGTGCAGCGCCCTTTCCTGTGTCTCAGGTGACGCAGGTAACGCAGGTGACGCACATGACTCACACCTTCTTCGGCGGGACCGTCGGCATTCCCAGGAACGGCAGTCGCAGGGCGCCGAAGGCCTCGGCCGGGACCGCGGGGGACTTCGGCTCGACGGCCGTGAGCCGTACGTACGCCTCTCCCTGGCGCGGGCGCGTGTCCTCCTCGCCCTTGTTCGGCCAGAAGGACATGGCCCGTTCGGCCTGGGCCGTGATCGTCAGGGACGGGTTGACGCCGAGGTTGGCGGAGACGGCGGCCCCGTCGACGACGGAGATCCCCGGGTGGCCGAAGAGCCGGTGGTACGGGTCGATGACGCCGGACTCGGCGTCGGCGCCGATCGGGCAGCCGCCCAGGAAGTGGGCGGTGAGCGGGGTGCCCATCAGCTCGCCGACGTTGGAGCCCGCGAAACCGTTGATCTCCTCGGCGAGGAGGGTCGCGGCCCGGGTGGCTTCCGGAATCTGGACCGGGTTCGGCGCCCCGTGCCCCTGGCGGGCGGTGAGCAGGCCCTTTCCGAGGCCGCCGGGCTTGCGGTAGGTCGTCAGGGAGTTGTCGAGGGACTGCATGACCAGGCCGATGATGGTCCGCTCCGACCAGTGCCGGTTGGAGAGCGAGCGGGCGGCGAGCGTGGGGTGCCTGAGCAGGTTGAGGAACCAGTTGCGTACCCGGTGGGCCCCGTAGGGCACCTGGAGGACGGTCAGGCTGCCCATCGAGTTGGATCCCTTGCCGTACCGCACCGGCTCGATGTGGGTGTTGGCGTCGGGGTGGACGGAGGAGGTGATGGCGACGCCGCGGGTGAAGTCGGCCTTCTCCTTGCCGAACTTCGCGCGGTAGCGGCGGTCGGTGGTCTGCGCGCCGACCAGGCCCTCGGAGTTGGTGCGGGTGAGTTCGCCGAGCCGGTGCGAGATCCGGGGCAGCAGTCCGCTGTCCTTCATCCGGTGCAGCAGGGTCTGGGTGCCGTACGTGCCGGCCGCGATCACCACCCGGCGGGCGGTGAAGGTCCGCCCGTTCCCCTTCCTCCGCCGGTCGGTGGGGAGGGTCTTCACCGCGAAGCCGCCCCGCGAGTCCTCGGTGACGGTGACGACGGTGGTCATGGGGTGGACGGTGGCGCCCGCCTTCTCGGCGAGGTGGAGATAGTTCTCGTTGAGGGTGTTCTTGGCGCCGTGACGGCAGCCGGTCATGCACTCGCCGCATTCGGTGCAGGCGCGACGGGCCGGGCCCGCGCCGCCGAAGTACGGGTCGGGGACCTCGCCGCCCGGTTTCGCCTTCGCCGTCCCGTCGGCGTCGTCACCGTCCCCGAAGAAGACGCCGACCGGTGCCATGTGGAAGGTGTCGCCGATGCCCATCGCCTGGGCGGCCGCCTTGAGGTGCACGTCGGAGGGGGTCGTCGTCGGGTTGAGCCGGACGCCGAGCATCCGCTGGGCCTGGTCGTAGTACGGCCGCAGCTCGTCCTGCCAGTCCGTGATGTCCTTCCACTGCGGGTCGTCGAAGAACGGCTTGGGCGGTACGTAGAGGGTGTTGGCGTAGTTGAGGGAGCCACCGCCGACGCCGGCGCCCGCGAGCACCATGACGTTGCCGAGCAGGTGGATGCGCTGGATGCCGTAGAGGCCGAGCGCGGGGGCCCACAGGAAGTTCTTCACGTCCCAGGAGTTCTTGGGCAGGCTCGCGCGGGTGAAGCGACGTCCGGCTTCGAGGACGCCGACCCGGTAGCCCTTCTCGGTGAGACGGAGGGCGGTGACCGAACCGCCGAAGCCGGAGCCGACGACGAG
This sequence comes from Streptomyces sp. NPDC058664, assembly GCF_042716635.1. Classification (NCBI taxonomy): domain Bacteria; kingdom Bacillati; phylum Actinomycetota; class Actinomycetes; order Kitasatosporales; family Streptomycetaceae; genus Streptomyces; species Streptomyces sp. NPDC058664. The sequence goes on along the minus strand of NZ_JBHXRW010000018.1, from coordinate 107,716 downwards.
GACGTCGTAGTCGTACGCGGTGTTCCCGGCGTTCCCGGCGTTCCCGGCGTTCTCCTGATTTTGGGTAGGGGGTACCGCGGCCATGGCTCTCCTCGTACGAAAAGGTGTGAAAAGGAAAGTGCGTCAGCGCAGGCGCAGGGCCTTCATCGCCTTCAGGGACACGCTCATGAAAGCGGCGTACTTCTCGTCGTCCATCCCGAAGGAGGGCGCGAGCGGGATGAGCCGCTGCTGGGCGACGGTCTGGGCCTCGGTGTACTTGAGGATGCCCTCCGAGCCGTGACGTCGGCCGAGCCCGGAGTCCTTCATGCCGCCCATCGGGGACTGCACGCTGCCGTAGGCGGGGGCGTACCCCTCGTTGATGTTGACGGTGCCGGTCCGCAGCCGGGCCGCGACGGCGTGGCCGCGGCGCGAGTCCTTCGTCCAGACCGAGGAGTTCAGGCCGTACGGAGTGGCGTTGGCGAGGGCGACGACCTCGTCCTCGTCGGTGAAGCGGTAGATCGAGACGACCGGTCCGAAGGTCTCCTCGGTGCAGACGGCCATCGGCGCCTCGACGCCGTCGAGGATGGTCGGCTCGTAGAAGAGGGGGCCGATGTCGGGGCGGGCGACGCCGCCGGCGACGAGCGTGGCGCCCTTGGCGACGGCCTCCTCGACGTGCTTCGTGACGGTCTCCAGCTGGCGCTCGCCGACGAGGGAGCCCATGTCCGCCCCGTACGCGAGGGAGTTGCCGAGCCGCATGGCCTTGGTGCGGGCGGCGAAGCGGTCGAGGAAGACGTCGGCGACCGACTCGTGCACGTACAGCCGCTCGATGGAGATGCAGAGCTGGCCGGCGGAGGAGAAGCAGGCGCGGATGGCGCCGGCGGCGGCCTTCTCGATGTCGGCGTCCTTCAGGACGAGCATCGCGTTCTTGCCGCCGAGTTCGAGGGAGACGCCGACGAGCCGGGCGGCGGCGCCCTGGGCGACCTCACGACCGGTGCGGGTCGAGCCCGTGAAGGAGACGTAGTCGGCGTGCTTGACGACCTCGGGGCCGACGACCGGACCCTCGCCGAGGACGACCTGGAAGACCTCGGCGGGCAGTCCGGCCTCGATGAGCAGGTCACGGGCCCACAGCGCGGTGAGCGCGGTCTCCGTGTCGGGCTTCATGACGACGGCGTTGCCCGAGACGAAGGCGGGCAGCGCGTCGCCGACGGAGAGTTCGAGGGGGTAGTTCCAGGGCGCGATCTGGCCGACGACCCCGCGCGGCTGGCGCAGCTCGGTGACCTTGGTGAGGGTCGGGACGACACCGGTGTGGTGACGGGGGCGCAGGTAGGAGGAGGCCTTGCGGCCGTAGTGGCGGGCGGCGACGGCCACCGCCTGCACCTCCTCGTGGGCGTGCAGGCGCGCCTTGCCCGTCTCCAGCTGGATGAGGTCGAGGACCTCGGACTGGCGCTGGAGGACGAGGTCGTGGAAGCGGAGGAGTACGGCGGCGCGGGCCTTGACCGGGGTCGCGGCCCAGGGCTCCTGGGCGGCGCGGGCGCGCGCGAAGGCCTCGGCGACGTCCTCGGGGGTGGACTCGGGCAGGTCCGCCAGCTTCTCCCCGGTGAACGGGGTGTGGTTGGCGGTACGGCCGGAGCCGACGACACCGCGGACGAGCCGGGCGACCACCTCGGGCGTCACGACGTCGGCGGCGGTGCGCGCGCCGGCGGGCGCGGGCGCGACCGGGTTGGTCGCCGCGGCGGGCGCCCCGGTCGCTGCGGGCGCCTTGGCGGCGGTGTCGGGAACCGAGGGGGCGGCGGGGGCCTGCGAGTCCGTCATGAGGGCGAGCGTAAGCCGCCTTCCGCCCTTTGGGTACCCGTCGGTAACGCGTTTTCACCGGGTACGCGCATCGCGCCAGCGATCACTGGCACATAAGCCCTGATCAGGGGCTTGTGACTGAAGGAGGCTCTCCTCGGAGATTTTCCGGCGGGTTCGGTCGCCCGGCTTCCGAGAGCTCAGTCGCCCGGCGCCCGCCAGTGCTGGAGGACGATGTCGAACTGCTCGCGGGTGGTCTCCCAGCTCGACTCCGGCGAGGACATGTAGATGGCGTACTCGGTGCCGTCGTCCTCGTAGTACATGAGGTCGATCGCGTGCCGCGGCCCGGGGAAGTCCTTCTTCTCGGTCCAGGTGAACTCCCACTGGGCGGAGCGGACCTGGTCGCGGTAGGTGACCTGACCGAGCTTGATCCGGGTGTAGTCCATCCGCTTCTCCAGGACGCGCTCCAGGTCGAGCGCGTGCATGTACGGGTTCTCGAAGTCGGGGCTCCTGTCGATGCTGATCCGGATGCGGTGGTTGCCGTTGTCCGGGGTGTAGTCGATCTGGTCGCCCTCCGTCTGCCGCTTCCAGCCGTCCGGTACGAGCAGGCTGAAGCCCTCCCGGTCGTGGACGCGGTGCCAGCCGGCCGGCACGTCGTTCGCGAGGCCCTTGGCGGCGGTGGAGGGGGCGGGGCCGGTGGCCGCGGTCCGTCCGCCGTCGCCTCCGCCGCCGTTCCGGTCGGCGTCCGCGTAGTTCATGGCGGCGAAGACGGCGCCGCCCGCGACGAGCCCGGCGAGCACGGCGGCCAGGACGGCGGTGCGCCAGCGGCCACGGCCGGGGGACGACCCGGGAGCGGTGGGCGACGGCACCACGGTGGACGGAGAGGCGACGGGACGGTGCGTGGAGGGCTCGGGCCTCTGCGACGGGTAGTGCGTGGAGGGCTCGGGCCTCTGCGGCGAGTGGTACGTGGAGGACTCGGGCCTCTGCGGCGGCTGGGGCCACTGGGCGGTACGGGCCGGTCCGGACGCGCGGGAGGCACCCGTCGGTCCCGTGGCGTCCCGGCCCCCCTCTCCGTCGTCCTCCTCGCTCAGCTCCACCAGGCCGTGGCCGAAGCCGGTCCCGTCTCCCGTTCCGTCCAGGTCCGTCCTGGTCACGCGCTGGGTCGGTACGTACGCCTGCGCCGCCTCCGGCGTCCGTCCCTCCATCGCGTCGAGCAGCATCCGTCCGGCCTCGTCGGCCTGCGGCCGCTGCTCCGGATCCTTGCGCAGCAGGGCCACGATGACGGCGGCCAGCGGCCCCGCCTTCTCCGGATACGGCGGCTCCTCGGCCACCACGGCCTGCATGGTGCTGATCGGGGAGGTCCGGCGGAACGGCGAAGTGCCCTCCACCGCCGTGTACAGGGTGGCGCCCAGGGACCAGAGGTCGGAGGCCGGCCCCGGATCGCCGCCCCGTACCCGCTCGGGCGCCAGATAGTCGATGGAGCCCACGAGTTCACCGGTCCGGGTGATCGTGGCGTCTCCCTCGATCGCCGCGATCCCGAAGTCGGTGATCAGGACGCGGCCGTCGCGGGCGAGCAGCACGTTGCCCGGCTTGACGTCCCGGTGCAGCACCCCTGCGGCGTGCGCGGCGCGCAGCGCGCCGAGCACGTGCAGCCCGATCCTCGCCGCCTCCCGTGGCTCGATCGCGCCCGTCTCCTTGGCGGCGTCTGCGAGCGAGGGCCCGTCGACGTACTGCATGACGATCCACGGCCGGTCGTCGTGCTCCAGGACGTCGTGGACGGTCACCACACCCGGGTGGGAGATCCGCGCGGCGGCCCGCGCCTCCTTCTGCGTGCGGGCGTGCAGCACGAGCCGGTCGGCCTCGGCCACGAACCGGCCCGCCGTCAGCTCCTTCACCGCCACCACGCGGTGCAGCACCTCGTCGTGCGCGCGCCAGACCTTGCCCATGCCGCCGCGTCCGATGGACTCGCCCAGCCGGTAGCGACCGGCGAGCAACAGCCCCGCCCCTGTGCTCTGAGAATGTTCCACTAGCCCCCGCCCGTTCCTTCGGATGACAGGTTACGGAGGGGGGTACGGACGGCGGAACCTCGGGGCGGTCATAGGAACAGCACTGTGACCGGGGGCTGGTGACGTTCCGGCCTCCGGGCGGGCTCCGCGGAAGCCCCGCCCGGTTCAGCGCCCCGGTCGGAACGCCTTCGTGGCCTCGCCGTAGATCTCGGACACCTTGTCGCGCTCGCCCTCCGGACCGATGACGAGGACGACGTGGTACCTGCCACCGTCGATCAGGGCGAGATTGCGCACGAACACCTCGCGGCCCGTGCTGTCCAGCCACACGTAGTGGCCCTCGGCCGTCGGCGTCCGGCCGATGTCCACCCGGCGGGCCTTCTCCACCCGCGACCAGCTCGACGTCCGCCACGGCTCCAGCTCGCGCTCCTTGACGCTCTGGTACTCCAGCGGGTCGGAGCCGTTGTCACGGACGCTGTCACGGCCGGGAACGACGATCATCGTGAAGTCGCCGCTCGTGTACCGCACTTGCCCGGCGTCGTTGATCGGGCTGCGCCGCCAGCCGTTCGGCACCCCGATCCGGAAGCCCTCGGGGTCCTGGCGCACCGCGTACCCGGCGGCGAGCGCGGGAGCCGACGGATCCGCGGCGGGCGGGGTGGTGCGCGGCGCGGCGGACGGTGACGCCGTGCTCGCGGACGGCCGTCCGGTGGGCGTGGGCGGGGTGGTGCGCGGGGTCCGGTCGGCGGTGGGCGTACTCGGCCCGGTGGGCGTCTCGCCCTCGCCGGGCAGGAAGAGGACGGCGTACGCGACGGCGCCGCCGAGCAGGAGGAGGACGAGGACCAGGAGCGTACGGCCGAGGGCGCGCGGGGACCCCTGGGACCGGGAGGACGACGGGCGCGGGGCGCGGGGGGCGCGCTGCGGGATCTCCTCGTGGAACGACTCCTGGTACGGCTCCCGGTACGACTCCTGGTGTCGCTCCTTGTACGACGACGGCCTGCGCGACTCGTGGAACTCCCCATGACCGTCGGCCTGTACGGGGGTGGGTTCGGGTCCGCGCGGGTGCGTGTCCTCGCGGCGGGCCGCGGCGCGCGGGGCCTTTCCGCGCTTGTGCCGGTGGCGCCCGGCGCCCGCTCCCCCGCGCCGGCGGCGCACCAGCTCGCCCCGCCGTCGCACGATCGGCAGCCGCGTCTCGTCGAAGGACGGCAGCGGTACGACTCCGACGCCGAAATCCGGCTCCGGTGCCGAGCGCACGAGGGAACGCAGCCAGCCGCGCAGCTCCTCGAAGTCGGGCCGCTCGGTGGGGTCCTGGCGCAGCAGGGACTCCACGACCGGGCGGAGCGGACCGCACTCCTCGGCGAAGGCGGGTGGCTCGGCGCAGACCAGCTGGACGAGCTCGGCGGCGCTGTCCTCCGGGTAGGGGGCGTGCCCCTGGACGGCCCGGTAGAGAAGCGCTCCGAGCGCCCACAGATCGGTGGCGGGGCCGATGGGCGGGGCCAGCCGCCAGTTCTCGTGGACGGGTCCCGCCTGTTCGGGCGCCCAGCGCTCGGTGACGGCGCCGACGACCGCGATACGGGTCTGCCGGGCCCGCTCGGCGGCGAGCCGGGTGGTGGGGCCGCGGTCCGCCTGCGCGGGGATGACGACCGGCGCTTCCTCCCGCGCGCCGGTGGGGACCGGAAGGCGCGCGGGGTCCGGGGTCGCGGCCGTGTACCCGGCGGGCAGGGCCGGACGGCCCGAACCCGGCAGCACGGGGCCGCGGCCCGGGCCCGAACCCCCACCGGCCGGGATCGGCCCCGAACCGTCCCGCGAGGCGTGCGGGCCGTCGCTCCAGCTGCCGGCCAGCATCACGCGCGGCGGCGGACCGGCCTGCGGGCCGCCGCCGTACGGCTCGTCGCCGTCGTCCTCGTCGTCCTCGTCGTCCGCCACCCGCGCCCACCACTGCGGCTCGGGCGCGCCCGCCGCCTGCGCCGTCGGTGCCGGGGGCGGCTCGGGCGGGTCCGTCGGCGCGGGACGCTGGACGGGGAGCGCGCCGGTCTCACCGAGGCGGGCGGCGGCGCGGGCACCGGCCCGGTAGGCGGCGATGGCCCCGGCCCGCGCGGCCCGTACGTCGGCGGTGGGCGGCGCGGCGGCGGGCTGCGTCTCGGTGGCGGGCGGGCGGGAACGGCCGTAGGGGTCGGCGCCGTACGCTCCGGGGCCGGGGACGGTTCCGTGGGTTCCGTGGGTTCCGTGGGTTCCGTAGGGGGAGGCGTCGCCGTCCGCGCCCGGGTCGTCGGAGGCCGGACCGGAGCCGTACTCCTCGACCGCATACGTGTCGGAGTCGTACGACCCGGAGTCGTACGGCTCGGCGTCCTGACCGTGGTACGGCTCCTCCGCCGTCTCCTCGACCGTTTCCGCCCCGTACGGAGTCCGCTCGTCCGCCTCCTCGTAGACCTCCGCCTCGTACAGGTCGGGCAGGTCGGGTCCGTACGTCTCGGAGTCGTGTCCCTCGGAACCGTCCTCGACCGACCCGTACCCCTCAGCCCCGTACCCCTCGGGCCCGTACTCCTCGGGCCCGTACTCCTCGGGCCCGTACTCCCCGGGCCCGTACTCCTCCTCCGGCGCGCGCCAGGCGGCTTCGTGCGGCTCCTGCTCCTGTTCCGGTACGGGCGCGTACCCGCAGAGGGCCTCCTCCGCCGCCCCCACCGCGAGGCCCGAGAGGACCACCCGGCCGTCGTCGCAGACGAGCACGGTCCGGGAGGTGATGTTCCGGTGCACCCAGCCGTGGGCGTGGAGCGCGCGCAGGGCGGTGAGGACGTCGGCGCCGATCTCGGCCGCCCGGTACGGGTTGAGCGGGCGCTCGGCGAGGAGCGCGGCCAGCGGCCGGGCCGCCACGCGTTCGCTCACTATCCACAGCGAACCGGCCTCCGCGAAGACGTCGAAGACCTGGTCGAGGAGGGGGTGGTCGGGGATCTGCGCTGCGGCCTGGGCCGCCTCGATCGCGCGGCGGACGACGGGCTCGGCCGGGCGGCGGGTCGCCCGCCCCGCGCCCCCGTGGGAACCGGCCCGGTCGCCCTCCTCGTCGAGCACCTCGGCGTCGACGAACTCCGGCAGCGGCACCTGGCGGACCAGGACCTCCTGCCCGCTGTACGTGTCGAAGGCACGCGTCTCGGCCAGGGCGTACGCGGCCCCGTGCACGTCCGCGTCCGCCGGCGGCAGCGGCAGGCGGTAGCGGTCCGCGAGCACCCTTCCCGCGTAGTCGTCCACGACGCCTCCCCACGCGCGCACGCTGTCCCCCGTGGGCCCGCGGATCCCTCGGGATCGTGCGGGATCACGCGAGTCCGTCAGTTCCGGTCCCGCACCGCGCAGTTAACGACTCTGTTCGGCTGTGTACGGTCCTCGAACTCTCACGATACGTGGCACCGGTCAGTCCTTGGGGCTGAACGTGGCGAACGCCGTCTCCCGCAGCGTCCGGCACTCCGCGCCGTTCCACTCCTCCGCCTTGCAGCTGATCATGATGGAGTAGCCGTGCTTGGCGTCCACCTTGAAGCCGCGGTTGAGGACGTGGACGCGCATGCCCTGCTGGACGCGCTCGAACTCCCAGTCGGCGACGGTCGGGTAGCCCTTGTACGAGACGGTCCTGATGCCGAAGTGCTTGTAGCCCTTGCTGGTGGCGGCCACACCGATCTTGCCCAGCTCCCAGGCGGCCGCCGCGTCGTCCTTCGGGCTGGCGTTGAAGTCGACCTGGACGCGCGGGAAGCCACCGCTCTCGCTGAAGATCCCGCCGCCGCTGTATCCCGGTATCGAGCGCACCCGGAAGGTCGAGGGCATCGCCATCGAGAAGTGGAAGCGCTTGTTGGTGACGAGGCTGTAGCCGGCGGGCAGCTTCGCGGCCGCGCCGCCGCCGGGCGTGCCGGACGGCGTGACGCCGCTGCCGTTCGTCGCTCCGGTGGATCCCGTCGTGCCGTCGGTGCCCGTCGACCCCGTGGCGCCGTCGTCGCCGGGCTGGGCGCCGCCCTGCTGGCCCTTGTCCCCGCCGGAACCGCCGGAACCGCCGGAGCCTTCGGAGCCCCCGGAGCCGTCACCGCCGGCCGAGACACCGGCGGAGGCCGTGGTACCGCCGTTCTCCTTGCCCTGGTTGCCCTCGTCCCCTCCCCCGCTGAGGGAGACCGCGAAGATCGTTCCGAGCAGGGCGAGAACGGCGACGGCGGCGATGATCACCAGTGTCCGGCGCGGTACGACGTCGGTCAGCGGCGCACGGGCCGGGGCCTGCCGGCCCGCTCCCCGCGGCGCCGCGGCACCCGCGCCCGCGTTCACCCGCGCGGCGCCCGCGCCCGCCTGTGCGTGCGCCGTGGGCTCGGCCTTCACGGAGGCCGCCGCGTTGCGCACGGACTTCAGGGCGCCTCGCATACGGTCGGCGGCCGCGTCGGGCGCCTTGGCCCGGTCGGCCGCCGGAACCTCCGGCGTCCGCTCGGGGTGCGGCGGCAACGGTACGACCCTGGTGACCTCGGGGGAGGCGTCGAGCACCGGCGTCGCGGGCGCGTCGAGCACGGCCCGCAGCAGGACGCGCGCGCCGGCGTCGTCGAGCCGCTGGGCCGGATCCTTGGCGAGGAGGCCGTAGATGACCTTCTCGAGATCGGGTCCGGCGTTCTTCGGCGGGTCGACCGGTTCGGTCATCACCGCGGTGAGGGTGGCGATGGCGGAGCCCTTGTCGTACGGCGGGCTGCCTTCGACCGCCGCGTACAGGAGGCCGCCGAGCGACCACATGTCGGCGGCGGGGCCGGGCTTGTGGCCCCGGGCGCGCTCCGGCGAGATGTACGAGGGGGCGCCGACCAGCATGCCGGTGGAGGTGATCGAGGGGTCGCCCTCCACCTGGGCGATGCCGAAGTCGGTGAGTACGACCCGGCCGTCCTCGGCGATCAGCACGTTGGACGGCTTCACGTCGCGGTGCAGGATGCCCTCGCGGTGGGCCGAACGCAGGACGTCGAGGATGGCGAGGCCGACCTCGGCGGCGCGCCGGGGCGTGAGGGTGCCGTCCTCGCGCACGGCGTCCGCGAGGGACTTGCCCTCGATGAGCTCCATGACGATCCACGGGCGGTCGTCCTCGTCGACGACGTCGTACACGGTCACGGCGCCGTTGTTGCGGATCCGGGCGATGGCCTTGGCCTCGCGCAGGGTCCGGGTGATGAGGCGCCGCTTCTCGTCCTCGTCGATGCTGCTGGGGAAGCGGAGTTCCTTGACGGCGACGGTACGGCCGAGGGTCTCGTCGACCGCGCGCCAGACGGTGCCCATGCCGCCGCGGCCGAGGACCACGCCGAGCCGGTAGCGGCCCGCGAGCAGACGCCCCTCTCCTGCCGGGGTCCTGCTCGGCCTGCCGCCGCCGGTACCGCGTCCGGCGCCCGGCGCCCGCCGGCGGTCGCTCTCGCCGTCGCCGTCACCCGCGCCGAAGCCGGCCCGTCCGGTCGACGGCTCGGTGCCGCGCAGCCGGCCGGCCCCGGCGACGTCCTCGCCACGGCTCGCGCCCGGACCTGCGGCCCCGCCGGAAGGCGTTCCCGCGGAGCCCTTCGCGTCCCTGGGGTCGTCCCGGGGGTCCACGGTGTCCACAGGCTCCTGCTCCTTGGCGTCCTGGACGCGCCCGGGGTTCTTCACGTCCCGAACGTCCACGGCATCCTGAACATCCCTCACGTCCCGTACGCCCGAATCGCGTACGCCCGAATCCCGTACGCCCGAGCCACCGGCGTCAGCCGTGTCCGCCGTACCGGCGGGATCCGCCGAGCCGCCCGAGCCGCCCGGACCCGCGGGTTCCACGGCGTCCGCCGGGCCGAGCGCAGCTCGCGCTCCGCCCGCGTCGCCCGGCCCACCGTCCTGGTCCGTACCCCGCCTGACCTGCGCGTCCTTCGTGTCCCGCGCCGGCTCACGCGCGGCCGGGACCGCTCCTCGGTCGCCGTCGGTCGCGGCCCCCGCGGCGGCGTCACGCCCGGGGTCCTTCGCCGTGTCCCGCGACTGCTCCGCCTCCGACATGCGTCCCCTCTGCGATCCCTGATCTTCGCCGCGTCCGCCGCTTCCCGCGCGATGCGGTAACCCGCCCTGGAAGAGAGGCCATTGTCCCTCACCTCGGGACGGGTGGCGCCCCCGGGTCCGTTCTCCGGGATGACGACGTCCCCGCACACCCCCAGGTTCCCACCGGACACGGCCACCCCGGAGGTCCTGCCGGATCGGCACGATCAGATCGGCACGATGTCCGGCGCGCCGAGTCGCGCCGCGTCCGCCGTCAGGTCGTCGGGCTGCCGCTGCGACTCGCGCTCCGCCTCGACCCGCTTCTCGTAGTGCTCGACCTCCTTCGCGATCTGGTGCTCGTCCCAGCCGAGGACCGGCGCCATGAGTTCCGCGCACGCGCGGGCGCTGCGCGTACCGCGGTCGAAGGTCTCGATGGAGATCCTGGTCCGCCGGGTGAGGACGTCGTCGAGGTGGCGGGCGCCCTCGTGCGAGGCGGCGTAGACGATCTCGGCGCGCAGGTAGTCGTCGGCGGCCGCGAGCGGTTCGCCGAGTGACGGGTCCTCGGCGACGAGGTCCAGGATCTCCTCCGTCAGGGAGCCGTAGCGGTTGAGGAGATGCTCGACCCGGACGACGTGGAGGCCGGTCCTGGCGGCGATTCCCGCCCGCGCGTTCCACAGGGCCCGGTACCCCTCGGCGCCGAGGAGCGGGGTGTCCTCGGTGACGCACGGGGCGACGCGCTGGTCGAGGCCGTGCACCGCCTCGTCGACGGCGTCCTTCGCCATCACGCGGTACGTCGTGTACTTGCCGCCGGCCACCACGACCAGGCCGGGGACCGGGTGGGCGACGGTGTGTTCGCGCGAGAGCTTGCTCGTGGCGTCCGACTCGCCGGCGAGCAGGGGCCGCAGGCCCGCGTAGACGCCCTGGACGTCGTCGCGGGTGAGCGGCGTGCCCAGCACGGTGTTCACATGCTCCAGGAGGTAGTCGATGTCGGCGCTGGACGCGGCCGGGTGGGCCTTGTCGAGGTCCCACTCGGTGTCGGTGGTGCCGACGATCCAGTGCCGCCCCCAGGGGATCACGAAGAGCACGGACTTCTCGGTGCGCAGGATGAGCCCGGTGGTGGAGTGGATGCGGTCCTTGGGGACGACCAGGTGGATGCCCTTGGAGGCGCGCACGTGGAACTGGCCGCGCTCGCCGATGAGGGCCTGGGTGTCGTCGGTCCACACACCGGTGGCGTTGACGATCTGCTTGGCGCGGATCTCGTGCGCCACACCGGCCTCGACGTCCTGGACGCGGGCGCCGACGACCCGCTCGCCCTCGCGCAGGAAACCGACGACACGGGCCCGGCTCGCGGCCATGGCGCCGTAGGAGGCGGCGGTGCGCACGAGGGTGGTGACGAAGCGGGCGTCGTCCATCTGGGCGTCGTAGTACTGCAGGGCGCCGACCAGGGCGTCCTTCTTGAGGCAGGGGGCGACCCGCAGGGCGCGGCGTCGGGAGAGGTGCCGGTGGACGGGGAGGCCGCGGCCGTGGCCCGAGGAGAGCGACATCGTGTCGTACAGCGCGACGCCGGAGCCCGCGTAGAACCGCTCCCAGCCCTTGTGCTGGAGCGGGTAGAGGAAGGGGACCGGCTTCACCAGGTGGGGTGCGAGCCGCTCCAGGAGCAGTCCGCGCTCCTTGAGGGCTTCCCTGACCAGGGCGAAGTCCAGCATCTCCAGGTAGCGCAGGCCGCCGTGGATGAGCTTGCTGGACCGGCTGGAGGTGCCGGAGGCCCAGTCGCGGGCCTCCACGATGCCGGTGGAGAGGCCTCTCGTGACGGCGTCGAGTGCCGTCCCGGCGCCGACCACTCCGGCGCCGACGACCAGCACGTCCAGCTCGCGCTCCGCCATGGCCGCCAGCGCTTCGGCGCGCTCGGCGGGTCCCAGTGTCGCTGTCCTCACGGCTGCTGCCTCCCGTCGTCCCCCGTCCGTCCGCACGAGCCGTACGCATCCGAGTCCCGCGTACACGTGCCGAGAACCGGTCCCGTGTGGTCCGGCTCACAGCTCGATTCTGTCCCGCCCCCGCGACTTCAGCCACCGCCTCGACACCGACCTGTGGATAACACCCGGCGACCTTCGGCCACACAATGCCGCATATCGGTCATATTTACGCCTAGTCTGACATTGCGCTCGACCCGTTCTGTCCACCGGGCTTGCGCGTCGCGTCCCCTCCGGCTATTGGGAAGGACGGCCCACCCTCCATGCCCGCTGATCTCGCCGTCATCGGCCTCGGCCACCACGGACTCCCCCTCGCCCAGGCCGCCACCGCCGCAGGCATCGCCACCGTCGGCTACGACACCGCCCCCCACCCCGTCACCGAACTCGCCGCCGGCCGGTCCCCCGTCGACGGCTCGCTCACCGTTCCCGAGATCCGCCGGATGCTCTCGGCGGGCTTCCGGCCCACCGCCGACCCCGCCGAACTGGGCCGGGTCCGCACCGCCGTCCTCTGCGCCCCCGCCCCCCTCGGCCCGGACCGCGCCCTCGACCTCACCGCCGTCACCGACTCCGCGCGCGTGCTCGCCGCCCGGCTCCGCCCCCACACCACCGTGCTCCTCGAATCCCCGGTCCCCCCGGGCACCACCGAGGGCCTGCTCCGTGACCTCCTCGAAACGGGCTCGGGCCTCCGCGCCGGACGCGACTTCCACCTCGCGTACTCACCCGGCCGCCTCGATCCCGGCAGCCGCACCCACGGCTTCGCCGGCACCCCCAAGGTCATCGGTGGTCTCACCCCGGCCTGCACCGAAGCGGCGGCCGCCTTCTACGGCCGGCTCACCGACAAGGTGGTACGCGCGCGTGGCCCCCGCGAGGCGGAGACGGTCAAGCTCCTGGAGACCAACTTCCGGCACGTCAACATCGCCCTCGTCAACGAGATGGCGGTCCTCTGCCATGAACTCGGCGTCGACCTGTGGGACGTCATCCGCTGCGCCGAGACCAAGCCCTTCGGCTTCCAGGCCTTCCGCCCGGGACCCGGTGTCGGCGGCCACGGCGCCCCCGTCGACACCGTCGGCGCCCACCGCCCGCTCCGCCTCGTCGAACTCGCAGGCCAGGTCAACGAGCGCATGCCGCGGTACGTCGTCCAGCGCGCCGCCACCCTCCTCAACGAGCACGGCAAGTCGGCCCGCGGCGCCCGGATCCTCCTCCTGGGCATCACGTACAAGCCGGATCTGCCCGACCGTCAGGGCTCCCCCGCCGACGAGATCGCCCGCCGCCTCATGGACCTGGGCGCGGCCGTCAGCTACCACGACCCGCACGTCCCCGACTGGCGCGTCCGCGAACTCCCCGTCCCCCGCGCGGACTCCCTCTACGAGGCCGCCGCCCACGCCGACCTGACGATCCTGCTCCAGCACCACCGCACCTACGACCTCCAGGGCCTCGCGGTCAAGGCCCAACTCCTCCTCGACACCCGGGGCGCCACCCCGACGGGCACCGCGCACCGGCTGTGAGGGAGGACCGCCGAAATGCCTATGCCGCCGTCATGGGCAACTGCTAGCCTCCGGGACCACCGCGCGCACCGTCCCACGCGCGCACCGTCCCGGGGGCTCGTTTGTTCTTCCTCATCCTCTTCCTGCTCACGTTCTTTCTGACGGCAGGGGTCAGCGGCCTCTGCGTCGCGCTGAACGTCAAGGACTGGGCCGTCCGGCTGGAGCGGTGGCATCTGAGCAACCTGGAGCTGCGCGCCCATGCCCGGGGAGACCTGGGGCCGCCCGACCGGGTCGCCACGGCCACCGGCTTTCGCGTGGCCGGCGGGCTGATGTCCCTGCTCGGTTTCGGAATCATCCTCGCGCCGCTGATCGCGATCATCGCCGGCTGACGCACGGTCAAGTCCAGCCGTTCCGCACACTTCACCGTTCCCTGGGGGGATCCACAGCATGAGCCAGCCCGTTCCGCCGCCCGGCAACCCGTTCGCCGACGGCGCCGCGCCGCAGCCCTACCCGATGGCACCGCCGCCCGCGCCCACCCGCGACAACCTGGCCCTCGGCCTGGTGGCGGCCCTGGTCGCGGCCCTCGTCGCGGGCGGGGTGTACGGAGCCATCATCGGCGGCACCGAGCGCGAGATCGGCTGGGCCGCCGTCGGTGTCGGCTTCCTCGTCGGCCTCGCCGCCGGCAAGGTCGGCGGCCGCAACCCCGTCCTGCCGGTCGCCGGCGCGGTGCTGTCCCTCGGGGCCGTCTACCTCGGCCAGCTCGTGGGCATCGCGATCATGGTGGCCAAGGAGCTCGACGTCTCCGCCACCGACCTCTTCCTCGAGGAGTTCGGTCTCCTGACGGAGGCCTGGAACGAGGGCAAGGACCCGCTGACGTTCCTGTTCTTCGCCCTCGCCGCCTTCGCCGCGTTCTCCGGGGCCAAGAAGGCCGCCCGGTAACCACCGGCACACGCCGAAGGGCCCCGCACCGAGTCGGTGCGGGGCCCTTCGGCGTGTCTGCGGGGGACGGTCAGCGCTTGTGCTGGGCGTCCGCGACCGTGACCTCGACGCGCTGGAACTCCTTGAGCTCGCTGTAGCCCGTCGTGGCCATCGCGCGGCGCAGGGCGCCGAAGAAGTTCATCGAGCCGTCCGGGGAGTGCGACGGGCCCGCGAGGATCTCCTCGGTGGTGCCGACGATGCCCAGGTCGACCAGCTTGCCGCGCGGCACGTCCTCGTGGACGGCCTCCATGCCCCAGTGGTGGCCCTTGCCGGGCGCGTCCGTGGCGCGGGCCAGCGGGGAGCCGATCATGACCGAGTCGGCACCGCAGGCGATGGCCTTCGGCAGGTCGCCGGACCAGCCGACGCCGCCGTCGGCGATGACGTGCACGTACCGGCCGCCGGACTCGTCCATGTAGTCGCGGCGGGCCGCGGCCACGTCGGCGACCGCGGTCGCCATCGGGACCTGGATGCCGAGCACGTTACGGGTGGTGTGCGCGGCGCCGCCGCCGAAGCCGACGAGGACACCCGCCGCGCCGGTGCGCATCAGGTGCAGGGCCGCGGTGTACGTGGCGCAGCCGCCGACGATGACCGGGACGTCGAGCTCGTAGATGAACTGCTTCAGGTTCAGCGGTTCGGACGCGCCCGAGACGTGCTCGGCGGAGACCGTCGTGCCGCGGATGACGAAGATGTCCACGCCGGCGTCGACGACGGCCTTGGAGAACTGCGCGGTGCGCTGCGGGGAGAGCGCGGCGGCGGTGACGACACCGGAGTCGCGCACCTCCTTGATGCGCTGCCCGATCAGCTCTTCCTTGATCGGCGCGGCGTAGATCTCCTGCAGACGGCGGGTCGCGGTCGCCTCGTCCATCTCGGCGATCTCGTCGAGCAGCGGCTGCGGGTCCTCGTACCGGGTCCAGAGACCCTCCAGGTTCAGGACGCCCAGGCCGCCCAGCTCGCCGATGCGGATGGCGGTCTGCGGCGACACGACCGAGTCCATCGGGGCGGCCAGGAACGGCAGCTCGAACCGGTAGGCGTCGATCTGCCAGGCGATCGAGACCTCCTTCGGGTCCCGGGTGCGCCGGCTCGGGACGACGGCGATGTCGTCGAACGCGTACGCCCTGCGGCCGCGCTTGCCGCGCCCGATCTCGATCTCAGTCACGATGTGTGGCCTTTCCCTCTACGTCTGCGCCTACCAGTATCCCCGACACAAGCGTGAGGGGCGGCTCCGGCCACATGCCGGAACCGCCCCCACGCGTCGCGCCGTGTTACTTCCTGCTGTAGTTCGGAGCCTCGACCGTCATCTGGATGTCGTGCGGGTGGCTCTCCTTGAGGCCCGCGGACGTGATCCGGACGAAGCGGCCCTTGGACTCCATCTCCTCGATGGTGGCGGCGCCCACGTAGCCCATCGTCTGGCGGAGACCGCCGACGAGCTGGTGCAGCACGTTGGCCAGCGGGCCGCGGTAGGGCACCTGGCCCTCGATGCCCTCGGGGACGAGCTTGTCGTCCGAGGCGACCTCGGCCTGGAAGTAGCGGTCCTTGGAGTAGGACCGGCCCTGGCCGCGGGACTGCATCGCGCCGAGCGAGCCCATGCCGCGGTACGACTTGAACTGCTTGCCGTTGATGAACTGCAGCTCGCCCGGGGACTCCTCGCACCCGGCGAGCAGGCTGCCCAGCATGACCGTGTCGGCACCGGCGGCGAGCGCCTTGCCGATGTCGCCAGAGTACTGCAGGCCGCCGTCGCCGATGACCGGGACGCCGGCCGCCCGGGCGGCGAGCGCCGCCTCGTAGATGGCGGTGACCTGCGGGACGCCGATACCGGCGACCACACGGGTGGTGCAGATGGAGCCGGGGCCCACGCCGACCTTGACGCCGTCGACACCGGCGTCGATCAGGGCCTGCGCGCCGTCACGCGTCGCGACGTTGCCGCCGATGACGTCGACGCCGACGCTGGACTTGATCTTCGCCATCCAGTTCAGGGCGTTGCTGTTGTGCCCGTGGGACGTGTCGACGATCAGGAAGTCGACGCCCGCCGCGGCCAGGCCCTGGGCGCGCTCCAGCGCCTCGGGGCTGGCGCCGACGGCCGCGCCGACGAGCAGCCGGCCCTCGGCGTCCTTGGCGGCGTTCGGGTACTTCTCGGCCTTGACGAAGTCCTTGACCGTGATGAGGCCCTTGAGGATGCCGGAGTCGTCGACCAGCGGCAGCTTCTCGATCTTGTGGCGGCGGAGCAGCTCCATGGCGTCCACGCCGGAGATGCCGACCTTGCCGGTGACCAGCGGCATCGGGGTCATGACCTCGCGCACCTGGCGGCTGCGGTCCGACTCGAAGGCCATGTCGCGGTTGGTGACGATGCCGAGCAGCTTGCCGCCCTGGTCGGTGACCGGGACGCCGCTGATGCGGAACTTGGCGCACAGCGCGTCGGCCTCGGCCAGCGTCGCGTCCGGGTGCACGGTGATCGGGTCGGTCACCATGCCGGACTCGGAGCGCTTCACGAGGTCGACCTGGTTGACCTGGTCCTCGATCGACAGGTTGCGGTGCAGCACGCCCACGCCGCCCTGTCGCGCCATGGCGATGGCCATGCGGGACTCGGTGACCTTGTCCATCGCCGCCGAGAGCAGCGGGATGTTCACGCGGACGTTGCGGGAGATGCGGGACGAGGTGTCGACCGCGTTCGGGAGGACCTCGGACGCGCCCGGCAGCAGCAGCACGTCGTCGTAGGTCAGCCCGAGTGTCGCGAATTTCTCGGGCACTCCGTCGACGTTGGCAGTCATGACACCTTCCCAAATGGCCTTGATCGGTGCGGGATGTCCATGCTAACGGGCCGAAGCGGTGTCTCATTCCACGATCAAGATCAGCGGAGAGCTTTGGACGTTCGCACGTGTACGAAAGGGCCGACAAGCCCCGGTGAGTCTTACTGCTCGGCCAGCGCCCTGAGCCGGCTGAGCGCGCGGTGCTGCGCGACCCGGACGGCCCCCGGGGACATGCCGAGCATCTGCCCGGTCTCCTCGGCGGTCAGTCCGACCGCGACGCGGAGCACGAGCAGCTCGCGCTGGTTCTCGGGCAGGTTGGCGAGCAGCTTCTTGGCCCACTCGGCGTCGTCGCTGAGGAGCGCGCGCTCCTCGGGGCCGAGGGAGTCGTCGGGCCGCTCGGGCATCTCGTCGGAGGGCACGGCCGTGGACCCCGGGTGCCGCATGGCGGCCCGCTGGAGGTCGGCGACCTTGTGTCCTGCGATGGCGAAGACGAAGGCCTCGAAGGGCCTGCCCGTGTCCTTGTAGCGCGGCAGCGCCATCAGGACGGCGACGCAGACCTCCTGGGCCAGGTCCTCGACGAAGTGCCGGGCGTCGCCCGGCAGCCGGTTGAGGCGGGTGCGGCAGTACCGCAGGGCGAGCGGATGCACCCGCGCGAGCAGGTCGTGCGTGGCCTGGGCATCGCCCTCGACCGCGAGGTGGACGAGCGCGCCGATTTCCCCGTGCCCGGCAGGCATGGGTGAACCCACGGTCTCGTCGTCGCGCATCGCTCCATGGTGCCCCGACGCCTCGGCGTTCGCGGCACCGCGTCCGTAGTTGTGCACCGAAGCGTTATGAGCAGGTGCGCCGGAACTCATCTCCCGCGCCCTCCCCTCCCGCTCGATCGACTCGTCCCCGAGGAACTCCACACCTCAAGGATGCGGCATACGGCGGGGAAGTGACACAAGCCCACCCCGTCCACCCCGCGACGGACGCGGACGAGGACGGGGACGTGGCGGGTGACCTGCGATTCAGCGGACCAGGCCCCAGCGGAATCCGAGGGCGACCGCATGCGCCCGGTCGGACGCGCCCAGCTTCTTGAAGAGTCGCCGGGCATGGGTCTTGACCGTGTCCTCGGAGAGGAAGAGCTCGCGCCCGATCTCCGCGTTGGACCGGCCGTGGCTCATGCCTTCGAGGACCTGGATCTCGCGCGCGGTGAGGGTGGGCGCGGCGCCCATCTCGGCCGAACGGAGCCGGCGCGGGGCGAGCCGCCAGGTCGGGTCGGCCAGCGCCTGGGTGACGGTGGCCCGCAGTTCGGCGCGCGAGGCGTCCTTGTGCAGATAGCCGCGGGCACCGGCGGCGACCGCGAGGGCGACGCCGTCGAGGTCCTCGGCGACCGTGAGCATGATGATGCGGGCGCCGGGGTCCGCGGACAGCAGCCGGCGGACGGTCTCCACGCCGCCCAGACCGGGCATGCGTACGTCCATCAGAATCAGGTCCGAGCGGTCCGCGCCCCAGCGGCGGAGGACTTCCTCGCCGTTGGCCGCGGTGGTCACGCGCTCGACACCGGGCACGGTCGCGACCGCGCGGCGGAGCGCCTCTCGGGCAAGCGGGGAGTCGTCGCAAACGAGGACGGATGTCATGCGTGACCTCCGCGGCTCTCGCAGCTGTAGCGCGTCACCTTGAGCCTCCAGGGCTGTACGTAATCGTCACCTGTGCGATTGACGCTCTCGGACACCTGCCCGATCGCTTGTTTCCTCAACCGCCTCCGCACACTCAACGACGGTCACTCGAAAGAGTTACGGGTTGGACGGCAGCGTTCGGCACTCTACGTGAGGACGCGCGTACGGAGGAGAACGACGCGAGCCTTCTGCCCACCATCGATAGGCACTGCCCCATTTAGCGCCTTTTCTTCCCTTTTCGTGGTGTCTGTGGCTAGATTCGCAATGAGTCATATTTACATCTGCTTAGACAGTAGGTGTATCGATCCGGACCCGTCGGGGCCCGAGGAGCCCCGGCCATCAGCCATCCACCCGCCCACCTATCCGTTCGACACGGTTTCAAGGGGACAAGCGCAATGGCAGATTTCTCCCGCCTTCCCGGACCCAACGCCGATCTGTGGGACTGGCAGCTCCTCGCGGCCTGCCGCGGGGTCGACAGCTCCCTGTTCTTCCATCCCGAGGGAGAGCGCGGCGCGGCACGGAGTGCGCGTGAGAACTCGGCGAAAGAGGTCTGCATGCGGTGCCCGGTGCGCGCGGAGTGCGCGGCACACGCACTCGCCGTGCGGGAGCCCTACGGCGTATGGGGCGGCCTCACCGAGGACGAACGCGAAGAGCTCATGGGACGCGCGCGCAATCGTCTGATCGCGACGGCACCGACGACCGCGTCGGTCACGTCCGCGCCCTCCATGACGACGTCGGCGACCGGCCGGCCGATTGTGGAGCGTATGTGAAGGAACGTTTCTCCAGCTGAGCGGGACCTCTCCGCGGCAGCACCGGCCGACGAGACTCGCCGACGGGCGAGCGGTGCCGATTCGGAACCGCGCCCGCGCGTCGCGCGTACCTACGCGCGCGTGGCGGCGCGGGTCAGTTCGTCGAGCGTGGCGGCGACGGCCGGCACCTGGGCCAGGTCGGGCAGCGTCAGGGCCACGATCTCCCGCTCCACGGCGGGTTCCACGGCCACGGTCCGCGCCCCCCTCTGCCGTACGGACTCGATGGCGAGCTCCGGCAGGACGGCCACGCCGAGGCCCGCGCCGACCAGGCCCACCACCGCCGGGTAGTCGTCGGTCGCGAAGTCGATCCGCGGGGTGAAGCCGGCCTCCTCGCAGACGTCCACGAGCTGTCGGCGACAGCGAGGGCAGCCCGCGATCCAGGACTCCTCCGCGAGTTCCGCGATGCCCACCGACCCGGCCCCGGCGAGCCGGTGCCCCTCGGGAACCAGGCCCACCAGGCGGTCGGCGAGGATCGGCCGCACCACCAGGTCGTCCCACTCGGCCCGCCCCGCCCCGTACCGGAAGGCGAGGGCCACGTCGCAGTCGCCCTCGCGGAGCATCTCGATCGAGCGCGGCGGTTCGGCCTCGACGAGCGAGACGCGGGTGCCGGGGTGCGCGGCGCGCAGCGCGGCCAGCGCGGTGGGGACGAGGGTGGAGCTGCCGCTGGGGAAGGAGACCAGGCGGACCCGGCCCGCCCGGAGCCCGGCGATGGCGGCGACCTCCTCCTCGGCGGCGGTGAGTCCGGCGAGGATGCCGGAGGCGTGGCGGACGAGGACCTCGCCGGCCTGGGTGAGGCGCATCTCGCGGGCCGCGCGGATCAGCAGCGGCGTGCCGGCGGAGGCTTCGAGGGCCTTCATCTGCTGACTGACGGCGGGCTGGGTGCAGCCGAGTTCACGCGCGGCGGCGGAGAAGGAGCCGGTGGCGGCGACGGCGCGCAGGACGCGGAGATGGCGTGCCTCGATCATGCGTTTCAGCATAAGCGAATCTTGGGTGAAGCGGCGGATATTCGTCCATCGCTTTGAGGGAGGTGTCCGTAAAGTGCCCACATGACCTTGCTGAGTGTGAATGTGGGCCGGGCCAGGGCCGTGGACTACACCGACGCCGCGTCCGGCCTCACCGCCATCGACAAGCGCCCCGTCGAGGGGCCGGTACGGATCGAGGCGCCCGGGGCGTCCGGCGTCGGGAGGAGCGGGCTCGCCGGGGACACGGTCTGCGACCTGCGGTTCCACGGCGGCGACGACCGGGCCGCGTACGCCTTCGCCCGCGAGGACCTGGACCGGTGGGAGCGGGAGCTCGGCCGCGAGCTCGCCAACGGCTCCTTCGGCGAGAACCTCACCACCCGGGGCCTCGACGTGAACGGGGCCCTGATCGGCGAGCGCTGGCGGATCGGTGAAGAGGTCGTCCTGGAGGTCACCGGAGGCCGTATCCCCTGCCGTACGTTCGCGGGCTTCATCGAGGAGAAGGGCTGGGTCCGGCGGTTCACGCAGTCCGAGGCCGGTCCCGGCGCGCTGCTGCGGGTGATCACACCGGGCGAGATCCGCGCCGGCGACCCGATCGCGGTCGTCCACCGGCCCGAGCACGACATCACCGTCGCCCTGCTCCACCGCGCCGCGACCGTCGAACGCGCGCTGCTGCCCAGCACGTTGGTGGCCGCCGAGTGGATGGAGTCGGGACTCCTCGCGCTCGCACGCCAGTACGCGGAGAAGTACGCCCGCGCGGAGGCGCCGGAAGGGGGCACTAACGTGCCCGTATGACGACTGCACTGATTACGGGAGCCACCGCGGGCATCGGCGCCGCCTTCGCACGGAGACTCGCCGCGGACGGTCACGACGTCGTGCTCGTGGCACGGGACGTGAAGCGGCTCCGGGAGCAGGCGACCGAGCTGCACGACCGGCACGGCGTCGAGGCCGAGGTGCTCGCGGCGGACCTCTCCGAGGAGAAGGGCATCGCCGCCGTCGAGGCCCGGCTCTCGGACCCGAAGCAGCCGGTGGACCTGCTCGTGAACAACGCGGGCTTCGGCAACAAGGGCCGCTTCCTCGAAGTGTCCATGGCCGACGAGCTGAAGATGCTCACCGTGCACTGCGAGGCGGTGCTGCGGCTGACCTCGGCCGCCGCCGCCTCGATGAAGGACCGCCGCCGGGGAGGGGTGGTGAACGTCGCCTCGGTGGCGGCCTTCGTGCCCCGCGGCACCTACGGGGCGTCGAAGGCCTGGGTCGTGCAGTTCACCCAGGGCGCGGCCCGTGACCTGGCAGGCAGCGGGGTGCGGCTGATGGCGCTCTGCCCCGGCTTCGTACGGACCGAGTTCCACGAGCGGGCCGGGATGGGGACGGAGAACATCCCGGGCTGGATGTGGCTCGACGCGGACAAGCTGGTGACGGCGGCGCTCTCGGACCTGGAGCGGGGGAAGACGCTGTCGATCCCCGACCCCCGCTACAAGGCCCTGATGGGTGTGGTGAAGCTGGCGCCGCGCGGTCTGCTGGGCGGGGTCTCCTCGAAGGCCGGTCGCAAGTACGGTCCGAAGTAGCGCGGCCGCCTTCCCGGTTCAGCCCGGATCGCTCGTACCGGCTGTGTCGAGTGCGGGCGCGTCGGGTACGTCCGCGTCCAGTGCGTCGAGGTCCAGTCGGGTGGGCGTGCCGTTCCGCCAGGTCACGTGGAGGGTGTGGCCGGTGACCCGGACGGTCGCCAGGTCGGCCACGGGGTCCGGGGCGGGTTCCGCGGTGAGTGAGGCGAGGGCGACGAAGAGGGTCGCCGGGCCCGTCGTGACGCCGTACAGGGCGAGGGTGCGGCTGCCGGGACCCTGAAGGGTTTCCCCGGCGGGGAGTTCGGTGGCTCCTTCGCCGTCCGGGTAGCCGTGGACCGGGTGGAGCTGGGCCCGCGGTCCCTCGGGAGTGGTGGCCCAGCCGGTCTGCCGTACGGGAGTCCCTTCCGGGGCGCCGAGGACGAGGTGGGCGCGGACCTCGGCGCGGCCGCGGGCGAGGGTGGCGGAGAGGACCCGGACGCCGGGGAGCGGGGTGTGCTGGGAGGCGGCCCAGCCGGGTCCGGTGCCGGCGGGGGTGGCGGGGCCCCGGGTGGTGGCCTTCCCGACGATCCCGTCGTGCCCGTCGGCCCCGGCGGGCCCGTCTCCTTCGTCGACGATCAGCGCGAAGTGGTTGTCGGCCGGGGCGGAGCCGGTGGTGGGGCCGGTACGGGTGGAGTAGGCGTGGCGGGCGTAGCCGGGGTCGTCCTCGGCCGACCCGGCGCTGTGCACATGGTTGCTGCCGTGGTTGTGGAGGCGTACGAGTCCGTCGGCGGCGGTGGTCTGGACGAGCAGCCCGGCCGGGGCGATGGGGCGGACGGTGTCGCCGCGTTCGGCGGGCAGGGGCGCCTCGGGGTCGGTCCAGGCGGGGTGGTCGCCCGGCAGGAGGAGGCCGAGGAAACCCTTGGACGCCCAGTAGGGGGAGCCGGGGCCCGAGTACTCCTGGACGAGCGGCGGGTACGGGCCGTGCCAGCCGAGGGTGAGGAGCCCGTCCGGGTCGGTGGCGCCGCGGTCGAGGAAGTACCGCAGGGTGCCGGAGGCGAGGCGGCGGGTGGCACCGGGGGTGAGGGGGGTGTATCCGGTGAGGGTGCCGAGCCAGGGTGCGGCGGCCGCGGCGAAGCGGTAGATCAGGGAGCGCCCGTACGGGACGGGGGCGCCGTTCGTGTCGAAGAGGTGGATGTAGTCGCCGAGGTGGGCGCGGAGGCGGGGCCCGTACCGGTCGAGGAGCGTCCGGTCGCCGGCGAGGTGGGCGTGGAGGACGGGGTAGAAGTGCAGCGCCCAGCCGTTGTAGTGGTCGAAGGCGCGGTTGTCGCCGTCGCTGTACCAGCCGTCGCCGAGGTACCAGTCCTCGACGCGGGCGAGGGAGCGGTCGATCGTGGCGGCGGCCAGGTCGGTGTCGGCGCCGACGTCCTGGAGGAAGCCGGCGACGGTGAGGCCGAAGAGCCACCAGTTGTTGTCGACGGGGGACGGCCGGAGGGCGGGGCGGAGCCAGTCGACGACCTGTTCGCGGGTGCGGTCGTCGAGCCGGTCCCAGAGCCAGGGGCGGGTGAGGCGGAGGCCGAGGGCGATCGAGGCGGCTTCGACGATCGCCTGGCGGGTGCCGGTGGTGAGGGGCCAGGAGTCGGGGTCGTCGGCACCCGGCCTGCCGGTGCCAGGCCCGTCGGCGCCCGGCCTGCCGGTGCCGGCCGCGAGTCCCTCGGCGTACCGGTCCAGGTGGCCGTGCGGGTCGGCTCCCCCGGCGCCCGCGACGCGGAGGGCGGCGAGCAGGAAGGTGCGGGCCCAGCCCTCCAGGCCGTCGGAGCGGGTTCCGGACCAGCTGGGGCGGGGGCCCGGCAGGTCGACGAGCCCGTACCGCGGCGAGGCGAAGGGGCGTACGGCCAGCAGGAGTCGGTCGGCCGTGGTCTCCCAGTGGGCTCGGGTCCAGCCGGTGTACGGGCTGAGCTCACGGTCTTCGGGCGGCGTGGGCATGATGCTCCCTGAGGGCTGCCTGGGTGACGTCTGCGTCGCCCGGAATCCTGAACAGGCTTCGATCGGACGTCAAGAGATTTAGAGCGAATGATCGAAACAAGGGTCGTTCGATCATTCCTGGGCTAGGGTCGACAGACCACCACCACCGCGAGGGGGAACTGCGCCGTGCGCGAGAGTGCTGCCGAACGACACGACCGACTGCTGGCCCTGGTGCGCGAGCGCGGCACCGCCCGCGTCGCCGACCTGGCCGAACGGCTCGGGGTCTCCCCCGTCACCGCCCGCCGTGACGTCGAGGTCCTGTCCGGCCGGGGACTGCTCGACCGGGTGCACGGCCAGGTCTCCTGGCCGCGGCGGCAGGGCGCCCCGGCCTCCGGGCGTCCCGGTGAGGGCCTGGTCATCGGCCTGCTCGCCCCCTCGGCCACGTACTACTTCGCCGAGGTCATCCGGGGGGCGCACGAGGCGGCCGCCCGCGCCGGCGCCCGGCTCGTGCTCCGCGTCTCGGACTACCGGCCGGAGGAGGACCGGGCCCGCACCGAGGGGCTGCTCGCGGCGGGTGCCGAGGGCGTGCTCGTCGCACCGGGCTGGCGGGGCCCCGAGGACCGGCTCGCGTACGGGGACTGGCTGGCCGAACTCCCCGTACCGGCCGTGCTCCTGGAGCGCCGGGCGGTTCCGGGCAGCCCGCTCGACGGCCTGGACCGGGTCGCGTCCGACCACGGCCACGGAGTGCTGCTCGCCCTGCGCCACCTGCTGGCCCTCGGCCACGCGACGCCGCTCCTGGTGGCGCGCGGGGACTCCCCGACCGCGCTCGCGGTGCGTGCCGGCTACGCCGAGGCGCTGGGGACGCTCGGCCTCGAGGAACCGCGGCCCGTCATCGACTCCGTACCGGCGGAGGCAGACCCGGAGGGCTTCGAGCGGGCGGTGCGCGCCCTGCACGAGGCGGTCGGCTCGGGTCTGGCGAGCGCGGCCCTCGTCCACAACGACGTGGACGCGATCGAGATCGTGCAGCGCCTCGCCGAGCTGGGTGTGCGGGTGCCGCAGGACCTGGCCCTGATCGCGTACGACGACGAGGTCGCCGCCCTCGCCGACACGCCGCTGACGGCGGTCGCCCCGCCCAAGCGGCAGGTGGGTCGGCACGCCACCGAGCTGCTCGTGGAGCGGCTCACCGAAGGCCCCGACGAGGACGCGGCGCGACGCCATCTGGGCCTGCTGCCGAGGCTCCGGGTGCGGGACTCGTGCGGCGCGCGTTCCACGACCCTCGTCTGATCATTTTTCGATCAATCAATCTTTCGCTCTTGACTTCGGTCATGAACGGTCACAGGATCACGGCCACAACCTCCCAGCCGCCCGCCCTCAGGAGCCGTGCCGTGACCCGTAGTTGGAGCAGAACGTCCCGTGTCATAGCCGGCACCGCCACCGCCCTCGCCGTTCTCACGGCCTGCGGCGGCGGCGGTGACGACACCGCGAAAGACACCGCGAACAAGCCGAACGAGCCCGTGACCATCACCTTCTGGGGCTGGGCCAAGGGCTCCAAGGACGTCGTCGACGCCTTCAACGCCTCCCACACCGACATCCAGGTGAAGTTCGAGGAGATCCCCTCCGGCACCGCCGGCGGCTACGCCAAGATCTCCAACGCCGTGAAGGCCGGCAACGCCCCCGACCTCGTCTCCATCGAGTACTCCTCGCTCCCCGAGTTCGTCAGCTCCGGCGCCCTCCAGGACATCGGCGGCGAGTTCACCGAGACCGACCGCGCCAAGCTGCTCCCGCAGACCGTCGAACTCACCACCCTCGGCGGCAAGACCTGGGCCGTCCCCTTCGACGCCGCCCCGCAGGCCTTCTTCTACCGCAAGGACCTCTTCGCGAAGTACAAGGTCCGGGTCCCCACCACCTGGGACGAGTTCAGGAAGGCCGCCGAGCAGGTCAGGAAGGCCGACGCCAAGGCCCGGATCGCCACCTTCTTCCCGGACGACCCGACCACCTTCGAGGCCATGGCCTGGCAGGCCGGCGCCCAGTGGTTCAAGGCCGAGAACGACACCTGGAAGATCAACACCACCGACGCCGCCACCACCAAGGTCGCCACCTACTGGCAGGGCCTCCTCGACGCCGGGCTCGTCCACAAGAACGCCTCCTTCAGCCCCGAGTGGACCGGCTCCCTCAAGAACGGCACCACCATCGGCTACCTCGGCGCCTCCTGGGGCGCCGGCGTCCTCAAGGGCACCCTGCCCGAACAGGACGGCAAGTGGGCCGTCGCCCCCATGCCCAGCTGGGACGGCAAGCCCGCCAGCGGCATGCTCGGCGGCACCTCCTTCGCCGTGACCAAGGACAGCGAGCGGAAGGCCGCCGCCGTCACCTTCGCCGAGTGGATGTCGACCACCGAGGACGGCGTCAAGGCCCGGATCGCCTCCGGCACCTCCTCCGCCTTCCCGGCCGCCGCCGCGCTGCGCCCCGTCGCCAAGAAGGCCTTCGACGCGAGCTACTACGGCGGTCAGGACATCTACGCCCTCTTCGAGGCCGCGGGCGCCTCCATCAGCCCGAACTGGGCCTGGGGCCCGACCACCGGCACCACCAACACCACCATCAAGGACCACTTCGGCAAGATCACCCAGGGCGGCCCCGGCATCGCCGACGCCGTCAAGGCCGGTCACGACGCCACCGTCGCCGAACTCACCAAGCGCGGCCTGAAGGTCGAGGGCTGACCGCATGAAGGCCCGCACCCGCGCCGCCACGATCCTGCTGACCCCCTTCTTCCTGCTGTTCACCGCGGTGATGGTGGTGCCGATCGGATACGCGGTCTGGCTCAGCCTCTTCACCGAGAAACAGTCCGGACTGGGCTTCGGCGGCACCGAGACCGTCTTCACCGGCCTCGACAACTACACCGCGGCGCTGGGTGACCGGGCCTTCCGCGAGGGCTTCGGCGTCCTGCTCGGATACTGCCTGTTCTACATCCCGCTGCTGCTCGCCGGAGCCCTCGGCCTCGCCCTCCTGCTCGACTCGGCGCTCGCCCGCGCCCGCCGCTTCTTCCAGCTCGCGCTCTTCCTGCCGCACGCCGTCCCCGGCATCATCGCCGCCCTGATCTGGGTCTACCTCTACACGCCCCAGCTCAGCCCGGTCGTCCAGGCCATGGAGGCCGGAGGCATCGGCTTCGACTTCTTCTCCCCCGAAGGCGCCCTGCCCTCCATCGTCAACATCGCCCTGTGGGAATGGCTCGGCTACAACATGGTCATCTTCTACGCGGCCCTCCAGGCCATCGACCGCTCCGTCCTCGAAGCGGCCACCGTCGACGGGGCCGGCGCCTGGCGCATCGCCTTCTCCGTCAAGATCCCGCTCGTCAAGGCCTCCCTCGCGATGGTCGGCCTCTTCACCGTCATCGGCTCGCTCCAGCTCTTCACCGAGCCGCTGATCCTCAACAAGGGCACGGGCTCCGCCGTCACCTCCACCTGGACGCCGAACATGTACGCGTACACCGCGGCCTTCGACCGCAACGACTACGGGCTCGCCGCCGCCGCCTCCGTACTCCTCGCCCTGACGGCGGCGCTGCTGTCCTTCGCCGTGACACGGCTGACCGGCCGGAAGGGGAAGCGCGCGTGAGCAAGCCCCGTACCCCCTCCGTCTGGCTGTCCCAGGCCGCCGTCAACGGCGCCCTCGTCCTCGCCGTCGTCTACATGCTCTTCCCGCTCGTCTGGCTGCTCACCGCCGCCACCAAGGACGCCGGCGGCCTCCTCGCCGGAAACGCCTTCTCCTTCGAGGGCTTCGACCTGGGCGGCAACCTCACCCGGCTCGCCGAGTACAACGACGGCATCTACTTCCACTGGTACCTGAACAGCCTGCTCTACGCCGGGATCGGCGCCCTCGCCTGCTCGTTCGTCAGCGTCGCCGCCGGATACGCCTTCCACGTCTACGACTTCAAGGGCAAGGAGAAGCTCTTCGGCCTCGTCCTGGTCGGCGTGCTCGTCCCCACCACCGCGCTCGCCCTGCCGATGTACCTCCTGGCCAGCGAGGTCGGCGTCGTCAACACCTACTGGGCCGTCCTGATCCCCGTCCTCGTCAACCCCTTCGGCGTCTACCTGTCCCGGGTCTTCTGCGGCGGCTACATCCCCGACGAGGCCCTGGAGGCCGCCCGTATCGACGGGGCCGGCGAACTGCGCGTCTTCTGGTCCATCGGTCTGCGCATGGTCATGCCCGGCTTCGTGACCGTCTTCCTCTTCCAGTTCACCGCCGTCTGGAACAACTTCTTCCTCCCCCTGGTGATGCTGTCGGACCAGAAGCTGTATCCGCTGAGCCTCGGCCTGTACGCGTGGAACAGCAACGCCCACGCCGAACCCGACTACTACCCCCTCGTCGTCACCGGATCCCTGCTCGCCGTCGTCCCCCTCGTCGTCGCCTTCGTCTCCCTCCAGCGCCACTGGAAGGCCGGTCTGACGGCCGGCAGCGTCAAGTGAGGAGCTCAGGTACAACGATGCACCCGACCACTGACAACCGCCCCGCCCTCCTCCTCGCGATGGGCGAAGGCATCACCGAACGCCTGCTCACCGACGCCCACCGCACCCGCCTCGCCCGGCTCACGCGCACCGACCCGCGCCTGGTCGCCCACGACCTGACGACACCCGGCCCGCGCGTCACCGCCGCCCTCGCCGAGGCCGAGATCCTCCTCACCTGCTGGGGAGCGACCCCGCTCACCGCCGAGATCCTGGACCGCGCGCCGCGCCTGCGAGCCGTCGTCCACGCCGCCGGCTCCGTCAAGCACCACATCACCGACGCCTGCTGGGACCGCGGCCTCCGCGTCACCTCGGCCGCCGCCGCCAACGCGCTCCCCGTCGCCGAGTACACGCTCGCCGCGATCCTCCTCGCCGGGAAGCGGATCCTCGGCTCGGCCCAGCGGTACGCGGAACTCCGCGCCGACCACGCCTGGCTCACCGAATCCGCGACCTGGGGCAACTACCGCCGCACGGTCGGCATCGTCGGCGCCTCCCGCATCGGCCGCCGGGTCATCGACCTGCTGCGCCCCTTCGACATCGAGGTCCTGCTGTACGACCCGTACGTCGGCGTCCCACCGCCCGGCACCGAACTCGTCGGCCTCGACGAACTGTGCGCCCGCAGCACGGTCGTCTCCGTCCACGCGCCGCAACTCCCGGCCACGTACCGCATGATCGGCGCGGCCCAGCTCGCCGCGATGCCCGACGGAGCGACCCTGATCAACACCTCACGAGGCTCCCTGATCGACGAGGAGGCCCTCCTCCCCCACCTCCTCACCGGCCGCCTCCACGCCACCCTCGACGTCACGGACCCTGAACTCCCGCCCCCCGACTCCCCCCTCTACACCCTCCCGAACGTCCTGCTCACCCCGCACGTGGCGGGCTCCCTCGGCAACGAACTGCACCGGATGGCGGACCAGGCGATCGAGGAGATCGCGCGGTACGCGCGCGGTGAGCCCTTCGCGGAGGAGGTACGGGCGTCAGACCTCCAGCGCTCGGCATAGCCGCTCCCCCTCGGCCTCGACGAGCTCCAGAGTCTCCGGAGCCACCGCGAGGACGGCGGGCAGGGCGTCGGCCCAGGTCCCGAGACGCAGGGCGAGGGCAGCGAACCGGCGGGCCCGGACGGGATCCGGGTGCACGCGGGCGAGAGCGGCGTACGCCGCGCCGCACGGAGGGCCGAAGTGGTGCAGGTCGGCGAGGACGGTGGCGATGCGGTCGTACTCGCGGGCCCTGAACAGCTCGGCGACGAGACCGGGGAGGGCGACCCAGGCCTCGTCCGCTCCCACCGTCCTCATGTGCGCGGCCGCTTCGTCGTACGCGCCGGCGATGGCCAGAGCCTCCGCGGCGTGATGGGGCGAGGCTTCGGCCGCTTCGTGTGCGAGATGTAACGCATCGGACCGCCCCCGGCTCAGCCGGGCCCAGGCGACGGCGGACAGCAAACGCGAACCGGCCCTGGCCCCCTCGTCGGCCGGGAGCCCCAACAACCGGTGGGCTCCCTCCCGATCCCCCTCCTGAGCCAGTTGCAGCGCCATCACCGCGCGCCTCGTCTCCAGGCCGGATTCCCGGGAGAGCCGGGAGACGAGGTCCAGCGCACGGGTCCGCGCGCCCACGGCCGCGTAGGCGACGGCCGCGGCCCCGACCACGTACGTCGGCGTGGCGGAACGGCTGACCAGGTGGTCGACACGGTCGAAGGCCCCTTCGGCCGCGTAGGCCGCGACGACCTCGGAGAACAGCGGGGCGACGTGGAAGGGGCCGGACCGCCAGGCACACCGCTCCGCCTGTACGGTCTGCCCCGCGGCCAGCATCGCGGGGACGACAGTCGGCACGTCGAGTACCCAGTCGTCGCCGATGGCCCGGACGAGATACCCCGCGGTGTCCCGTCGTCCCGCGGCGCCCACGGCACGAGCGATCCCCGCCAGTTCGCCGACCAGTGCCGCGCGAGTGGGGGCGCGATGCCGCCGCTCCACTTCCGCGAGCAGCTCCCGCGCCTCGGCAACGCGGCCGACGCGGTGCAGGGCGTCCGCCAAGACGACGGAGAGCACCGGGTCCCGGGCATCGGCCACCAGGGCCCGGGCACGCTTGGCCCGCCCCTCCTCCACCAGTCGGCGCACGAGGGCGCCCAGCACCCGCACCCTGGCGGCGCCGGCCATGAGGCGGTCGGCCGGCGCCGCCGCTCTGTCCAGCTGGTCGGACGCCAACAGGGCCGAGCCGATGGCCGGCCACGCGCCGAGGTTCGCGTCCCCTGGCACGCCGGCCGTCAGGACCAAGGCCTCCTCGACCTCACCCACCGAGGCCAGCCGGCTGGCCAGTCGGCCCCGTACCTCCGCCGCGCTCGTGGTCTCCAGCCCCTCGGCCGCGGTCAGCGCGCTCTCCCGCTCGCCCCGTTTCGCCAGAACCTCCGCGAACAGGTGCGGCCCCACCCTGTCCGCGTGCTCGCGTGCCGTGTCAAAATCCCCGGCCGCCGCGAGAGCAACGGCATACTCCCGTAGAGCGAGGGAAGCGATCGGATCATCGTGGTCGAGCGCCCATCGGACGACCACCGCTCCCTTACGCAGAGCCGTCTCGGCCCGCTCCTGGTGACCCATCTCGCGTAACACGACGGAGGCGCGAAGCCAACCGGCCCAGTCCACCAGCCGAAACCCCCAGCCCATCAGCAGGTCGGACATGGCCTGGAGGACCTGCTCCGCCTCGGTCACACGGCCGCTCCGGATCAGCGCCTCGGCGGCGTCGGCCGCCGCCATGGCGCGGGTCTGCAGCTCAGGCTCCTTATCGATCAGGGCGAGTGCCCGCTCGTGCCGCCCCGACGCGCACCACACGCGAACCAGCGCGAGAAGGACCTCGGGCCGGGCGGTCCCGATCGTCGGCAACAGCCGAGCGGCACGCTCGTACACGCCGAACTCGATCCACAGCATCGCGGTGGTCTTCGCGGCCTCGTCGTACGTGTACCCCGACCGGAACGCCCTGGTCGCGACCTCCGTCTCCTCGGCCAGGGCGACGGCCCGCTCCCGTTCGCCACGCTCGAGGAGCTGCGCCGCCACCGCGCACAGCGCCTTGACCGCGGAGACTCCGCCCATACTCCGCGCCAGTGCCACCGCCCGGTCGGCCTCTCCGACCGCCGCCCATCCGGCCGCGAGCACCGGCGGTACTCCGCCGCTGCGCCGCTCCAGCTCCCCCCGGTGGAACGCCAGCCGCAGCGCCACCGCCATCAGGTCCGCCCGGTCGTCCCCGGCCTCCAGCGCGGCCTCCGCGGCCCGCACCTCCCCCAGCGCCACCGTGTCCGCGCCGGTCCTGACCAGCAGCCGCTCGTGCCGTACGACGTCCAGCGCGCTGTCCACCAGTCGGTCCACCTCGCCCGCCGCGCGCAGCATCGGGACGTACCCCTGGAGCAGATAGGCCGGGCTCTCCTCGGGCCAGCCGCGTTCCCGCCACCGCTCGGCCCAGGCGTCCAGCACGCCCTTCCACCGGGAGAGTTCCCGCTCGCCGAGCATCTCCCGGGCACCGACGGCCAGTTGCTCATGGGCCAGCAGGTAGGCGTCGCCGCGCAGCGCGAAGGTCCGCGCGAGCCCCGTACGCAGCAGGTCCCGCACCCGGTACGGGACGTCGCCGGTCAGCTCGGCGAGGTCGTCGGCGGTGAGACCACCGACCGCGGCGGTCACCAGACCCAGCAGCTCGTACGCCAGCCCTCCCGACGCGAGCAGCGACTTCAGCTCGCGCTCGGCCTCGGCGCGGATCGCCCGGGCCTCCGGGGACGGGGCCAGGGTCCGGACGATCGCCGGGTCCCGGAGCGGGTGGTGCTCAGGGACGTCCGCCGGGAGCGGAGGGTTCAGGCGTCCGGAGACGATGACGGGGAGGTCGTACGGGAGGAGGGCCGCGATCGAGCGGGCGTCGGGGCCCGTCGTCACGCCCCGGTCCTCGTCGAGGCCGTCGACGAGGAGGACCAGGCGCTCGCCGCGCGCCGCGCAGGCCTCGGCGGCGGAGGCGTACAGGCGTAACAGGTGGGCCTCCCTGGTCGCCGTCGTGAGGAGCGCGGGCAGGCCCTCGCCCGCCAGCTCCGCGAGCTGCTCCAGGACGACGTCCGTGTAGGCAGCGACGTCGTTCTGGGCGCCGAGGCGGGCGGTGACGAAGAAGGGGACGATCCGTACGCCCGGCGGCGGGTCGAGGGCGAACCAGGAGAGGAGCGCGGTCTTCCCGGCCCACGCCTCGGCGCGCCACCAGACGTACGAGGGCCCCGACTCCGCGAGGCAGAAGGCTGCCAGGTCCGCCAACTCCGCTTCACGGCCGACGAGTTCTGGCGGCGCGATCCGGCGTACCTGCTCCCGGTACGCCGAGCGGACGACCGGCGCCTGATGGTTCACGACATGGTTGCCGTCGCCGATGACGACGACGCCCGCCCCGTTCTCGACCGTGATCGGCGGCCGCCGCTCTCCCCCTGCCCGCTCCATGCGCCCAACCTAGACTGGAAGGGTCCTACCTGGGTCGGGAGGCACCATGAGCTTCGTACAAATCATCGACTGCAAGACCAGTCGGGTCGACGACCTGAACCGCCTCATGGATCAGTGGGTCGAACAGACCAGGGGCAAGCGGACCGCCACCCACAGCATCGTCGGCAAGGACCGCTCGGACGCCTCCCACATCGTGGAGATCGTCGAGTTCCCCTCCTACGACGTGGCGATGCGGAACTCGCAGCTCCCCGAGACCGACCGGATCTTCCGGGAGATGGTCGCGCTCTGTGACGAGATGCCGACCTTCACCGACCTGGACGTGGTGCGCGACGAGGCGCTGTACAAGACCAACACCCGTCGGCTCCTGGAGATGCTCGCCGGCGAGCCGGAGCTGGCGCTGCTCGACGAGGTGCTGGCCGAGGGGTACCACGACCACGATCCGGTCAACGAGCAGGACGTCATCGGCATGGACGCGGTCCGGCGCGAGGTGCGGATGTGGCGGCAGGGCTTCGACTTCGCCTTCACCGTCGACGACCAGATCGCGGAGGGCGACCGGGTCTGCACCCGCTGGAGCTGGAAGGGCTCCCACACGGGCGACTTCATGGGGCTCCAGCCCACCGGCATGGAGGTGACCATGACCGGGATGGTCATCCACCGTTTCCGGGACGACGGGAAGATCGCGGAGGGCTGGTGGCAGTACGACCTGCTGGGGCTGATGGAGCGGCTCGGCGCGGTGGAGGCGTGAGCCCTACGCGGATCCCCCCATGAGCCCCGCGTGGACCCCTACGTGAGCCCCCCGTGGATCTCTGGGAAACGCCGAGGCCCGGTGCCCCCGCGACGGGGGCACCGGGCCTCGGTGCTCGGCTGCGAGCCGATCGGTTACGAGCCTCAGTGCGAGTGGCCGTGACCGTGGCCGTGGCCGTGGTCCGCGGGCTCCTCTTCCTTCTTCTCCACCACGAGGGTCTCGGTGGTGAGGAGGAGGGAGGCGATCGAGGCGGCGTTCTCCAGGGCGGAGCGCGTCACCTTCACCGGGTCGATGACGCCGGCCTTGACCAGGTCGCCGTACTCGCCGGTGGCCGCGTTGAAGCCCTGGCCCTTGTCGAGCTCCGCCACCTTCGAGGTGATGACGTAGCCCTCGAGGCCGGCGTTCTCGGCGATCCAGCGCAGCGGCTCGACGGCGGCGCGGCGGACGACCGCGACACCCGTGGCCTCGTCGCCGGTCTTGCCGAGGTTGCCCTCGAGGACCTTGACGGCGTGGACCAGAGCGGAGCCACCACCGGAGACGATGCCCTCCTCGACCGCGGCGCGGGTCGCGGAGATGGCGTCCTCCAGACGGTGCTTCTTCTCCTTCAGCTCCACCTCGGTGGCGGCGCCGACCTTGATCACGCACACGCCGCCGGCCAGCTTCGCGAGGCGCTCCTGGAGCTTCTCGCGGTCCCAGTCGGAGTCCGTGGACTCGATCTCGGCCTTGATCTGGCCGACGCGACCGGAGATGTCCTCGGCGTTGCCGCCACCGTCGACGATGGTGGTGGCGTCCTTGGTGATGGTCACGCGGCGGGCGGTGCCGAGCACGTCCAGGCCGGCCTGGTCGAGCTTGAGGCCGACCTCCTCGGCGATGACGGTGGCACCGGTGAGGGTGGCCATGTCGCCGAGCATCGCCTTGCGGCGGTCGCCGAAGCCGGGGGCCTTGACGGCCACCGCGTTGAAGGTGCCACGGATCTTGTTCACGACCAGGGTCGACAGGGCCTCGCCCTCGACGTCCTCGGCGATGATCAGGAGCGGCTTGCTGGCGCCGGCCTGGATGACCTTCTCCAGAATCGGCAGCAGGTCCTGGATCGAGGAGATCTTGCCCTGGTTGATCAGGATGTACGGGTCGTCGAGGACGGCCTCCATACGCTCCTGGTCGGTGACCATGTACGGGGACAGGTAGCCCTTGTCGAAGGCCATGCCCTCGGTGAAGTCGAGCTCCAGACCGAAGGTGTTGGACTCCTCGACGGTGATGACACCGTCCTTGCCGACCTTGTCCATCGCCTCGGCGATGAGCTCGCCGACCTGCTGGTCCTGCGCGGAGAGCGCGGCGACGGCGGCGATGTCGGACTTGTCCTCGATCGGACGGGCGGTCGCGAGGAGCTCCTCGGAGACGGCCTTGACGGCGGCGTCGATGCCCTTCTTCAGGGCGGCCGGGGAGGCACCGGCGGCGACGTTGCGCAGACCCTCGCGGACCAGGGCCTGGGCGAGCACGGTGGCGGTGGTGGTGCCGTCACCCGCGATGTCGTTGGTCTTGGTCGCCACCTCCTTCACCAGCTGGGCGCCGAGGTTCTCGTACGGGTCGTCGATCTCGACCTCGCGGGCGATCGTGACACCGTCGTTGGTGATGGTGGGGGCGCCGAACTTCTTGTCGATGACGACGTTGCGGCCCTTGGGGCCGATCGTCACCTTCACCGTGTCGGCAAGCTTGTTGACGCCGCGCTCAAGGGCGCGACGGGCGTCTTCGTCGAACTTCAGGATCTTCGCCATGGGAGCGGTTCAGCCCTCTCGGAATCGGGTGGAACGAACCGCGCCCCGGGGCGCCTGGAAGAGGCCTCGGGGCGCAGCTCTGAGCATCTGCTTCAGTGCTCGGTACTTCGGTACTTCAGTACTTCGGTGAATTACTTCTCGACGATCGCGAGCACGTCACGGGCCGAGAGGACGAGGTACTCCTCGCCGTTGTACTTCACCTCGGTGCCGCCGTACTTGCTGTACAGCACGACATCGCCGGTCTGGACGTCGAGCGGCAGACGCTCGCCGTTCTCGAAGCGGCCCGGGCCCACGGCCAGGACGACGCCCTCCTGGGGCTTCTCCTTGGCGGTGTCCGGGATGACCAGGCCAGAGGCGGTGGTCTGCTCGGCGTCGAGCGGCTGGACCACAATGCGGTCCTCGAGCGGCTTGATGGCAACCTTGGAGCTGGTGGTCGTCACGATCCGACCTCCCCCTTCGGAGATCACGGGGTTGACTGTCTGAGGTGGCGAACCAGGTGGATCCGTCGTCGCGGGTGCCGGACCTGCCCGTCGCTGTGTTGGCACTCTCCGGTGGGGAGTGCCAGAGCCGAGACTATGACCGCGATTAGCACTCGGTCAAGCGGAGTGCCAATTCCGTGCCGCGCGGCGATTCGGTCTCGGTACGGGGAACGGCTTCCCGCACTCCACGGTTCCGTACGAGGGTTCGACCCATGACGACTTCCCGCCCCCCTGTTCGCACCGGTGCCGACATCGCGTTCGCGTGCGTACTCCTGCTCCTGGAAGGCGTGCTCGTCCTGATCGCCACCTTCGTGCTGGGCATGCGGAAGTGGGGCGAGGCGTACGGCTCGCGGCCCGGGGGGACACCGCCGATGGACTGGGTTCCGGTGCTCGTCCTCGGCGCGATCGCGGCGGGCGTGCTGCTGCTCGGCCTGTCGATGCTGCGCGGGGGCTGGACCCGGTCCGCCTGGGGCCAGTTCTTCGCGGTGGGGCTGCTCGGCCTCGCGACCCTGCTCGTCGCGAACGAGGAATGGTCGCGGTCCCACCCCGCGCCCCCGGCCCGGCGGTCTCCCCGACCCCGTCGTCCGGGGCCCGGTGCGTCTGCCGCAGCGGGGGCGGGCCCTGCGAGTGCCCGGGAGGCTGGAACGCACCCGGCGACTCGGGGGGCGGAGAGGCCGCGCCCGGCGGATCGGTGCGGCCTGCGGCTCGGGATCGGGCAGGCCGCCCCTGAACGGGTCAGGGTCGGGCAGGCCGTGGCGGCTCGGGGAGGGCGCGGCCGGCCGGCCGCTCCGCGGTCGTCGCCGTGTCCCGCGGCTCCGCCGTCCCCACCCGCTCCACCGCCTTCCGCCCGAGCCGTTCGATCGGGTCCACGGCCGAGGCGCACCCGGAGGCGGCGAGGAGCGCACCGGCCAGCACCGCGGCGGCCACCGGCCGACGCGCCCGGATCGGCCTGATCAGCCCGATCAGTCGTCGGCCCGGCTTCCCGGTCACACGTAGTCCTCGAGCTTCGCGACCGCGTACCCCTTCGCCGTGATCACGTTCATCACCCGGCGGATCATGTCGGCCATGCTCCCCTTCCAGTCGCCCTTGCCCCGGAAGTGGGTGAGCACGATGTCGCCGGGGTGCAGGTCCCGGTCCCACTCGCGCCACTCCATGCGGTCGGGGAAGGCCTCGGACGCCCACAGCGGTACGGCCTTGATCCCGCAGGACTTGGCGGCGCGCAGGGTGTTCTCGTTGTAGTTGCCGTACGGCGGGCGGAACAGCGGGGGCCGCTTGCCGAATCGTTTCTCGATGACGTCCTGCATGCCGCAGATCTCGCGCTTCTGCTGCTTGTACGAGAGTCCGGGCAGGTAGGGGTGGTTGAGGGTGTGGTTGTGCAGGGAGACCCCGCCCTCCTGCGACTTCTGCATCCGGGCGAAGTAGCCGTAGTCGTCCTTGACGACGTAGTCGCTGAGGAAGGCGCTGTAGGGGATCCGGAGTTCCTTCATCATCCGCAGCAGTTCGGGGTCCTTCTCCGCCCCGTCGTCGATCGTCAGGAAGACGACCTTCTGCTTGGTCGGCACGGTGGTGAAGACCGGCGGCAGGCCTTCGCCGTCCGTCTCGAAGCCCTTGCGGGTGGTGATCCTCGGCTTGACGGCGGGCGGGGCGGGCGCGTCGAGCGGCGGCCGGGCGAGGCCCCACCTCTTCGCGGCGAGCACACGGGCGGCGCGCTGCGCGCGGACCTTCTCGACGTACGCGTTGAGCGCGCCGGACGCGGCCTGGGCCGGGGCCTGCCGGCCGGCGGCGGGGGCCTGCTGACCGGCGGCGGGGGCCGCGGGCGCACCGGTGACCGGTTCGGGGCCGTCGGAGCAGGCCGTGGCCGTGGAGGCGAGGGCGGCGACGACGAGGGCGGCTCCGAGCACCCGGGACGGACGGTGCACACCGTGTGCCATCTGTTTGTCCTTTTGTCGTATGAGTCGTATGGCGCCGCATCCTGCCAGCGCGGACGCCCGTTCCCGGCCGCGACACCGCCGTACCGCACCCACGTCCCCCGGCCGGCCCACAGCGGCACAGGGCCCACAATGGGACGGGTGACCGACCTCGCCTCCTTCGCCCCCCTCCTCGGCCCCGAGGGACAGACCCTCCTCACCGCCCTGCGCGACTACGACCCCGCGCGGGAGCTGGCGGTGGCCTCCCGGCTGCGCCGCGACCACCCCGCCGAGCTGGTCACGGCGGCCATCGGGCAGGCACGGCTGCGGCAGCGGGCGGTGGCGAAGTTCGGCGCGGAGGACGCGTACCGGATGTACTTCACCCCGAACGGCGTCGAGCAGTCGACCCGCGCCTCGGTCGGCACCCACCGGGCGGCCCGGCTGAAGGCGCTCGGCGTCCGCAGCGTCGCCGACCTCTGCTCCGGGATCGGCGGCGACGCGATCGCCCTGGCCCGCGCCGGGATCTCCGTACTCGCCGTCGACCGCGACCCGCTGACCGCCGAGGCGGCCCGCGCCAACGCCGAGGCGCTCGGCCTCGCGGAGCTGATCGAGGTGCGGTGCGCGGACGTCACCGCCATCGACACCACCCCGTGTGACGCCGTCTTCGTCGACCCCGCGCGGCGCGGCGGGCGGGGCCGGATCTTCGACCCCGAGGCCTACTCCCCGCCGCTGTCCTGGGCGATCGAGGCGGCCCGCCGGGCCCCGCACGCGGCCCTGAAGGTGGCCCCCGGCATCCCGCACGAGGCGGTGCCCGGCGAGGCCGAGGCCGAGTGGATCTCGGACGGCGGGGACGTCAAGGAGGCGGTCCTCTGGTTCGGTACGGAGCCGGGCGCCCGCCGGGCCACGCTGCTCCCCTCGGGCGCGGCCCTCGCCGGCCGGGGCCTGCCCGACCCGGCGGTCCGCCCGGTCGGCCGCTACCTCTACGAGCCGGACGGCGCCGTCATCCGCGCGCATCTGGTCGCCGAGGTGGCGGAGGAGGTGGCCGGCGGCCTGATCGACGCGACGATCGCGTACGTCACGGCGGACGCGCTCGTCCCCACCCCGTACGCCGCCGCCTACGAGATCACCGACGAACTCCCGTTCAACCTGAAGAAGTTGAAGGCCCTGCTGCGGGAGCGCGAGGTCGGCACCCTGACGGTGAAGAAGCGCGGCTCGGCGGTGGAGCCCGAGGAGATCCGCCGCAAGGTGAAACCGAAGGGACCGAACGCGGCGACGGTCCTGCTCACGCGAGTGGCGGGCGCCCCGACGATGCTGATCGGCCACCCGGCGAGGCCCGGCGCCGGCCGCTGAGGCCCGGTGTCAGCCCCTGGGTCTCAGCGCCGGCCGCCCGTCAGGCGTATCGCGAGGCGGTAGTGGCCGACGGCCTTCGCCAGGCCCGTCAGCCCCGTGTTCCAGAGGATCAGGGCGACGCCCATGCCGTAGGCGACCATGCCGTATCCGTCGTCCCGGCTGACACCAGCCGGGACCGCGAAGCCCATCCACGGACCGAGCCCGCACATCGCGAGGGACAGCAGCGGCCAGCAGACGCTGAGGACGGGGCGCGCAGCCGGGCGTCCGTCGGACCGTGCCGGTCCAGGGCGGCCCACAGGACGAGGCGCTCCCGGACGGTCCGGTCGCGGCGCAGGCCGCGGACCACCAGCCACACGGCCGTACCGAGCACGCCGACGCCCGGGAGCGCCGTGAAGAGGCCCGTCAGCAGGACGATCGGGTCGGGTACCGGCCTGCCGAGCGAGACGAGAAGGACGCTCAACAGCCCCCAGCCCAGTCGGAGCAGGAAGAACCCGAGCAGGAACGTCACGAGCCGCCCGCCGCCGGGCAGCCGCCCGCCGAGCTCGTCGAGGGCCGACGCCCGGTCCGCGAGCCGCGCGTCCCGGTCGGGCCGGCTCCGGAGCTCGACGGGCGGAGGCGGCGGAGGCAGCGGGATGCGCGGGGACATGCCAAGCACTCCATGGGAGCGCCTCACCGGCCCGGCCGGACGTCCTCGGAGGCCCGCCCACCGGCCCGACGGACCCCCGGGGCCCTGGTGGGCGCGTCCTCACCGGCCGCCCCGCGACTCCCGCGTCCTCACCGGCCGCCCGACGACTCCCGCGCCCTCCCCAACAGCAGCGCCCGCTCGCTCTCGTTGCGGGTGAGCGCGGCCGCCCGCTCGAACTCCGCGCGGGCCTCCGCCGGTCTGCCGAGCCTGGCCAGCAGGTCGCCCCGCACGCTCGGCAGCAGGTGGTAGTGCGCCAGGGCGGGTTCCGCGGCGAGGGCGTCGACGATCGGAAGGGCCGCCGCGGGGCCCTCGGCCATCGACACGGCGACCGCGCGGTTCAGTTCGACGACCGGGGAGGGAGCGAGGAGGCCCAGCCGCCCGTAGAGCGCGGCGATGGTCGCCCAGTCGGTCTCCTCGTACGAGGCGGCCCGCGCGTGGCAGGCGGCGATGGCGGCCTGGAGGGCGTACGGCCCGTACGAGCGCCCGTCCCCGGCCCGCTCCAGGGCGGCGAACCCGCGCCGGACCATCAGCCGGTTCCAGTGCCGCCGGTCCTGCGCGGCGAGCAGCACCGGCCGTCCGCCGGGCCCGGTCCTGGCCGCCGCCCGGGAGGCCTGGAGCTCCAACAGGGCGGCCAGGCCCTGTGCTTCGCCCTCCTGCGGCACGAGGGCGGCGAGGCACCGGGCCAGTCGCAGCGCGTCCTCGCACAGGCCGGGCCGCAACAGGTCGTCGCCGGCGGTCGCCGCGTACCCCTCGTTGAAGATCAGGTAGATCACTTCGAGGACGGAACCGAGCCGGGCCGCCCGGTCCTCCCCGTACGGCACCTCGAACTCGACGCCCGCCTTCGCGAGCGTCCGCTTGGCGCGGGTGATCCGCGCCGCGACCGTCGCCTCCGGTACGAGGAAGGCGCGGGCGATCTCGTCCGTGCGGAGCCCGCCGACGAGCCGCAGGGTCAGGGCCGCCCGCGCCTCGGCCGAGAGCACCGGATGGCAGGCGGTGAAGATCAGCCGCAGCACGTCGTCGTCGATGTCGCCGGGTCCGGTGGGCTCGGGGTCGTACGACTCCTCCGTGAGCGTCCTGCCCACCTCCGCGAGCTTCCGGGCGTACGTCTCGCGCCGCCGCACGAGGTCGACGGCGCGGTGCTTGGCGGTGGCCGTCAGCCAGGCGCCAGGCCGCTCCGGGACCCCTGCCAGCGGCCACTGCTCCAGGGCGGCGACGAGCGCGTCCTGGGCGATCTCCTCGGCGATGCCGACGTCGCGGACGATCCGCGCCGCGGTGGCGACGATCCGCGCCGACTCCATCCGGAACACCGTCTCCAGTGTGCTTTCCACCGTCATGTCCCACATGACAGCACAGGGGTCGGACAGTGCGGCCGGGCCGGCCCTCCGGCATCCGTACGGGTCAGCCCTCCGGCATCTCCTCGACCTCGCGGACCTCCAGGCCGACCTTCCAGTGCGGCGGGTGGACGGCCAGGAAGCGCTTCCCCCAC
Source organism: Streptomyces sp. NPDC058664 (assembly GCF_042716635.1). Classification (NCBI taxonomy): domain Bacteria; kingdom Bacillati; phylum Actinomycetota; class Actinomycetes; order Kitasatosporales; family Streptomycetaceae; genus Streptomyces; species Streptomyces sp. NPDC058664. Next base: position 66,515 of record NZ_JBHXRW010000018.1, on the reverse strand, counting down.
TCGACGGCCTCGGCCATGTCCTTGCACTGGAGCATGGCGTAGCCGCCGACGACCTCCTTGGTCTCGGTGAACGGTCCGTCGGTGTACGACAGCTTCCCGTCCGACCAGGTGATCCGGGTGGCCTCGGCGGTCGGCCTGAGCCCGGCCGTGTCCACCATGGCGCCGGCCTTGCTGATCTCCTCGAAGAGCGCGCCCATGCGCTCCTCGAAGCCGGGGTCGGCGCTCTCCATGTCGATGGTGTTCTCCTCGATCCGGACGAGGGACAGGAAGCGGGGCATGACGGCTCCTCGGGGGTGCGGTGGCGGGGCCGTTCCCCGCCTTCCACACATACGTCGAACGGGCCGGGCCCGCATCGACACCACGCCCGGGGAATTTCCTACACGTAGTCCTCGAGCCGGGCCACGGTGAAGCCCTGCTCCTGGATGCGGCGCAGCATGGTGGCCGTCATCTCCGTCATCGTCCGGCCCTTGAGCTCGGACGGGCCCCGGAAGTGGGCCAGGATGATGTCGCCGGGACGCAGCTTCCGGTCGCCGCGCTGGTACTGCATGTTCTTGATCTGCATGGACTCGCGCCACAGCACGATCGCGTCGACGCCGCACTCGCCGGCCGCCGCGCGCGTGGCCTCGTTCCAGTTGCCGTAGGGCGGGCGGAAGAGTCGCGGGGCCTGACCGTAACGGTTCTTCAGCTTCGTCTGCTGACCGCAGATCTCCCGGCGCTGGGCGTCCTGGGAGAGGGTGCGCAGGTTCGGGTGGGTGAGGGTGTGGTTGGCGAGGCCGTGGCCCTGGGCGACGAGCGGCGCGAAGTAGGCGTAGTCGGCGCGGATGGCCGAGTCGGTGAGGAACATCGTGACCGGGACCTTGAGGTCCTTCATCATCGTGACGAACTCGGGGTCCTTCTCCGCCCCGTCGTCGATCGTGATGAAGACGATCTTCTCGGTGGTGGGGATGTCGCTGATGACGGGGACCGGGCCGCCGGGCGGCCGGACGACCGGCTTGGTCGCGGGCGGGGCCGGCGGCGGCGCGAAGGGCTCGAGACCCCACTTGCGGTACGCGGCGGCGGCGCCCGCGGCCCCGGGGGCCGCGTCGGGGGCTGCGGGCGCCCCGGGCGCCTTGTCACCGGCGGCACGGTCACCGGCGGCACGGCCTCCGGTGTTCCCTCCGGCGGTCTCGTCCGCCGAGGGACCCCCCTCGTGCCCGGCCGGCGTCCTCGGGGCGTGCGCGACGGGGTCCTCCGCCGCGCAGCCGGTCACCAGGAGGGTGGCGGCGGTGAGGGCCGCCCACAGCGCGATCGTCTTCTTCACGCGTTGTGGGATGCCCGCCCGGGTCGAAAGGTTGCTCGAGTCTCGCCCGTTCCACCGATCCGGCCTCGCCTATTCCACCGATTCGAAGCGCCAGCGGTGGACCGGACGGGTGATCAGCTCCGCGTCCGGCTCCGGAAGCTCGGGCAGCTCCGCGTCGAACGACGCCGTCTCCCACCAGGTGAGGACGAGGACCCGGTCCTGGGGGGCGCGGAGGATCTCCCGGCGCACCGGCTCGTACGGGAGGACCTGGGCCCTGGCCCACTCCAGGAGCTCGGCGCCCCGGCCCTGGGCGGCCCGCGCCTCCCACATGAGCGTCACGGTGGTCACGGGTACAGGTTCTCCTTGCTGACCTCGTGCACGTGGTCGTGGTCGTGGTCGTGCGCGTGATTCCCCGGCACGTGCGGGTCCGTCACCGGAAGCGACGAGTCCGCCGACAGTTCCAGGTCGGAGGCCGGCCGGTTGCGGGCGACCATCTCGGAGCCGAGGGCCGCGACCATGGCGCCGTTGTCCGTGCACAGGCCGGGACGCGGCACCCGCAGCCGGATGCCGGCCCGCTCGCAGCGCTCCTCGGCGAGGGCCCGCAGGCGCGAGTTGGCGGCGACGCCGCCGCCGATCATCAGATGGTCGACGCCCTCGTCCTTGCAGGCCCGGACGGCCTTGCGGGTGAGCACGTCGACGACCGCCTCCTGGAAGGACGCGGCCACGTCCCGTACCGGCACCTCCTCGCCGGCCGCCCGCTTGGCCTCGATCCAGCGGGCCACGGCGGTCTTGAGACCGGAGAAGGAGAAGTCGTACGCGGGGTCCCTGGAGCCGCTCAGGCCGCGCGGGAACGCGATGGCGGCCGGATCGCCCTCCTTGGCGAGCCGGTCGATGACCGGTCCGCCGGGGAAGCCGAGGTCGAGGACGCGGGCGATCTTGTCGAAGGCCTCGCCGGCCGCGTCGTCGATGGTGGCGCCGAGGGGGCGCACGTCGGAGGTGATGTCGGCGGAGAGCAGCAGCGAGGAATGGCCGCCGGAGACGAGCAGGGCCATCGTCGGCTCGGGCAGCTTGCCGTGCTCCAGCTGGTCGACGCAGATGTGGGAGGCGAGGTGGTTGACGCCGTAGAGCGGCTTGCCGAGGGCGTAGGCGTAGGCCTTGGCGGCCGAGACGCCGACGAGCAGGGCGCCCGCGAGGCCGGGTCCTGCGGTGACGGCGATGCCGTCGAGGTCCCTGGCGGAGATACCGGCCGTCCTGAGGGCGCGCTCGATCGTCGGGACCATCGCCTCCAGGTGGGCGCGGGAGGCGATCTCGGGCACGACGCCGCCGAAGCGGGCGTGGGTGTCGACGCTGGAGGCGACGGCGTCGGCGAGGAGCGTGGTCCCGTGGACGATGCCGACGCCGGTCTCGTCACAGGAGGTCTCGATGCCGAGTACGAGCGGTTCGTCAGCAGCCATCAGTCATTCCAGCCATGAGTCGGTACGGTCCAGTCATGAGTCGGCGCGGTCCGGCCGTGGGTCGGCGCGGCCCGGCCGTGGGTCGATACGCCCCGGCCGTAGGCCGGTACGGCCCGGCCACGAGTCGGTACGGCCCGGCCGGGGGTCGGTACGGCCCGGCCGGGGGTCGACGCGCCCCGGCCACGAGTCGGTACGGACATCAGATCTCGGTCCCGGTTCCTTGAACGGTCAGTCGCATCACGAGCGCGTCCACGTTTCCGGGCTGGTAGTAGCCGCGCCGGAAACCGATGGGCTCGAAACCGAAGCGCTCGTAGAGCTTCTGGGCCCGGACGTTGTCCACGCGCACTTCGAGGAGCACCTCGTCGCACTCGAAGGCGGTGGCTTCCTTGAGGAGTTCGGTGAGGAGCCGGGCGCCGAGGCCGGTGCCCCACTGGTCGCGGGCGACGGCGATCGTCTGCACGTCGCCGAGTCCGCCGGCGGCGGCGAGCCCGGCGTAGCCGACGAGCCGCCCCTCACCGTCCTCCGCGACGATGTAGCGGCGGGTGGCCCGCGGTCCGCGCGCGTGCGCGAGCTCCGACCAGAACATCCCCGCCGACCAGGCGTCCTCGGGGAACAGCTCGTCCTCGAGGGTCAGCACCGGCGCGATGTCCCACCAGCGCATCTCGCGCAGTTCCACGGCGCCGGTCACTGGGGTGTGACCACCTTGTAGTTCTTCGGCACCTGCGCGTCGGGGCGGCGCAGGTACATCGGCAGCGGGTCGAGGAAGCCGTCCCCGCCGGCCGTCAGCTTCTCCGCGGCGAGCGCGGCGAGCGCCGCCGCCGACTGGTGCTCGGGGTCGCGGGCGTCGGGGAAGGCCTCGGGGTAGAGGCGGGCGCCCGCGCCGACGACCGGGAGGCCGGCGAGCCGCTCGGCGATGTCGGCGGGCCGGTCGACGGCCGCGTCGGTGACGCGCGTGCGGGAGTCGTCGTACCGCGCCCAGTAGACCTCCTTGCGCCGCGCGTCCGTGGCGACGGCGAAGGGACCGTCGATGCCGGAGGCGTACGCGAGGCCGTCGAGGGTGCAGAGGCCGTGGACCGGCACGCCGAGGGCGGAGGAGAAGGTCGCGGCCGTGACGAGGCCGACGCGCAGGCCCGTGTACGGGCCGGGGCCGACACCGACGACGACGCCGGTGAGCGCGTCGAGCGTGAGCCCGGCCTCCTTGAGGACCCGGTCGACGGCGGGCAGCAGCAGCTCCCCGTGGCGGCGGGCGTCGACCTGACCCGACGAGGCGACGACGGCCTCGCCGTCGTGGAGGGCGACGGTGACGGCGGGGGTGGCGGTATCCATGGCGAGCAACAGCACGCGAACAGCCTACGGCTCCCGGGCACGGTGCCCGGCCCCCCGCTCCCCCGGCTGCTACCGTCACCCTTCGATACGTTCGTACGAGAGGTGGGCACGGTGGCACGGAGCAGCTCGGGATTCGTGGCCGGGCTCACGGCGGCGGCCGTCGCCGCGGTCGCCTTCCTCGCGTACCAGGCCTCGGCCAACGTCCCCGCCGATCTGGCGCAGAAGCCTCGGACGCCGGGCACGACCGCCCCGTCGGTCTCGCCGAGCGGCGGCCCGAAGCAGCCCGCGAGGAACCCGCTCGCGATCCCGGTGAACTCGGGCAGCGGCGAGCGGGTCGTGTACGCGCTCGCCGACCGCCGGGTGTGGCTGGTCGACGCGAAGGGCAGGGCGACCCGTACGTTCACGGTGATGCCGAGCACGGTGGACCCGCTGCCCGGGGCGTACAAGGTGACGTCCCGTTCGGGCTCGGTCCGCGGCTCGGACGGCGTGCAGATCGAGCACGTGGTGCGGTTCGCGACGGCCGAGGACGTGGCGATCGGCTTCAGCGCGGCGGTCGACGGCTCGACGCCGAGCCCGGACCCGACGAGGAAGACGGGCGGCATCCGCATGAAGCGGGCCGACGGGGACGCGCTGTGGATGTTCGCGGTGATCGGCGCGAAGGTCGTCGTCGTCGCCTGAGCCGTGGTGACGGCGGTGACGGCGGTGACGGCGGTGACGGCGGTGACGGCAACCGTATGCCCGAGCGACCGACGCCGACGCCGACAGTGACCGTACGCCCGGTGACCGGCGTCGACGACGGCCGTACGCCCGGATCATCGGCGTCCTGCCGCCACCGTCCTACGCGGCCTCGTCCCGCGCGTCCCGCACGTCCTGCGGCCGCAGCCCTCCGTCGGGCCCTTCCAGCCCCTCCTCTTCCCGCTCCGGCCGGATCCGGGGCGGGGTCGAGAGGGTCTGGGCGGCCACGCAGGACGCCAGCAGCTCACTCATCGAGACGTGGTCCCGGATGTGTTCCGCGCGCTTCGGCGTCGCCATGCATGCCTCCCGTAGGTTAGGTAGACCTAACCAGCTCGTGCATCCATGTCACCACGGCACGTGCGAACGACGCAACACCTTCCCGACGCGTTGTCGGAATCTACGTCTCCGCCTCCCGGCCCTCGGAGCGCACCCAGGTCAGCCGGGTCAGAGCGCACCCAGGTCCTCGTCGGCCCAGCGCGGGCCGATCCCGCGCAGGACGACCGTGCGCCGGTCGTCGTCGGTGTCGCCGGTCACCCGGTGGATCAGGAGGTGCAGCCGGTCGTCGGTCAGCTCCTCGACCTTGCCGTCACCCCACTCGACGACGATCACCGACTCGGGCAGCGAGACGTCCAGGTCGAGGTCCTCCATCTCGTCGAGACCGCCGCCGAGGCGGTACGCGTCCACGTGCACGAGGGCCGGGCCGCCGGTCAGGGACGGGTGGACGCGGGCGATGACGAAGGTCGGGGAGGTGACGGCGCCCCGCACCCCGAGCCCCTCGCCGAGGCCCCGGGTCAGGGTGGTCTTCCCGGCGCCGAGCTCGCCGGTGAGCATGACGAGGTCGCCGGGACGGAGGATCTTCGCGAGGCGTCGGCCGAGCTCCTGCATCTGCTGGGGGGAGTCGACGGAGAGGGTGGCGCCGGAGACGGGCGGGTGCGCTGCTTCCATGCACGCCAATTTAGTCGTTGCGGATGTCCGGCTCCGCCGCCGTGACCGTCGCCACCGCCGTCCCGGGGACGGCCCCGGCCCGTACCAGCAGGTCGGCGAGGCGGTCGGTGACCGCCTCCGGGTGCTCCAGCATCACCAGATGGCCCCCGTCGGGGACTATGACGAGTTCCGCGTCGGGGAGCAGATCGGCGATGGCCTCGGTGTGGGAACTGGGCGTCACCAGGTCGTTGTCCCCGGCGAGCGCGAGCACCGGCAGGTCCCGGAAGACGGGCAGGGCGGCGGCCTTGTCGTGCTCGGCGAAGGCCGGGTAGAAGGCGGCGACGACGTCGATCGGGGTCGACTCGATCATCCGCTCCGCGAAGCGGGCCACCGCCGGGTCCACGTCCCTCGACGCGAACGAGTACTTCTTGATCAGCCCCGCGAACAGGTCCGCGGTCGCCCTGCGGCCCCTCTCGACCAGCTCCGCCTGGGCGCCGAGCGCCCGCAGCACGCCCGGCAGGACCCGGCGGACGGCGTTCACGCCGGCCATCGGCAGCCCGTACGACACCTCCGCCAGCTTCCCCGCCGAGGTGCCGACGAAGGCCGCGCCGACCACCCGCTCGCGGACGAACTCCGGATAGCGGTCGGCGAGCGCCATCATCGTCATGCCGCCCATCGAGTGCCCGACGAGGACGAGCGGGCCCTCCGGCGCGGCGACGTCGAGCACCGCCTTGAGGTCGCGGCCCAGCTGGTCGATGGAGACGGACACCGCGCCGGGGCCGCCCTGGGAGACGCCGAGGCCGGAGCGGCCGTGGCTGCGCTGGTCCCAGTGGACGGTACGGACGAGACCGCGCAGCGCCGCCCGCTGGAAGTGCCAGGAGTCCTGGTTGAGGCAGTAGCCGTGGCTGAAGACGACGGTGACGGGCGCGGGCTCCTTGCGTCCGAAGAGCCGGCGGCGGCGGGCGGGCGGGGCGTCCGCCTCGACCTCGTCCACCTCGTAGTACAGGACGGTCGAGTCGTCGGCGAGCGCCCGGCCGGGGGTCCCGCGCAGACCGCCGTACGGGCCGGTGGCGTCGAGCGCGAGCCGCGCCTTCTGGCGTACGGAGCGGCCGACGGTGAGCCGCTCGACGGCGACCCCGGCGGCCGCGCCGGCGGCCAGGACGCCTATCGCGGCGCCGGCGAACCCGGCGCGCCGCCAGCTGGTGGTGCCCGTACCGCCTGCCTCGACCACGTCGGCCCCCCTACTCGCCCAGGTACACGCGCGGGACGCGCGCGCCGATCCGGGTGACGATCTCGTACGCGATGGTGTCGGCGGCCACCGCCCAGTCCTCGGCGGTCGGCTCGCCCCCCTCGCCGGAACCGAAGAGCACGGCCTCGGTGCCCGGCGCGGGCTCGTCCCCGCCGAGATCGACGACGAACTGGTCCATGGCGACCCGTCCGGCGACCGTGCGGACCGTGCCGTCGACGAGGACGGGACCGCGGCCCGAGGCGTGCCGGGGGACGCCGTCGGCGTAGCCGAGGGGAACGAGCCCGAGGGTGGTCTCGCCCTCGGTGACGTAGTGGTGCCCGTAACTCACCCCGTGCCCGCCCGGCACCCGCTTGACGAGCGCGACGCTGCCCTTCAGCGACATGACCGGCTTCAGTCCGAGCTCGGCGGCGGTGCCGAGCTCGGGGCTCGGCGAGACGCCGTACAGCGCGATGCCGGGCCGGACCAGGTCGAAGTGGGCCTCGGGGAGGGTGAGGGTGGCGGGCGAGTTGGCGATGTGCCGGACCTCGGGGGCGACACCGGCCCGCTCGGCGTGGTCGAGCATCGAGCGGAAGACGTCGAGCTGGGCGGCGATGGAGGGGTGGTGGGGCTCGTCGGCGCACGCGAAGTGCGACCAGAGCCCGGTGACCTTGACGAGACCGTCGGCCTCCCCCTTCAGCGCCGCTTCCACGAGCTCGGGCCAGTCGGCGGGCTGGCAGCCGTTGCGCCCGAGCCCGGTGTCGGCCTTGAGCTGGATACGGGCGGTCCCCCCGGTCCTCCTGGCCGCGTCGAGAACCTCCTCCAGGGCCCACATCCCGCTCACGGACATGTCGAGGCCGGCCTCGATCCCCCGGTCCCACGGATCCCCGGGCGTCCAGAGCCAGCACATGACCGGCACGTCGACGATCCCGGCGGCCCGCAGCGCGAGCGCCTCGTGCGGCGTGGCCGTCCCGAGCCAGTCCGCGCCCGCGTCCAGGGCGGCGCGGGCACACCGGACGGCGCCGTGTCCGTACGCGTCGGCCTTGACCACGGCCATGATCCGGACATGGGGGGCGACGCGGGCGCGCAGCGTGCGGACGTTCGCACGCAGCGCGCCGAGGTCGATCTCGGCGCGGGCTCTGCGGGGCGGCGGTGTCTCAGTCATCGCGCCCAGTCTCTCAGGTGTCAGCCACCGGGCCGCTTTCCCCAGATGTAGACCCGGTCACCCTTGCGCAGCACGTCCCAGAGTTTCCGGGCGCCCCCATAGCCGAGATTGACGCAGCCGCGGCTGCCGGTGGGCGTGGCGAGCTGCCCGTAGACGGCGTGGAAGGCCTGGCCGCCGTCGAAGAACTGGGCGTACGGCATGGGGGTGTCGTAGATGGAGGACCAGTGGTCCTTGTTCCGCCAGTAGACGGAGTGCCAGCCGGTACGGGTCGCGTACCCGGGCCGTCCGCTCCGGATGTTGACGACGGCGAACGTGACCTTCTTGTCCTTGCGGACCCACATGAGCTGCCGGTCGAGGTCGACGCAGGCCACGGTGTACTTCTTCACCGGGCAGCGCCGGCCGGGGTCGAGGTCCTTCCGGGCGGCGAGCAGCTCGGCCCTGGCCCAGGTGACGGGTCCGGCGTACCCGTTGGCCGGTTTGATCTTCTCCTTGACCTGGAAGGCGCGGATCGCCCGGCAGTCGGCGGCGGACTGCTTCCCGTCGACACGGAGCTTCAACAGCCGCTCGACCTGCCGCTGGTGCGTCCCGGTGGTGGCGGTACAGGCGTCCCCGACGGCACTCCGGGGCATGTACTCGACCAGCCCGTCGGCCTCCCCCTCCGGCTCGGGCACGGGTACGCCCCCCTCGGACCGCAACGGCGGCAGCACCTGATCGGGCGTATCCATCGGGTACTCGCTCCGCCCGCCCCCGGCCACACCGGGCACGAGCACGTCCCCGTCGGCACCGGCCACGGCCCCGGGTCCGGGTCCGGGCTCGGCCCCGGGCTCATCGGCGAGGGCGACGGGTCCGACCGCGAGCGCGGCGGCGAGAGCGAACGACAACGACGCGACACGGCTTCTGCTTCTCCGACTGATCACCCCACCCACCCAAACCCCACCCACCCCGCCGAGCACGCCGGGAAAGGCAGCCGGGGCAACGAATTCGCCCGAGCGGGGGCCCCGACCGACCCCAGGGCCGCACCCGTCCACCCCGACCCGGCCATGAGCGACGGGGGAAGCGCAACGGCTGCGCCGTGAAACGGACACGGCGAGGGGCCGGGGGCCGAGCCCCCGGGCACGCCCCCCACCCGCCCCCGGCAGGGTTTCGGGAAGGGGTGGGGTGGGGGATCCCCGCCCGCAGGCCCCCGCAGGGCCTACGCGTCGACCGTCACGTCCCGCCACACGTCCCCCACCGCCCCCGCCACCTCCGACGCCGTCACCGGCCCCCGGCCCTCCGACACCCGCCGGGCCGCGAGCCCGTGCAGGTACGCGGCGCACGAGGCCGCGTCCACCGGCGGCAGGCCCGCCGCCAGGAGGGAGCCGGCGAGGCCGGAGAGGACGTCGCCGCTGCCGGCGGTGGCCAGCCAGCCGGTCCCGGTGGGGTTCACCCGTACGGGGCCGCCGCCGGGCCCGTGCACCAGCGTCGTCGAGCCCTTGAGCAGCACCGTCGCCCCGAACCGCCCCACCAGTTCCCGTACCGCCGCGAGCCGCCCCGCCTCCACCTCCTCGCGGGCCACGCCGAGCAGCGCCGCCGCCTCCCCGGCGTGCGGGGTGAGGAGGGTCGGTGCCGGGCGGGCCCGTACGAGAGCCGGGTCCAGGCCCCGCAGTCCGTCGGCGTCCACGAGGACCGGAACCTCCGAGGCGAGGACCTCCTCGATACCCGGTTCGTCACCGAGCCCGGGTCCGATCATCCAGGCCTGCACGCGCCCCGCCGCGGAGGGCGGCCCCGCGTGGACGAGCGTCTCGGGATGCCGGGCGATCACCGCCCCGGCCGCGGGCCCGACGTACCGCACGGCTCCCGCCCCGCCCCGCAGCGCCCCCTCGACGGCGAGGACGGCCGCGCCCGGGTAGCGGGCGGATCCGGCGACGACACCGAGGACTCCGCGCCGGTACTTGTCGCTCTCGGCGCCGGGTACGGGCAGCAGCCGCGCCACGTCCTGGTGCTGGAGCGCCTCCAGGTCGGGCACGCCCGGCAGTTCGGCGCCGATTCCGATGTCGACGAGCCGCAGCGCGCCCGCGTACTCCCGTGCGGGGTCGACGAGCAGCCCCGGCTTGTACGCCCCGAAGGTCACCGTCACATCGGCCCGCAACGCCTCTCCTGTCACCTCGCCCGTGTCCGCGTCGACCCCGCTCGGCAGGTCGACGGCGACGACGACGGCGTCGGAGCCGCGTGCGGCCCGGGCGACGGGGACGGCGTCGGGCCGGAGTCCGCCGCGCCCCCCGATGCCGGTGATGCCGTCGAGGACGAGGTCGGCACCGGCGAGGGGTTCGAACGGGTCGTCGGCGATCCGGCCCCCCGCCGCCCGGAGCGCCGCGAGTCCGCCGACGTGGGCGCGGTCGCCGAGCAGGACGGCGGTGACTCCGGCGCCGCGCCGGGCGAGCCGGGCGCCGGCGTACAGCGCGTCGCCGCCGTTGTCGCCGCTGCCGACGAGGAGGACGACCCTCGCTCCGTACACCCGCGGCAGCAGTCCGCAGCAGGCGGCGGCGAGCCCGGCGGCGGCCCGTGCCATGAGGGCGCCTTCGGGCAGTCGGGCCATGAGGGCGGCCTCGGCGGCCCGGACGGTCTCCACGCGGTGAGCGGTACGCATGGTCAGCAGTCTGCCGCAGTCCTCAAGCCCCTGCCCGGGGAGGCGGGTTGACACCCCCGGAGGCGCTCGGCACTCACCCCCGGACGCCGGTCCCGGCAGTCGCGCGCCGCACGGCCCCTGTGACCGCGTGTCCGCGTCACCCCTCGGCGATCACCACCGCCGAGGCCACCCCCGCGTCATGGCTGAGCGAGACGTGCCAGTGCTTGACGCCCAGCTCCGCCGCCCGCGCCGCCACCGTCCCCCGCACCCGCACCCGCGGCTGCCCGGTGTCCTCGACGTACACCTCGGCGTCCGTCCAGTGCAGCCCGCCCGGCGCGCCGAGCGCCTTCGCCAGCGCCTCCTTCGCGGCGAACCGCACCGCGAGCGAGGCGGGCCCGCGCCGTTCACCGCTGGGGAGCAGCAGCTCCCGTTCGACGAAGAGGCGCTGGAGCAGCCCCGGTGTCCGTTCGATCGACGTGGCGAAACGGTCGATCTCCGCCACGTCGATCCCCACCCCAATGATCATTTCCCACTCACTCCACAGTCACGGATTTGGCCAGGTTGCGCGGCTGGTCGACCTCGTTGCCCCGCGCGGTGGCGAGCTCGCAGGCGAAGACCTGGAGCGGCACCGTGGAGACCAGCGGCTGGAGCAGCGTAGGCGTGGCCGGGATCCGGACGAGGTGGTCGGCGTACGGGACGACGGCCTCGTCGCCCTCCTCCGCGATCACGATGGTCCGCGCCCCGCGCGCCCGGATCTCCTGGATGTTGGAGACGATCTTGTCGTGGAGGACGGAGCGGCTCTTCGGCGAGGGCACCACGACGACGACCGGCAGGTCCTCCTCGATGAGTGCGATCGGCCCGTGCTTGAGCTCTCCCGCCGCGAAGCCCTCGGCGTGCATGTAGGCGAGCTCCTTGAGCTTCAGGGCGCCTTCGAGGGCGACCGGGTAGCCCACGTGCCGGCCGAGGAAGAGGACGGTGTTCTTGTGGGCGAGGGAGCGGGCGAGGGCCCGTACCGGCTCCATGGTCTCCAGGACCCGCTCGACCTCGTCGCCGATCCTGGCGAGTTCGCGGACGACCGCCCGGATCTCGTCGCCCCACTTGGTGCCGCGCACCTGTCCCAGATAGAGGGCGAGGAGGTAGCAGGCGACGAGCTGGGTGAGGAAGGCCTTCGTGGACGCGACGGCGACCTCGGGTCCGGCGTGCGTGTAGAGCACGGCGTCCGACTCGCGGGGGATGGTCGAGCCGTTGGTGTTGCAGACGGCGAGGACCTTCGCGCCCTGATCGCGGGCGTGCCGGAGCGCCATGAGGGTGTCCATGGTCTCGCCGGACTGGGAGATGGCGATGACGAGGGTCCGCTGGTCGAGGATCGGGTCCCGGTAGCGGAACTCGCTGGCGAGCTCGACCTCGCAGGGGATCCTGGCCCAGTGCTCGATGGCGTACTTGGCGATGAGCCCGGCGTGGAAGGCGGTGCCGCAGGCGATGACGACGACCTTGTCGGCCTCGCGGAGGACGTGGCCCGGGATGCGCACCTCGTCGAGGGCGAGCCGGCCCGCGCCGTCGATCCGGCCGAGGAGGGTGTCGGCGACTGCCTTGGGCTGCTCGGCGATCTCCTTGAGCATGAAGTAGTCGTAGCCGCCCTTCTCGGCGGCGGAGGCGTCCCAGTCCACGTGGTAGGCCCGTACGTCGGCGGGCACCCCGTCGAAGTCGGTGACGGTGACGCCGTCCCTGGTCAGCTCGACGACCTGGTCCTGGCCGAGTTCGATGGCCGAGCGGGTGTGGGCGATGAAGGCGGACACGTCGGAGGCGAGGAAGTTCTCGCCCTCGCCGACGCCGACGACGAGCGGCGAGTTGCGGCGGGCGCCGATGACGACGTCGGGCTGGTCGCCGTGCACGGCGACCAGGGTGAACGCCCCGTCGAGCCGCCGGCACACGAGCCGCATGGCCTCCGCCAGGTCGCCGACGGAGGAGAACTCCTCGGCGAGGAGGTGGGCGACGACCTCGGTGTCCGTCTCGGAGACCAGGTCGTGACCGCGCTCGGCGAGCTCCTCGCGCAGGGCGGCGAAGTTCTCGATGATGCCGTTGTGGACGACGGCGACGCGGCCCGCGTTGTCCAGGTGCGGGTGCGCGTTGGCGTCGGTCGGCCCACCGTGGGTGGCCCAGCGGGTGTGTCCGATGCCCACGGACCCGCCGACGAGCGGCCGCTCCAAGAGCTCCTTCTCCAGGTTGACGAGCTTGCCCGCCTTCTTGGCCGCGGCCAGCCCTCCGTCGGAGAGCACGGCGACACCGGCCGAGTCGTAGCCTCGGTATTCGAGCCTCTTGAGACCCGCGACCACCACATCAAGCGCCGACTGCCTGCCGACGTATCCCACGATTCCACACATGACGGAAGCGTAGGGCGGAAGACGGCCGGAGGGCCGGAGTCAGCCGGGTTCGGCGGGCGCGCGTCGGCCGGTCGCCGCCGCGCGCCCGCCGGCCCTGACACCGACCCGTGCCTCCGCGCGCCCCCACCGGTCCCGGCGTCAGCCCAGCTTCTTGGCCTGCGCGTCGATGACGGCCGTCGGCAGCTCCTTGACGCCTTCGGGGGCGAAGCTGATGGTCGAGAACGACGCGAGCGCGTTGCCCTTGCGGAAGACGACGAGCTTGCTGACGAAGGGCCTGCCCTCCATGTCGCTGGTGACGGTGAACGCGACCGCCTCGTCACCGGCGGTGACGCTCACCGGCTCGACCTTGCTGACCTTCGTCTTCTCCTTGAGGTGGCCCACCGTGAAACCGCCGGCGCACTCGGTGCCGGCCGTCTTCACCGAGGCGAAGGCCTCCTGGGCACCCTGCCCGTCGTACGAGCCGAGCGTCACCGCCGTCACGTGGACGCCGAGCCCGCCGAGGAGCGCGTCCTCCGGCGAGGCCGTCGCGCTCTTCTTCGGCTCCGCCATCACCTTGCGCTGCGCCGAGGCGGCGGGTGAGCCGGGCGAGATGAAGGACATGGCGTGGGCGATCGGCGCGCAGGCGGCCTTTTCGGTGGTGACCTTGTCCGCCGACACGATGTCGCCGGTCCCGGTCTTCTGCACCTTGTGGCCCTTGACGTCCGCCGTCTCGACGATCAGCTTGTCCAGCTCGGCGGCGGACAGTGCCTTGGCCGCGGGCGCGTCGGACGTGGCGGAGGCGCCGGGCGCGCTGTCCTTGCCCTGGTCGTCGCTCTCCTTCCCGCCCCCGCAGGCGGTGAGGAGCAGCGCGAGGGAGACGGCGGTGACGGCGACGGGGGCGGTTCTGGCGGACGTACGCATGGGTGGTGGCTCTCTGCTTCTCTTCGTGCCGCCGGCCGGCGGCTCCCCCCGCGTGAAGTGCTGAGACACGCGGCAACGACATGATCACCCTAGAGGAGGGGGCGGACAACGGCTTTTGTCGCGTGACCCACCCCACGACCCACGAAGGCCGCCGACCCCCGACAATGGCGGGGTGATCACTTCGCCGCCACGAAGCCCTGACGGGGACGTCCCCGACGGGAACGGCCCCGCCCACGGGACCGGCCCCGCCCCCGGAGACGGCCCCCGCAACGGCTCCGGGCCCCGCCGCCCCTCCGAGGCGACCCCCTACGTCGACCTCACCCGGGCCGAGTGGAGCGACCTGCGGGACAAGACGCCCCTCCCCCTCTCCGCCGACGAGGTCGAGCGGCTCCGCGGTCTCGGGGACGTGATCGACCTCGACGAGGTACGGGACATCTACCTCCCCCTCTCCCGGCTGCTCAACCTGTACGTGCAGGCCACCAGCGGTCTGCGCGGCGCCCTCAACACCTTCCTCGGCGAGAGCGCGGAGCAGCGCGGCACCCCCTTCGTCATAGGGGTCGCGGGTTCGGTCGCCGTCGGCAAGTCGACGGTCTCCCGCCTCCTCCAGGCCCTGCTGGCCCGCTGGCCCGAGCACCCCCGCGTGGAGCTGGTGACCACGGACGCCTTCCTCTACCCGATGGAGGAGCTGAAGGCCCGCGGCCTCATGTCCCGCAAGGGCTTCCCCGAGTCGTACGACCGCCGGGCCCTGACCCGGTTCGTCGCGGACATCAAGGCCGGCAAGGAGGAGGTCACGGCCCCGGTCTACTCGCACCTGATCTACGACCGGGTGCCCGACGAGCGGCTCGTCGTCCGCCGCCCGGACATCCTGATCGTGGAGGGGCTGAACGTCCTCCAGCCGGCCCTGCCCGGCAAGGACGGCCGGACCCGCGTCGGCCTCGCCGACTACTTCGACTTCTCGGTGTACGTGGACGCGCGGCCCGAGGACATCGAGCGCTGGTACCTCAACCGCTTCCGCAAGCTGCGCGACACCGCGTTCCAGAACCCCTCCTCGTACTTCCAGCGCTACACGCGGGTCTCCGAGGAGGAGGCCCTCGACTACGCCCGCACGATGTGGCGGACCATCAACAAGGTGAACCTCCTGGAGAACGTGGCGCCCACCCGGGGCCGGGCGACCCTGGTGGTCCGCAAGGGCCCCGACCACAAGGTGCAGCGGCTGAGTCTCCGCAAGCTCTGACCTTCCGTACGCCCCGGCCGTCCGTAAGCTCTTCCGCATGTTGCATCTCCGGATGATCGTCCCGCCCGAGCGCACCCCGGCCGCCGTCAAGCTCGTCGAGTCGACGGTGGGCACCGCCCACCTGGTGGTGCTGCCGGGCGCGGCCCGGGACCCGGCCGGCGACGTGGTCATGTGCGACGTGGCCCGCGAGGCGGGTGACGAGCTCCTGAACGGGCTGCGCGAGCTGAAGATCGACCAGGCCGGTTCGATCGCCGTCGGCAACATCGACCTGTCCCTCTCCAGTCGGGCGGACGCGGCCGAGGAGGAGGCGCCGGGCGAGCCCGCGGACGCGGTGATCTGGGACAAGCTGGCGGGGGCGACCCACGAGGAGTCGTCGCTGTCCGTCACGTACAGCGCGTTCATGATCCTGGCGACGATGATCGCGGCCTGCGGTGTCGTCCTGGACAACGCGGTCCTGATCGTGGGCGCGATGGCGGTCGGCCCGGAGTTCGGCCCGCTCGCCGGTGTCTGTACGGCGGTGGTGCAGCGGGCCCCGAAGCTGGCGGCGCGGTCGCTGACCGCGCTGCTCGTCGGCTTCGCGGCGGCGATCGCGGCGACGACGGTGTTCAGTCTGGGGATGGACGCGTTCGACCTGTTCAGCAGGGAGCAGCTGGACGCGGACCGTCCCAACACCGCGTTCATCTGGCAGCCCGACCCGTTCTCCTTCGTCGTGGCGCTGCTGGCGGGCGCGGCCGGCATGCTCTCGCTGACCTCCGCCAAGTCCGGTGCGCTCGTGGGCGTGGCGATCTCGGTGACGACGGTCCCGGCGGGCGCGAACGCGGCCGTGGCGCTCAGCTACGGGGACGTCGGCCAGATGTGGGGGTCGACCGAGCAGCTGCTGCTCAACCTCTTCGGGATCATGCTGGCCGGAGTGCTGACGCTGTACGGGCAGAAACTGCTGTGGCGCATCCAGCGCGGCCGCCGGCGCCGCACGCCGAAGGCCTGAGAACCCGGGGCGCACGGCGGCGGCAGGGCCCCGTGACGGCGGAGGGCCCCCACCGGCACGGTGAGGACCCTCTTCGCATGACGATGCCTCAGAAAGACTAGCCCAGCGCGGACTTCACCACGTCCGCGAGCCGCTGCGCGACCGAGCGGGCCTGCTCGATGTCCGCGGCCTCGACCATGACCCGGACCAGCGGCTCGGTGCCCGAGGAGCGGAGCAGCACGCGGCCGGTCGAGCCGAGCTCGCGCTCGGCCTCGACGACGGCGGTGGCCAGGTCGGCGGAGGTGGCGACGCGCGACTTGTCGACGTCCTTCACGTTGATGAGGATCTGCGGCAGCCGCTCCATCACCCCCGCCAGCTCCGCGAGCGACTTGCCGGTGGCGGCCAGCCGGGCGGCCAGCATGAGACCGGTGAGGGTACCGTCGCCGGTGGTGGCGTGGTCGAGGACGATGACGTGCCCGGACTGCTCGCCGCCGAGCGCGTAGCCGTTCTCCTTCATGGACTCCAGGACGTAGCGGTCACCGACCGCCGTCTGGACGAGGTTCAGGCCCTCGCGCTCCATGGCGAGCTTGAAGCCCAGGTTGGACATGACGGTCGCGACGACGGCGTCCCCGCGCAGCGTCCCGGCCTCGCGCATGGCGAGGGCGAGGACGGCGAGGATCTGGTCGCCGTCGACCTCGTTGCCCGCGGCGTCCACGGCGAGGCAGCGGTCGGCGTCGCCGTCGTGGGCGATGCCCAGGTCGGCGCCGTGCTCGACGACGGCGGCCCGGAGCAGCTCCAGGTGGGTGGAGCCGCAGCCGTCGTTGATGTTGAGGCCGTCGGGCTCGGCACCGATGGTGACGACCTCGGCGCCGGCCCGGGAGAAGGCCTCGGGCGAGACGCGGGCGGCGGCGCCGTGGGCCTCGTCGAGGACGACCTTCAGTCCGTCGAGACGGTTGGGGAGGACGGCGATGAGGTGGGCGACGTACGTGTCGAAGCCCTCGTCGTAGTCACGGACCCGGCCGACGCCGGCACCGGTCGGGCGCTCCCAGGGGGCGCCGGTGCGGTGCTCCTCGTAGACGGCCTCGATCCTGTCCTCGAGGTCGTCGGCGAGCTTGTGGCCGCCGCGCGCGAAGAACTTGATGCCGTTGTCGGGCATGGCGTTGTGGCTGGCGGAGAGCATCACGCCGAGGTCGGCGCCGAGGACGCCGGTGAGGTGGGCCACGGCCGGGGTGGGCAGGACGCCGACGCGCAGCACGTCGACGCCGGCGCTGGCGAGCCCCGCCACGACGGCGGCTTCGAGGAACTCCCCGGACGCGCGGGGGTCACGTCCGACCACGGCGACCGGCCGATGCCCCTCGAAGGTGCCCGCCTCCGCGAGCACGTGCGCCGCCGCGACCGAGAGGCCGAGCGCGAGCTCCGCCGTCAGATCCGCGTTGGCCACACCGCGTACGCCGTCCGTGCCGAAGAGTCGTCCCACAGCTGTCCTCCGAAAATACGTGCCCAAGCCGATGAAAGAGCTGATCAAAGATGAAGGTGAGGATGAAAGAGAAAAAGGTTATGAAAAAACGTACGCCCCGACGGCACGGGCAGTGCCGCCGGGGCGTACGAAAGCAGACCGAGCAGGCGTGATTAACGCTTGCTGTACTGCGGGGCCTTACGGGCCTTCTTGAGACCGGCCTTCTTGCGCTCGACCGCACGGTCGTCGCGGGAGAGGAAGCCGGCCTTCTTCAGCGCCGGGCGGTTGTTCTCGACGTCCGCCTCGTTCAGCGCACGGGCCACACCGAGGCGCAGGGCGCCGGCCTGGCCGGAGACACCGCCACCCGCGATGCGGGCGATGACGTCGTAGCGGTTGTCGAGCTCGAGCACCTTGAAGGGCTCGTTGACTTCCTGCTGGTGCACCTTGTTGGGGAAGTAGTCCTCAAGGGTGCGACCGTTGATCTTCCACTTGCCGGTGCCCGGAACGATCCGGACGCGGGCGATGGCGTTCTTGCGACGGCCCAGGCCGGCGGCCGGCTGCGGGTCGCCGAAGCGGGAAGCGAGCGACTCGGAGGTGTACTCACCCTCGACGAGCTCGGTCTCGGTCTCGGTCGTGTACTCCTCGACGCCCTCGAACTCGTCGACGGGGGTCTCAGGGGTGGTCTCGGCCACGATTCTCCTCAGATTTCTTTCGTTCTTAGGGGGTGTGGCCGGAACTACTGCGCGACCTGGGTGATCTCGAACGGAACCGGCTGCTGAGCAGCGTGCGGGTGGTTCTCGCCCGCGTAGACCTTCAGCTTCGAGATCATCTGACGGCCCAGGGAGTTCTTGGGGATCATGCCCTTGATGGCCTTCTCGACGGCCTTCTCGGGGTTCTTGGCGAGCAGCTCGTCGTAACGGACGGAGCGCAGACCACCCGGGAAGCCGGAGTGGCGGTACGCCAGCTTCTGGGTCTTCTTGTTGCCGGACAGGTGGACCTTGTCAGCGTTGATGATGATGACGAAGTCGCCCATGTCCATGTGGGGGGCGTAGACGGGCTTGTGCTTGCCTCGGAGGAGGTTCGCAGCCGTGGTCGCCAGACGGCCCAGGACAACGTCCTGCGCGTCGATGATGTGCCACTGGCGAGTGACATCGCCGGGCTTGGGGCTGTACGTACGCACTTCGTAGCCTTCGCTTCTTCAGTGGATGGAGTCCAGACACACCTGAAGCGATCATGCAGCTGGGGCCTGCACTGCCGGGGCACCGCCCGTATGCGAGCCACTGGTAACTGCTCCAGGGAACCTGCGTAAGGGCCCTTCGTGCGAGAACGACGAAGCCAATACGCATAACAAACCGCAACAGTACCCGCGCCACCCCGGACGGGTCAAAACGCCGCGAGACACCAGGTCAGCGCACCCGCTCGACCTGTCCCCCACACCGCGCTCGCACGGCTGCGCCGGACTCCGTCCGCCGACCGTGGCCCGAGGTCGAGTTCCGCCGACCGCTCGAGGTCACCGCGCCCGCTCGACCCGCCGCTCGTCCCACACCGGCTCGCTCGTCTCCCGTACGACCCCGTCCGACCCGAAGACCAGGTACCGGTCGAACGACTTCGCGAACCACCGGTCGTGGGTCACGGCCATCACGGTCCCGTCGTACGCCTCGAGCCCGTCCTGCAGCGCCTCCGCCGACTCCAGGTCCAGGTTGTCCGTGGGCTCGTCGAGCAGCAGCGCCGTCGTGCCGGCCAGTTCAAGGAGCAGGATCTGGAAGCGGGCCTGCTGTCCGCCCGACAGCTTGTCGAAGGGCTGGTCCCCCTGCCGCTCCAGCTCGTACCGCCGCAGCACCGACATCGCCCCGCCCCGGTCCTTGGCGTGCTCCGTCCACAGGATGTCGACGAGCGGCCGCCCGGCCAGCTCCGGGTGCGCGTGGGTCTGCGCGAAGTGCCCGGGCACGACCCGCGCGCCGAGCTTCCAGTCGCCCGTGTGGGCGACCGACGGGTCCCCCGCGAGGAGCCGCAGGAAGTGTGACTTGCCCGACCCGTTCGACCCGAGGACGGCGACCCGCTCCCCGTAGAAGATCTCGAGTGAGAACGGCTTCATGAGCCCGGTCAGCTCAAGGTTCTCGCAGGTCACCGCACGCACACCGGTGCGCCCGCCCCGCAGCCGCATCCGGATGTCCTGCTCGCGCGGCGGCTCCGGCGGCGGCCCCGCCTCCTCGAACTTCCGCAGCCGGGTCTGCGCCGCCGCGTACCGGGAGGCCATGTCGTGGCTGACCGACGCCGCCTGCCGCAGGTTGACGACCAGCTTCTTCAGCTGGGCGTGCTTCTCCTCCCAGCGCCGCTTCAGCTCTTCGAAGCGGGCGAACCGCTCCCGCCGCGCCTCGTGGAAGGTGTCGAAGCCGCCACCGTGCACCCACACGTCCGAACCGGCCGGGCCGGGCTCGACCGCGACGATCTTCTGCGCGGCCCGGGAGAGCAGCTCCCGGTCGTGCGAGATGAACAGCACGGTCTTACGGGTCTCCCGGAGCCGCTCCTCCAGCCACCGCTTGCCGGGCACGTCGAGGTAGTTGTCCGGCTCGTCGAGGAGCAGCACCTCGTCGGGGCCCCGCAGCAGGGACTCCAGGACCAGCCGCTTCTGCTCGCCGCCGGAGAGCGTCCGCACCTCCCGGAACTGCGCCTTCTCGTACGGGACGCCGAGCGCCGCCATGGTGCAGATGTCCCACGCGGTCTCGGCCTCGTACCCCTGCACCTCGGCCCAGTCGCTGAGGGCCTGCGCGTACTTCATCTGCGCGGCCTCGTCGTCGACGGTCATGATCAGGTGCTCGGCCTCGTCGACGGCCTTCGCGGCCTCCCGGATCCGCGGCTGGGCCACCGAGACCAGCAGGTCACGGACGGTAGACCCGTCCCGTACGGAGCCGACGAACTGCGGCATCACGCCGAGCCCGCCGCTGACCGTGACACTGCCGCCGTGCGGCTGGAGCTCTCCGGAGATCAGCCGGAGCAGTGTGGTCTTGCCGGCGCCGTTGGCCCCGACGAGGGCGACGACGGCGCCCTCCCCCACCCGGAAGGAGGCGTCCCCGAGCAGGACCCTCCCGTCGGGAAGGTAGTACTCAAGATGCGCGGCCTCGACATGTCCCATGAGGTGCATTGTCGCCGCCCGCGTCGGCTCGGCCCAACCGGTTTAGGATGCGCGGCATGAGCTTTGGGGGACCGCAGTGGCCGCACGAGCCGCAGCAGCAGGGTCAGCAGGGGTACGGGCAGCAGCCGCAGGGGCCGCAGGGGTACGGGCAGCCGCAGGGTCAGCAGGGGTACGGCGGACAGCCCCGGGGCCCGCAGGGGTACGGCGGGCAGCCGGACCCCTTCCCGGGCGCCCAGGGCGGCGGCTCGACCCCGGACTGGGGCGCCCTGGCCGACGCCTCGGCCTCCCGTAACCGGCGCAAGCGCTGGCTGATGATCGGCGGCGGGGTCGTGGCCGCGCTCGTCGTCGGCGCGATCGTGGCGACCGCCGTGGTGGCCACCGGCAAGAAGAACGACGAGGCCAAGAACGGCGGGGTGCCGACCGTCTCGGTCTCCCCCACGGACTCCCCCACCCCCGAGCCGACCTTCTCCTCGGTGGCGCCGCCGCCCCCGCCGAACCCGAAGGACTACATCTCGGACCCGAAGAAGGACAAGGCCCCGCTCACCGCCGAGGGCCTCTTCCCGGGCAGGAAGCTGACGATGGACAAGCGCCCGTACAAGAAGGGCGCGACCTCGGCGACCACGAACTGCGCGGCCGTCACCCAGGGCGGCCTCGGCGCCGTCCTGAAGAAGAACGGCTGCCAGCGGGTGCTCCGCGCCACCTACGTGCGGGACGGCGTGGCGATCACCGTCGGCGTGGCCGTCTTCCCGTCCGAGGCCGCCGCCCTGAGGGCGAAGAACCAGGCCACCGGCGGCATCGCCCCGCTGGCCGGCGCGGGCGTGAAGGAGTTCTGCCGCGCCACGGTCTGCCTGCGCCGCTCGAACTCGATCGGCCGCTACGCCTACTTCACCCAGGCCGGCTTCACCAGCGGCGAGAAGGTCACCACGGCCGACAAGCCGATCTTCCGGGCCAGCGACGACCTCGGCACCTTCGCCTTCAACCAGATCTACGCCCGCGGCAAGGCCCAGGCCTCAGCAGCAGCCAACGCTCCCGGGGAGTGACCGCTTGTTCCTGGCCTCCAGATTGCGGGCGGCCAGGAGTTCGTCGGCCGGGTAGCCGACCTCTTCGAGGGTGAGGCCGTGCGGGCGCACGACGTGCACGGCCGAGTCCCGGACACCGGCCGCGAGCACCTTGCCGGGCCACTCCACCGGCCGGTGCCCGTCGCCGACGAACAGCAGGGCGCCGACCAGCGAGCGGACCATGTTGTGGCAGAAGGCGTCGGCCTTCACGGTGGCCTCCATCACACCGCCCGGGCGCCGCTCCCAGCGCAGCTCCTGGAGCGTGCGGATGGTGGTCGCGCCCTCGCGCTTCTTGCAGTACGCGGCGAAGTCGTGCTCGCCGACCAGCGCGGCGGCGGCCTCGTTCATGGCGTCCATGTCGAGGGGCCAGTCGTGCCACAGGACGTGCCCGCGCAGCAGCGGGTCGACGCCGCCGGGGTCGTCGGTGACCCGGTAGGCGTACCGGCGCCAGATCGCGGAGAAACGCGCGTTGAAGCCCGCGGGGGCCTCTTCCACCCTCCACACCCGCACGTCGTGCGCGAGGCGCCCCGCGAGCCGCCGGAGCAGCTTGTCGCGGTGCTCGGCCCACAGCTCGACGGGCAGGTCGACATGGGCGACCTGGCCGCGCGCGTGGACCCCGGCGTCGGTCCGGCCGGCCACGGTCAGCTCGTACGTCTCCTTGGACCGGGTCACGGTCCGCAGGGCGGCCTCGATGTCCCCCTGAACGGTCCGCTGCCCCTGCTTCTGCTTGGCCCAGCCGGAGAAGTCCCTGCCGTCGTACGAAAGGTCGAGGCGTACCCGTACGAACCCGTCCTGCACGTCATCGCTCACCTGGAAATCCTCTCAAACACACGGGAACGGGCCCGCACCCCAGGGGGTACGGGCCCGCACACGGAAACAGTCGGAACGCTTACGCGTCCTTCGACTCCTCCGCCGGAGCCTCGGCGGCCGCGTCGGCCTCCTTGACGGCGCGCACGGTGGCGGCCTCGGCCTCGGCGACGGTCGCCTTCTTGGCGATCTCGCCCTCGACCAGCTCGATCACGGCCATCGGGGCGTTGTCGCCACGACGGTTGCCGATCTTGGTGATGCGGGTGTAGCCACCGGGGCGCTCGGAGTAGCGCGGCGCGATCTCGGTGAAGAGCGTGTGGACGATGCCCTTGTCGGTGATCGACTGCAGCACGAGGCGACGGTTGTGGATGTCGCCCTTCTTCGCCTTGGTGATGAGGCGCTCGGCGACCGGACGCAGGCGACGGGCCTTGGCCTCGGTCGTGGTGATGCGGCCGTGCTCGAAGAGCGACTTCGCCAGGTTGGCGAGGAGCAGCTTCTCGTGCGCGGCGGAACCGCCGAGGCGGGCACCCTTCGCGGGACGCGGCATGGTGTTTCTCCTTGTGATCTGCACCGGCCGTATGAGGTACCGATGTCAGTGTCCGAGCGGGCGGTCACCCGTCGGAGACCCCGCGCCCCACAGGGCGCGGGGAACTGCGCGACCAGCCGAAACCGGCCCGCAGACGATCTACTAGTACTGCTCGGTCTCGACGAAACCGGCGTCCGCGTCGTCGTCGGCGCCGAAGGCGTCCGCCGCGGCGGTCGGGTCGAATCCGGGCGGCGAGTCCTTCAGCGCGAGGCCCATACCGGCCAGCTTCGCCTTGACCTCGTCGATCGACTTCGCACCGAAGTTGCGGATGTCGAGCAGGTCCGCCTCGGAGCGCGCCACGAGCTCACCCACGGAGTGGATGCCCTCGCGCTTGAGGCAGTTGTACGAACGAACGGTGAGCTCGAGCTCCTCGATCGGCAGCGCGAGATCGGCGGCAAGGGCGGCGTCCGTGGGGGACGGGCCCATGTCGATGCCCTCGGCGTCGATGTTGAGCTCGCGCGCCAGGCCGAACAGCTCGACCAGGGTCTTGCCGGCGGACGCCATGGCGTCACGCGGGCGCATGGCCTGCTTGGTCTCGACGTCGACGATCAGCTTGTCGAAGTCGGTGCGCTGCTCGACACGGGTCGCCTCGACCTTGTACGTGACCTTGAGCACCGGGGAGTAGATGGAGTCGACCGGGATACGGCCGATCTCCTGGCCCGCCTGCTTGTTCTGCACGGCGGAGACGTAGCCGCGGCCGCGCTCGACGGTCAGCTCCATCTCCAGCTTGCCCTTGCCGTTGAGCGTGGCGAGGACGAGGTCGGGGTTGTGCACCTCGACACCGGCCGGGGGCGCGATGTCGGCGGCGGTGACCAGACCCGGGCCCTGCTTGCGCAGGTACATCACGACCGGCTCGTCGTGCTCCGAGGAGACGACCAGCTGCTTGATGTTGAGGATGAGGTCGGTGACGTCCTCCTTGACGCCCGGCACGGTGGTGAACTCGTGCAGGACACCGTCGATGCGGATGCTGGTGACAGCGGCACCCGGGATCGAGGAGAGGAGGGTACGGCGGAGGGAGTTGCCGAGGGTGTAGCCGAAGCCCGGCTCCAGCGGCTCGATGACGAACCGGGAGCGGAACTCGTCGACGACCTCTTCGGTCAGCGACGGACGCTGAGCGATCAGCATGTCTTTTGTCCTTCAGTCGTGGACGCCCACTATTTGACGCCCGACGGGATGCAGCACCTACAAGGGTACGGGCGGTACGGTCCGAAGAGCCGTACCGCCCGAAGTCCTGGTCAAGCAGCCGTGCGTCAGACGCGGCGGCGCTTGGGGGGACGGCAGCCGTTGTGCGGCGTGGGGGTGACGTCCTGGATCGAACCGACCTCGAGGCCCGTGGCCTGGAGGGAACGGATCGCGGTCTCGCGGCCGGAGCCCGGACCCTTGACGAAGACGTCAACCTTGCGCATGCCGTGCTCCTGCGCGCGGCGGGCGGCCGACTCGGCGGCCATCTGCGCGGCGAACGGAGTCGACTTGCGCGAGCCCTTGAAGCCGACGTGGCCGGCGGAGGCCCAGGAGATCACGTTGCCCGAGGGGTCCGTGATCGAGACGATCGTGTTGTTGAACGTGCTCTTGATGTGGGCGTGCCCGTGAGCGACGTTCTTCTTTTCCTTGCGGCGCACCTTCTTGGCAGCGCCCTGACGACCCTTGGGGGGCATCTATATCTCCTACGGGAGGTGGTCGGTCCTACAGCGAAGACCGCTTGGTCAAGCGTCCGCTGAGGACTACTTCTTGCCCGGCTTCTTCTTGCCGGCGATGGCGCGACGCGGGCCCTTGCGGGTACGAGCGTTCGTGCTGGTGCGCTGGCCGCGGACGGGCAGGCCACGACGGTGGCGAAGACCCTGGTAGCAGCCGATCTCGACCTTGCGGCGGATGTCGGCGGCGATCTCGCGGCGGAGGTCACCCTCGGTCTGGAGGTTGGCGTCCACGTACTCGCGGATCTTGACGAGGTCTTCCTCGGCAAGGTCGCGGACACGGGTGGACGGGTTCACGCCGGTCGCGGCGAGGATCTCCTCGGACCGGGTACGTCCGATACCGAAGACGTAGGTGAGTGCGACCACCACACGCTTTTCGCGCGGGATGTCAACACCGGAAACGCGTGCCATTCAATGGCTCCTGTGTTCTCGGGGGTCTGCTGCAGAACCGCTCCCGACCGCCGACCCTCCGAAGCTTCGAAGGGTGGTACGTCCGGGTCCCCGGCCCCCGCCGGAGGTGCCGTCAACCGTGGAACACGGTCCGACGGGCTCTGCGTATGTACGTATTGCTATGCGTCGCGCGAAGAACTGCGAAATGCAGGTCGGTCGGCGTGCGTCAGCCCTGGCGCTGCTTGTGGCGCAGGTTGTCGCAGATGACCATGACCCGGCCGTGACGGCGGATCACCTTGCACTTGTCGCAGATCTTCTTGACGCTCGGCTTGACCTTCATGGGTGTGAGGTTCTCCGGGTCAGTGCCATCACCCGCGCGAGAACGCGGGGTGCGGGCAAGATCTACTTGTAGCGGTAGACGATCCGGCCACGCGTCAGGTCGTACGGAGAGAGCTCCACGACGACCCGGTCGTCCGGGAGGATTCGGATGTAGTGCATCCGCATCTTGCCGGAGATGTGCGCGAGGACCTTGTGACCGTTCTGGAGCTCCACCTTGAACATGGCGTTCGGGAGGGACTCGATCACGGTGCCCTCGATTTCGATGGCACCTTGCTTCTTGGCCACGCTTCGCCTTTCGAATCGGCTACCTTGATCGACTCCCGCCCCCGTGTGCGGACACACGGGTACACGAGAGCCGACGCATCAGTCTACGTCAGGCCCCAGGAAAAGACGAATCGGGAAGTCTGCCCAGGGAAGGAGATCACTACGCCAGCGGAACCCGTCCTCCGACGCAGCCCTCGCGGGCTCGGCGCCCTGGGGCGCCTCACAAGCTTCGGCCCGCTGCGGCGGACTCCGTCCGCCGGCCTCCGCCCCGCGCCCGCGAGCCCGGCAACGCCAAGGCTTCCGCCTTACGCCAGCGGATCCGGCGCCGCCGTGACACCCAGCTCCGCCAGCTTCGCCTTACCGCCGTCGACCGCCGTCAGGACCAGCGGGCCCTCCTCCGTGAGGGCGACCGAGTGCTCCCAGTGGGAGGACCAGGTGCCGTCCGTGGTGATGACGGTCCAGTCGTCCTTCAGGACCTCCGTCTGCGGGGTGCCGAGGGAGACCATCGGCTCGATCGCCAGGCAGAAGCCGGGGACCAGCTTCGGGCCCTTGCCGCGCTTGCGGGAGACGTAGTTCAGCAGGTGCGGGTCCATGTGCATCTCGGTGCCGATGCCGTGGCCGCCGTAGTCCTCGATGATCCCGTACCGGCCGAGGCTGTGGTCGCCGACCGCCGGCCGCGGCTGCCGCTTGATGTACGTCTCGATCGCCCTCGACACGTCCACCAGACGGTTGCCGAGCTTCATGGCGGCGATACCGGCCCACATCGACCCCTCGGTCACCCGGGAGAGCTCGATCAGCTCCGGAGCGTGCCCCGTGCCCACGAAGGCCGTGTACGCGGCGTCGCCGTGCCAGCCGTCCACGATCGCGCCGCAGTCGATGGAGATGACGTCGCCGTCCTTGAGGACGGTCTTGTCGTCGGGGATGCCGTGGACGACGACCTCGTTGACCGAGGTGCAGATCGTCGCGGGGAAACCGCCGTACCCGAGGAAGTTCGACTTCGCCCCGTGGTCGGCGATGACCTTCCGCGCGACCTCGTCGAGGTCACGGGTCGTGGCGCCCGGCACGGCGGCCTCACGGGTCGCCGCGTGAATGGCGGCGACGACCAGGCCCGCCTCGCGCATCTTCGCGATCTGCTCGGGGGTCTTGATCTGCACCATCGTGGCCGCGGCCTTTCCATCGAGTACGGGGAACAGAACAACGATACGGCCGCGGCGCCCCTGAGGGGCACCGCGGCCGTATCGGACGAACCGGGGTTACTTCTCGAGCGCGGCCATCGCCTTCTTGGTGACCTCGTCCACCTTGCCGAGCGCCGCGATCGTCACGACCAGGTTCTGCGCCCGGTAGTAGTCGATGATCGGCTCGGTCTGCGTGTGGTAGACCTCCAGGCGCTTGCGGACGGTCTCCTCGGAGTCGTCCGGGCGCTGGTAGAGCTCGCCGCCGCAGACGTCGCAGACGCCCTCGGTCCTCGGCTGGTTGTAGAGCACGTGGAAGACGTGCGCGCTGTCGTTGCGGCAGGTGCGGCGACCCGCGATCCGCTTCACGACCTCGTCCTCGGGGACCTCCAGGTCCAGCACCGCGTCCAGCTGCATGTCCTCGGCCTTCAGGACCACGTCCAGAGCCTCGGCCTGAGCCACGTTGCGGGGGAACCCGTCGAGCAGGAAGCCGTTGGCGGCGTCCGGCTGCTCCATCCGGTCCTTGGCCATCCCGATGGTCACCTCGTCGGGTACCAGGTCGCCGGCGTCCATGAACGCCTTGGCCTTGAGACCCAGCTCCGTGCCCTTGGAGATGTTGGCACGGAAGAGGTCACCCGTGGAGATGTGCGGGATGTCCAGGTTCTTGGCAAGGAACGCGGCCTGCGTACCCTTGCCGGCACCGGGCGGTCCGACGAGGACGATTCGCATCAGCGGAGGAACCCTTCGTAATTGCGCTGCTGGAGCTGGCTCTCGATCTGCTTCACGGTCTCCAGCCCCACACCCACGATGATGAGGATGCTCGTCCCACCGAAGGGGAAGTTGGCATTGGCGCCACCGAAGCCTGCCAACGCCATCGTCGGCACAAGAGCGATCAGACCCAAGTACAGCGAGCCCGGCCAAGTGATCCGGTTGAGCACGTAGCTCAGGTACTCGGCAGTAGGTCGACCAGCCCGGATACCCGGGATGAAGCCACCATACTTCTTCATGTTGTCCGCGACTTCCTCGGGGTTGAACGAGATCGCCACGTAGAAGAAGGCGAAGAACACGATCAGGAGGAAGTACGTAGCGATGTAGTAGGGGTGGTCACCCTTGACGAAGTGGGCTTCGATCCAGGTCTTCCACCCCGCGGTGGAGCTGGAGAACTGGGCGATCAAGGCCGGGATGTAGAGCAGCGACGACGCGAAGATGACAGGAATCACACCCGCCTGGTTCACCTTCAGCGGGATGTAAGTGGACGTACCGCCGTAGGAACGCCGGCCGATCATCCGCTTCGCGTACTGCACCGGGATGCGCCGCTGGGCCTGCTCGACGAAGACCACGAGGGCCACCATCACGAAGCCGATCAGGATGACGGTGCCGAACTCGATCCAGCCCTTGGCGAGCTTGCCGCTCTCCTTGATGGCCCACAGGGCGCCCGGGAAGCCGGCGGCGATCGAGATGAACATCAGGATCGACATGCCGTTGCCGATGCCCCGGTCGGTGATGAGCTCACCGAGCCACATGACCACACAGGTACCCGCGGTCATCGTGAGGACCATCACGGAGATGGTGAAGATCGACGGGTCGGGCACGACCTGGTCGGCGACGCGGCAGCCGCTGAAGAGAGCACCGCTCTTGGCGGTGGCGACGAGACCGGTGCCCTGCAGCACGGCGAGGGCGACGGTCAGGTACCGGGTGTACTGCGTGATCTTGGCGGTACCCGACTGCCCCTCCTTCTTGAGGGCCTCCAGGCGCGGGATCACGACGGTCAGCAGCTGCAGGATGATGCTCGCCGTGATGTACGGCATGATGCCGAGCGCGAAGATGGTGATCTGCAGCAGCGCTCCGCCACTGAACATGTTGACCAGGCCGAACAGGCTGTTGTTGCCTTCACTGGCCTGCTTGACACACTCCTGGACGGCCTTGTAGCTGACGCCGGGGACCGGGATGTGGGCCCCGAGGCGATACAGCACGATGATGGCGAGCGTGAAGAGCAGCTTCTTGCGCAGGTCGGGCGTCTTGAACGCCCGGGCGAACGCGGTGAGCACGGTGCCTCCTGCGACCCCCGCGCTATGCGTCAAGGGTGACGGTCTTGAGGTTCGACGATTAGGTATCGGTCATCAATTCCGTACGGGCATACCGCACGGAGCCTAGACAGTGCACGCCACCTTACCGGCGACCATGCCCACCTAGGAACGACCAATCGGGGATGCCCCTTTTGAGAGGCATCCCCGATCGGATGTTCAAGCCATCGAGTCGTCTCAGACGAGCTCGGTGACGGTGCCGCCGGCGGCGGTGATCTTCTCCTTGGCGGAGCCGGAGACGGCGTCAACCGAAACCTGCAGCGCCACGGTGATCTCGCCGGTGCCGAGCACCTTGACGAGCTGGTTCTTGCGCACCGCGCCCTTGGCGACCAGGTCGGCCACCGTGACCTCTCCACCCTCGGGGTAGAGAGCGCCGAGCTTGTCCAGGTTCACGACCTGGAACTCGGTGCGGAAGGGGTTCTTGAAGCCCTTCAGCTTCGGCAGACGCATGTGGAGGGGCATCTGCCCGCCCTCGAAGCGCTGCGGAACCTGGTAGCGGGCCTTCGTACCCTTCGTACCACGACCGGCCGTCTTACCCTTCGACGCCTCACCACGACCGACACGGGTCTTCGCGGTCTTGGCGCCGGGGGCGGGACGGAGGTTGTGGGCCTTCAGCGGGCTGTTCTCCGCCATGTCAGTCAACCTCCTCGACCGTCACGAGGTGGCGGACGGTGTGCACCATGCCGCGGAACTCGGGACGATCCTCCTTGACAACCACGTCGTTGACCTTCTTGAGGCCGAGCGAACGCAGGGTGTCGCGGTGGTTCTGCTTGCTGCCGATGTACGACTTCGTCTGCGTGACCTTGAGGCGAGCCATTACGCACCCGCCCCAGCACGCGCACGGAGCAGAGCCGCGGGGGCGACGTCCTCGAGGGGCAGACCACGGCGAGCCGCGATCTCCTCGGGACGCTGCAGGCCCTTGAGGGCCGCCACGGTCGCGTGCACGATGTTGATCGCGTTGTCGGAGCCGAGCGACTTCGACAGGATGTCGTGAACGCCGGCGCACTCGAGCACGGCGCGCACCGGGCCACCGGCGATAACACCGGTACCGGGGGAAGCCGGCTTGAGCAGGACGACGCCCGCGGCCTTCTCGCCCTGGATCGGGTGAGGGATGGTGCCCTGGATGCGCGGAACCTTGAAGAAGTTCTTCTTGGCTTCCTCGACACCCTTGGCGATGGCCGCGGGAACTTCCTTGGCCTTGCCGTAACCGACACCTACGGTGCCGTCACCGTCGCCCACCACGACCAGCGCGGTGAAGCTGAAGCGGCGACCACCCTTGACAACCTTGGCGACGCGGTTGATCGCGACAACGCGCTCAACGTACGCGGTCTTCTCGGCGGCAGCGCCACCGTCGCGGCCCTTCCGGTCCCGCCGCTCGCCGCCACCGGCACCGCTTCCGCGGCGCTGGGGTCCAGCCATTGGATTTACCTCTCTCTGTTACGTCCGTTAGTCCCGGAACCGGGGCTTAGAACTTCAGCCCGGCTTCGCGGGCGGCGTCAGCCAGAGCGGCAATGCGCCCGGCGTACCTGTTGCCACCACGGTCGAACACGACAGCCTCGACACCAGCGGCCTTGGCGCGCTCAGCGACGAGAGCACCGACCTGCTTGGCCTGCGCGGACTTGTCACCCTCGCCACCGCGGATCGACGCGTCCAGGTTCGACGCCGACGCAAGGGTGTGACCCTTGAGGTCGTCGATGACCTGAGCGGTGATGCCACGGTTCGAACGCGTCACGACGAGGCGCGGACGCTCCGCCGTACCCGACACGTTCTTGCGGATGCGGATGTGGCGGCGAGCCTTGGCCGCACGCTTGTAAGCGTCGCCCTTGGCGATCTTCACACCGTATGCCATGGCTTACTTACCAGCCTTTCCGACCTTGCGGCGGATGACCTCGCCGGCGTACTTGACGCCCTTGGCCTTGTACGGGTCGGGCTTCCGCAGCTTGCGGATGTTCGCCGCGACCTCGCCGACCTTCTGCTTGTCGATGCCCTCGACCGAGAACTTGGTCGGCGACTCGACCTTGAACGAGATGCCCTCGGGCGCCTCGATCAGGATCGGGTGGCTGTAGCCGAGCTGGAACTCCAGGCTGGAGCCCTTCGCGGCGACGCGGTAACCGACACCGCTGATCTCGAGCGCCTTCACGTAACCCTGGGTCACACCGGTGATCATGTTGGCCACCAGCGTGCGGGACAGGCCGTGAAGGGCCTTGTTCTGACGCTCGTCGTTCGGACGGTTGACGTTGAGCACGCCATCCTCGCCCTTAACGATCTCGATCGGCGCGGCGACGGTGTGGCTCAGGGTGCCCTTGGAACCCTTCACCGTGACCGTGCGGCCATCGATGGTGACGTCCACGCCGGCGGGAACCTGGATAGGCAGCTTGCCAATACGCGACATGAGCTTTCCTTCCTTTCCCGACTACCAGACGTAGGCGAGGACTTCCCCACCTACGCCCTTCTTGCCTGCCTGCTGGCCGGTCAGGAGACCGTGGGACGTGGAGATGATCGCCACGCCCAGGCCGCCGAGGACCTTCGGCAGGTTGGTGGACTTCGCGTAAACACGGAGGCCCGGCTTCGAGATCCGCTTGATGCCCGCGATGGAGCGCTCACGGTTCGGACCGAACTTGAGCTCGAGGACGAGGTTCTTGCCGACTTCGGCGTCCTCGACCTTCCAGCCCGTGATGAAGCCCTCCTGCTGGAGGATTTCCGCGATGTGAGACTTGATCTTGCTGTGCGGCATCGTCACGGAGTCGTGGTATGCCGAGTTCGCGTTACGCAGACGAGTCAGCATGTCCGCGATCGGATCAGTCATGGTCATGAATTGGCCTTCGGCCTCTCTCGCCGGGGTTTCCAGTGCGCCATCCCTCTCCCCACACAGGGGCGGGACGGGTGCGGCGCGGGGACCTACGGCGTAGTAAGTCGTACGGGCGGCGGACGCCCAACCCTCCTAGCCTAAGCCATGGAGGCCTGGGCATCCGCCAACCCAGTGCTTACCGAGAGACTCCGGTCATCCCAAGTAAGGGATTACCAGGAGCTCTTGGTCACGCCCGGCAGCTCGCCACGGTGAGCCATCTCACGAAGGCACACGCGGCACAGGCCGAACTTGCGGTACACGGAGTGGGGTCGACCACAACGCTGGCAGCGCGTGTAGCCACGCACGCCGAACTTGGGCTTGCGGGCAGCCTTCGCGATGAGAGCCTTCTTCGCCATCTCGCTTACGCCTCCTTGAACGGGAAGCCGAGGTGACGCAGAAGGGCACGGCCCTCGTCGTCGTTGGTCGCCGTGGTCACCACGGTGATGTCCATACCCCGGACACGGTCGATCTTGTCCTGGTCGATCTCGTGGAACATGACCTGCTCCGTGAGACCGAAGGTGTAGTTGCCACGCCCGTCGAACTGCTTGGGGGACAGACCACGGAAGTCGCGGATGCGCGGAAGCGCGAGCGACAGGGTGCGGTCCAGGAACTCCCACATGCGGTCGCCACGGAGGGTGACGTGCGCACCGATCGGCTGGCCCTCACGCAGCTTGAACTGCGCGATGGACTTGCGAGCCTTGGTGACGGCCGGCTTCTGACCGGTGATCGTGGTCAGGTCACGGACGGCACCGTCCATGAGCTTCGAGTCACGGGCGGCGTCGCCGACACCCATGTTGACCACGATCTTCACGAGGCCGGGAATCTGCATGACGTTCTCGTAGGAGAACTCCTCACGCAGCTTGCCCGCGATCTCCTCGCGGTACTTCGTCTTGAGACGCGGAGTGGTGGTAGCCATCAGATGTCCTCACCCGTCCGCTTGGCAACGCGGATCTTGTTGCCCTCGTCGTCGAAGCGGTAACCGACACGCGTGACGACCTTCTGGCCGTCCTTCTCCACGACGAGCTGAACGTTGCTCACGTGGACCGGGGCCTCGGTCGTGACGATGCCACCGGCCTGCGACGGGCCGGCCTTGGTGTGCTTCTTGACCCGGTTGACACCCTCGACGAGGACGCGGTTCTCGCGGGGGAAGGCCGTGATGACCTTGCCCTGCTTGCCCTTGTCCTTACCGGTGATGACCTGGACCAGGTCGCCCTTCTTGATCTTCATGCTTACAGCACCTCCGGCGCGAGCGAGATGATCTTCATGAACTTCTTCTCGCGCAGCTCACGGCCCACCGGGCCGAAGATACGGGTGCCACGAGGGTCGCCGTCGTTCTTGAGAATGACAGCGGCGTTCTCGTCGAAGCGGATGTACGAGCCGTCCTGGCGGCGGCGCTCCTTGACGGTGCGAACGATGACCGCCTTGACGACGTCACCCTTCTTCACGTTGCCACCGGGGATCGCGTCCTTGACGGTGGCGACGATGACGTCACCGATGCCCGCGTAGCGGCGACCCGAGCCACCGAGAACACGGATGCAAAGGATCTCCTTGGCACCAGTGTTGTCGGCGACACGCAGTCGCGACTCCTGCTGGATCACGTCTATCTCCTGATTGTCTGCCGGTTCCCGGCCGGGGCTTCACGAGGAAGCCCCGGCCGAGCCTGGCGGAACTGACCTGAGGGAAACCCCTCAGGTAATTACTTGGCCTTCTCGAGGATCTCGATGACGCGCCAGTGCTTCGTCGACGACAGCTTCCGGGTCTCCATCAGGAGGACGCGGTCGCCGATGCCGGCAGCGTTCTGCTCGTCGTGAGCCTTGAGCTTGTTCGTACGGCGGATGACCTTGCCGTACAGCGCGTGCTTGACGCGGTCCTCGACAGCGACGACGACGGTCTTGTCCATCTTGTCGCTGACGACCAGGCCCTCGCGGACCTTGCGGGCGTTGCGCTCGGTCTTCTCAGTCACGTTGCTCTCGCTCATCAGGCGCTCTCCACCGTCTCGATGCCCAGCTCGCGCTCACGCATCAGGGTGTAGATCCGCGCGATGTCCTTACGGACGGACTTGAGCCGGCCGTGGTTCTCGAGCTGGCCCGTCGCCGCCTGGAAGCGGAGGTTGAACAGCTCTTCCTTGGCTTCGCGGAGCTTGTTGAGAAGCTCCTCGTTGCCCAGCTCGCGCAGCTCGGACGCCTTGGTACCGGCCGACATCACAGCTCACCTGCTTCGCGCTTAACGATCTTGCACTTCATCGGCAGCTTGTGGGCCGCACGGGTCAGGGCCTCGCGCGCGATCTTCTCGTTCGGGTAGGACAGTTCGAACATCACCCGACCCGGCTTGACGTTCGCGATCCACCACTCCGGAGAACCCTTACCGGAACCCATGCGGGTCTCGGCGGGCTTCTTCGTCAGGGGGCGGTCCGGGTAGATGTTGATCCAGACCTTGCCGCCACGCTTGATGTGGCGGGTCATCGCGATACGAGCAGCCTCGATCTGGCGGTTCGTCACGTACGCCGGCGTGAGGGCCTGAATGCCGTACTCGCCGAACGCAACCTGCGTACCACCCTTGCTCATACCCGAGCGCTTGGGGTGGTGCTGCTTGCGGTGCTTGACCCTACGGGGGATCAGCATTTCGGTCAGGCCTCCGTTCCGGTGCTCTCAGCCGGAGCGGCAGCGGCGGCGGGAGCCTCGGCCTTGGGGGCCTCGGCAGCCGGCGCGGACTGCTGCTGCGGCTTGCGGCCGCGGCCGCCACGCTCGCCACCGCGGCCACCACGGCCGGCGGGACGGTCGCCAGCGCCTGCGCCACGGGCCGGGCGGTTACCCGCACGGGCCGCAGCGTTCTCGGCGCGGACCTCGGCGATGTTCTTGACGTCGCCCTTGTAGATCCAGACCTTGACGCCAATGCGACCGAAGGTCGTCTTGGCCTCGAAGAAGCCGTAGTCCACGTTCGCGCGGAGCGTGTGCAGCGGCACACGACCCTCGCGGTAGAACTCCGAGCGGGACATCTCGGCGCCGCCGAGACGACCGCCGCACTGGATCTTGATGCCCTTGGCGCCGGCCTTCATCGTGCCCTGCATGCTCTTACGCATGGCGCGACGGAAGGAGACGCGGGAGGAGAGCTGCTCGGCAACGGCCTGGGCGACCAGCTGAGCGTCCATCTCGGGGTTCTTGACCTCGAGGATGTTCAGCTGGACCTGCTTGCCCGTGAGCTTCTCGAGGTCGCCGCGGATGCGGTCGGCCTCGGCGCCACGGCGGCCGATGACGATGCCGGGACGCGCGGTGTGGATGTCCACCCGCACGCGGTCACGGGTGCGCTCGATCTCAACCTTCGAGATGCCGGCGCGCTCCATGCCGGACGTCATCATCCGACGGATGGCGACGTCTTCCTTGACGTAGTCCTTGTACAGCTTGTCGGCGTACCAGCGGGACTTGAAGTCCGTGGTGATGCCGAGCCGGAACCCATGCGGGTTAACCTTCTGGCCCATTACCGGGTTCCTTCCTTGCTGCTGACGACCACGGTGATGTGGCTGGTCCGCTTACGGATCCGGTAGGCACGGCCCTGAGCACGCGGACGGAACCGCTTCAGGGTCGGGCCCTCATCCACGTACGCCTCGCTGATGACCAGCGAAGAGGCGTCAGTGTGGTCGTAGTTGTGCGCGGCGTTGGCGATGGCGCTGTCCAGCACCTTGCCAACCGGCACGCTCGCGGCCTGCGGGGCGAAACGCAGGACCGCCTGAGCCTCCGTGGCGTCCATGCCACGGATAAGGTCCACCACGCGGCGGGCCTTCATGGGCGTGACGCGGATGTACCGCGCCTGGGCCCTGGCTTCCATGGTTGTCCTTCCAGTGTCTGTCATGGTCGATTCCACCCCGCTACTAGCGGCGCTTCGACTTCCGGTCGTCCTTCACGTGACCCCGGAAGGTGCGCGTCGGCGAGAACTCGCCGAGCTTGTGGCCGACCATCGACTCGGTGACAAACACCGGAATGTGGGTCTTGCCGTTGTGCACCGCGATCGTGTGGCCGAGCATGGCCGGGATGATCATCGAGCGACGGGACCAGGTCTTGATGACGTTCTTGGTACCGGCTTCGTTCTGAGCGTCCACCTTCTTTACGAGGTGGCCGTCAACGAAGGGTCCCTTCTTGAGACTGCGCGGCATCTAAACCCGCTCCTAGCGCTTCTTGTTCGTCTTGCGGCGGCGGACGATGTACTTGCTCGAAGCCTTCTTCGGCGAGCGAGTACGACCCTCCTTCTGACCCCACGGGGAGACCGGGTGGCGACCACCGGAGGTCTTGCCCTCACCACCACCGTGCGGGTGGTCCACCGGGTTCATCGCCACACCGCGGACGGTCGGGCGAACGCCCAGCCAGCGCTTACGGCCGGCCTTGCCCCAGTTGATGTTCGACTGCTCGGCGTTGCCGACCTCGCCGATGGTGGCGCGGCAGCGGGCGTCGACGAGACGGATCTCGCCGGACGGCATACGAAGGTGGGCCATCGTGCCCTCCTTCGCCAGCAGCTGCACGGAGGCACCAGCCGAGCGCGCGAACTTGGCACCGCCACCGGGACGGAGCTCGATCGCGTGGATCGTGGTACCGACCGGGATGTTGCGGAGCGCCAGGTTGTTGCCGGGCTTGATGTCAGCGCCGGGGCCGTTCTCGACGCGGTCACCCTGCGTCAGACCCTTGGGGGCGATGATGTAGCGCTTCTCGCCGTCCACGTAGTGGAGCAGCGCGATGCGCGCGGTGCGGTTGGGGTCGTACTCGATGTGAGCGACCTTGGCCGGCACGCCGTCCTTGTCGTGACGACGGAAGTCGATCACGCGGTAGGCGCGCTTGTGGCCGCCACCCTGGTGTCGAACCGTGATCCGACCGGTGTTGTTACGGCCGCCCTTGCTGTGCAGGGGGCGGACCAGCGACTTCTCCGGCGTGGACCGCGTGATCTCGACGAAGTCGGCTACGGAGGAGCCACGGCGGCCCGGCGTAGTCGGCTTGTACTTGCGGATTCCCATTTCTCAGTCCTCGTCCGATTCCGGACGATCCAGACCGCCGTTAGGCGGTCGGACCGCCGAAGATGTCGATACGGTTACCCTCGGCAAGGGTCACGATGGCGCGCTTGGTGTCCTTGCGCTTACCGAAACCGGCCTTGGTGCGCTTGCGCTTGCCCTGGCGGTTGATCGTGTTGACCCCGGTGACCTTGACCGAGAAGACCGCCTCGACGGCCTGCTTGATCTGGGTCTTGTTGGAGCCAGGCGCGACGATGAACGTGTACTTGTTCTCGTCCAGCAGGGCGTAGCTCTTCTCCGAGACGACCGGCTTGACGAGAATGTCGCGCGGGTCCGAGAAGGTCTTGCTGGTGACGACGGCCTCAGTCATCAGGCGTCGCTCCCTTCGGTCTCAGCGGTCTGGGGGCCAGACACGAAGGACTCGAGGGCGGCCTGGGTGAAGACCACGTCGTCGGAGACGATCACGTCGTACGTGTTGAGCTGGCCCGGCTCCAGGATGTGCACCTGGGGCAGGTTACGAGCGGACAGCCACGCGGCCTCGTCGGAGCGCTCGACGACCAGGAGCAGGTTCTTGCGCTCCGAGATCTTGCCGAACAGCGTCTTCGCGGCCTTGGTGGAGACCTCACCCTCGACCACGCCGGTGACGACGTGGATGCGGGAGTGCGTGGCCCGGTCCGAGAGGGCACCGCGGAGGGCGGCGACCTTCATCTTCTTGGGGGTCCGCTGCGAGTAGTCACGCGGCTGCGGGCCGTGGACGACGCCACCACCGGCGAACTGCGGGGCGCGGGTCGAACCCTGACGGGCGCGGCCGGTGCCCTTCTGGCGGTAAGGCTTCTTGCCACCACCGCGGACTTCGCCACGGGTCTTGGTCTTGTGCGTGCCCTGACGGGCCGCGGCCAGCTGCGCGACGACGACCTGGTGGATCAGCGGAACGCTGACCTTGGCGCCGAAGATCTCCTCGGGGAGGTCGACGGTCCCGGCCTTGTCGCCTGCCGGCGAAAGGATGTCAATGGTGCTCATCGGTTCCTCAAACCCCCTTGGCCGCGGTGCGGACCAGGACGAGGCCACCGTTCGGGCCGGGGACGGCGCCCTTGATGAGCAGCAGACCCTTCTCGGCGTCAACGGCGTGGACGGTCAGGTTCTGGGTGGTCACACGCTCGTTGCCCATGCGACCGGCCATGCGCATGCCCTTGAAGACACGGCCCGGGGTGGCGCAGCCACCGATGGAACCGGGCTTGCGGTGCACGCGGTGGGCACCGTGCGACGCCTTGCCACCACGGAAGTTGTGGCGCTTCATGACACCGGCGAAGCCCTTGCCCTTGCTCTTGCCCGTGACGTCGACCTTCACGCCGGCCTCGAAGAGCTCGGCGGTGATCTCCTGGCCGAGCGTGTACTCGGAGGCGTCAGCGGTGCGGAGCTCCACCAGGTGGCGGCGCGGGGTGACGTCGGCCTTGGCGAAGTGACCCTTGAGGGGCTTGTTCACCTTGCGAGGGTCGATCTCGCCGAAGGCGATCTGGACCGACTCGTAGCCGTCGACGTCGTTCGTACGGACCTGGGTCACGACATTCGGGCCGGCCTTGACGACGGTCACCGGGACGACCCGGTTGTTCTCGTCCCAGACCTGCGTCATGCCGAGCTTCTCGCCCAGGATGCCCTTGATGTTCTTAGCCATCTCGCGCGTCACCTCAGAGCTTGATCTCGATGTCGACGCCCGCCGGCAGGTCGAGGCGCATGAGCGAGTCAACCGTCTTCGGCGTGGGGTCGAGGATGTCGATGAGGCGCTTGTGCGTGCGCATCTCGAAGTGCTCGCGCGAGTCCTTGTACTTGTGCGGCGACTTGATGACGCAGTACACGTTCTTCTCAGTGGGCAGCGGCACCGGGCCCGCGACCGACGCACCAGTGCGGGTCACCGTCTCGACGATCTTCTTCGCCGAGGAGTCGATGACCTCGTGGTCGTAGGCCTTGAGCCGGATGCGGATCTTCTGTCCCGCCATGGCTACTAGTAGTCCTTTGTCTCGTTAACGCTCTGGAACCCGGTCGGCTGTGCTTGATGGACAG
This sequence comes from Streptomyces sp. NPDC058664, assembly GCF_042716635.1. Lineage (NCBI taxonomy): Bacteria > Bacillati > Actinomycetota > Actinomycetes > Kitasatosporales > Streptomycetaceae > Streptomyces > Streptomyces sp. NPDC058664. The sequence goes on along the minus strand of NZ_JBHXRW010000018.1, from coordinate 27,447 downwards.
CGCCGCTCTGCTCCGACCCACGCGGTCGGGCGTGTCGCGCTCCCTCTACGCAGAAATCCCTGAGGATTTCCCAACCAAGGGGGCACGGTCGCCATGACCGCAGGCCGGGGGCCGAACACCCACCGGGTGCCTGGTCGATACCCCGCTGACGCTTCCCAGAAGATTCCCGTACGTCCGCTCCTGAGAAGGAGCGACGAGTACTGTGGGACTCGCTTCCGGTCCTCCCGACGGGAGGCGCGCAGCATCGGCACTCAACCGAGCAACCCCGACAGTCTGCCACACCGGGCCATCCGGCCGCCAATCGGAACCGGAGACTGTACCCCACGTCACGTACGGTCATGCGCCGAGGCGCGTGCGCCGGAACCCGCCGCCCCCCTCCGTCTCATCCCAAACGCCGTGCGCGCTCCGTGAGATGGCGCCGTTCGGGGGCGCTCGTCGTCCGGCGGGCCGCCTCCCGGTAGGCGGCGGCCGCGGCCTCCTTGTCGCCGAGCAGTTCGAGAAGATGGGCCCGGGTCGCGAGCAGCCGGTGGTGCCGGGCGGTGCGCCTGTCCTCCGCCAGCTCGTCCAGGAGGGCGAGACCGGCACCGGGACCGTGGACCATGGCGACGGCCACCGCGCGGTTGAGGGTGATCATGGGATTCGGCCCGGTCCGCTCCAGGAGCTCGTAGAGCGCGAGGATCTGCGCCCAGTCGGTGGCCTCGGCGGACTCCGCCTCGTCGTGGACGGCCGCGATGGCCGCCTGGAGCTGGTACGGGCCGACCTGACCGCGCGGCAGGGTGCGGCTGATCAGCTCGACGCCCTCCGCGACCAGCCCGGCGTCCCAACGCCCCCGGTCCTGCTCCGCCAGCGGCACCAGCTCACCGTGCGGGCCCGTGCGGGCCGGCCTGCGGGCGTCGGTGAGCAGCATCAGGGCGAGCAGGCCCGCCGTCTCCGCGTCCTCGGGCAGCAGCCGGTGGAGCAGCCGCGCGAGCCGGATCGCCTCCGTGGACAGCTCGGGCGCGGTGAGCGCGTCCCCGCCGCTGGCCGTGTAGCCCTCGTTGAAGACCAGGTAGAGCACGTGCCGCACCTCGGCGATGCGGGCCGCCCGGTCCTCCCCCTCGGGCAACGCGAGCGAGCCGCCCGCCGCCTTGATCGTCTGCTTCGCCCGGCTGATGCGCTGCGCCATGGTCGACTCGGGCACGAGGAAGGCGGCGGCGATCTGCGCGGTGGTGAGGCCGCCGACGGCGCGGAGGGTGAGCGCGATCCGGCTGGCCGGCGAGAGGTCCGGGTGACAGCAGAGGAAGAGCAGCGACAGCGAGTCGTCCCGGTCGGTCGTCGGGGCGTCGTCGGCGGCGCGGGCGAGCAGCGCGGAGTCCGGGGTGGCCAGGGCCAGGGCGTCCTCGCGGCGCCTGCGCGCGGCCTCACTGCGGACCTGGTCGACGAACCGGCGGGCGGCGACGGTGAGCAGCCAGCCGCGCGGCCGGTCGGGGACGCCCTGCCGGGGCCACTGCTCGGCGGCGGCGATCAGGGCCTCCTGGACGGCGTCCTCGCAGAGGTCGAAGTCGCCGTACCGCCGCACGAGCGTGCCGAGGACCTGCGGCGCGTACGCGCGCAGCAGGTCCTCGATGTTCTCCGTGCCGGTCACACGTCCGCCGCGGACTCGTGCAGGACCGGCCACAGCTCGACGGGATCGACGTCCGCGAAGGGCATGTCGGCGGCGATCTGCTGGGCCCGCTCCAGGCTGTCGCAGTCGAGCAGGTAGAAGCTGGCCAGGTACTCCTTGGTCTCCAGGTACGGGCCGTCGGTGACCGCGGGGGCGCCGTCCTCACGCCGTACCAGCTGGGCGGCGGCCGCGTCGGCGAGTCCGTACGCGCCGAGCAGTTCGCCGCTCTCCCGGTACTTCCGGTTGAAGGCCTCCTGCCTGGCGATCGCCTCGGGCCACTCCTCCGCGGGGAAGGAGTCCCACTTCGCCTGGTTGCCGTAGATCATCGCGACGTACTTCATCTCGGGTGTCCTCCCCGTCCCGCACGCCCTCGTGGCGCGCTGTCACCCTTCGGTCGGAGCCATGATCGCGCGCTCGACATCCCTCCGCGAGATTCTTCCGGATCTTTCCCGCCCGCCGTCCGCACGGCACAACCTCTTCGCCCGCGGAGCCGTCTTCCAGGCGACCTCCGAGCGAAGGAAGCGAAGGACCCGGACGTGCAGCCCACCCCACCCCGCCGGCGATCGGTGCTCGCCGCAGCCCTCGCGGTCACCACGGCCGCCGCCGGGTGCTCCGTACCCGAGCCGCGCAGGACCGCGCCGACCGCCGATCCGGCACCGGGGAAGCCGATAGCGCCGGCACGGGCCCGGCGGGCGCTGCTCATGCAGTTCTCCGCGCATCCGGACGACGACCTGTACTTCATGAACCCCGACACGCAGCGGCTGCTCGACGCGGGCGTCCCGCTCGTCTCCGTGTACGTGACGGCCGGCGAGCACACCGGCCGGAACCGGATCGCGGGGATGCCCGAGACTCCCCCGGACCGGGCGGCCTACTCCGCCGCCCGTCACCAGGGCCTGCGGCAGTCGTACGCGGTGGCGCTCGGCCTTCCGGTGTTCACGCCCTGGCGGCGGGAGGCGCTGACGCTGCCCGGCGGCCGGCGGGCCGAGGTCGACACGCTCACCCGCGGCGGCCGCCGGATCGAGCTGGTCTTCCTCAACCTGCCGATGCACACCTCCCGCCGGTACATGGCCATGCCCGCGCTCTGGGACGACCGGGCCCTGGAGGTGCGGACCCATCTGCCGGCCGGCTCCCCCGTCACCCGCGCGGACACCTACGACTACGACCAGCTGGTCGGCACCCTCGCCGGGCTGCTGACCCGATACCGGCCGACGGTGGTGCACACCCTGGACCCCGACCCGGACGTCCAGCACGGCGACGACGCCACCCGGCGGCGGAACTCCGAGCAGCCCGGGTACGCGGACCACGGGGACCACACGGCGGTCGCCTGCTTCACCTGGGCGGCGCTGGCCCGCTGGGTCTCGGACGCGGTCCGCGCCGGCGAGCCGGTACCGGCGTTCACGACGACGGCCTTCCGCGGCTACTACAACCGGCACTGGCCGAAGAACCTCCCCCCGGCGGTCCTGGCGGAGAAGGCCGCGCGCCTCGTCCCCTACGGCGGGGACCCGGACTGGCGCTGCGGAAACCCCTCGGGCTGCGGGGACTACGGCGTCGGCGGCGACCGGCCGCTGACCAACCGCAAGGGCTGGGTCCGCTCCACCCACCACCGCTGGCCGGGGGCCGGCCCGGCGCTCGCCGCCGAGCCGGACGGGCGGCTCACGGCGTACGGGGTCCTCGGGCTGCGCGCGGTCCGCTGGCGCGAGTCGGCGCCCAGGGTCTGGGGCGAACCGGTGGACCTCGGTGGCGGTCCGCTCGCGCCCGCGCTCGGTTCGGCGGTGCTCGGCGACGGCCGGGTGCTGCTCTTCGGGGTGCGGTTCGCCGCGCTCGACGGGCACGGCGGGGCCAACCGGCGCGAGGTGGTGCTCCTGGAGCAGCGCTCCCCCGGCGGCCCGTTCCTTCCCTGGCGGGGGCTCGGCTGCCCGGAACGCCTCGACGACCGGGGACGGCGGATCGGCGCCCCGGTGGCGTCCCCGGCCCCCGACGGCCGGGTCCACCTCTTCGTACGGAACGCGGACAAGGGCGTCTCGACGCGGGTGCGTGCGGTGGACGGGTCCTGGGGCCCGTGGCGGGCCCTCCCGGGGACGGCGGAGGTGCAGGACGGCCTGGCCGTCTCGGTGGACGCGGCCGGCCGGACGCACGTGTACGCGGCGGGCCGGGAGTCCGTACGGCACTGGGTGGACGGGCGGGAGCGGACGGAACGGCTGCCGCGCTCCGGGTCCACGGTGGCGAGCGCGGACGGCGAGCTGTACCACCGGGCTCCCGCCGCCGCGAAGCTGCTCGGTCCGGGCGGCGACGCCGGTCTCGACGGGTACGGGGGCGTGGTCGCCGCGCACTCGGGGGCGCTCGGGACGGTCCTGCTCGGCACGGACGCGAAGGGCCGGGTGACGGTACGGGCCGGTGGCCGCCTCCGTACCCGTACGAGGGGCACGGCGGCGGTGTCGGCCGCGCTGCACCTGGGGGCGCGCGGGGCGACCGTGGTGGGGCTCGGCGCCGACGGGCATCCCTGGAGCTGGCGGCCGTAGCGGTCCGGGAACGCGAGAAGGCCCCGCACCGTGAGGTGCGGGGCCTTCTCTCACTGCTAGCAGCTCGTGCGAGCTACCAGGTCAGTTCAAGATCAGGCGTTGATCTTGACGACCTGGCCGGCGCCGACGGTCCGGCCACCCTCACGGATGGCGAACTTGAGGCCCTCCTCCATGGCGATGGGCTGGATCAGCTCAACGCTCATGGCGGTGTTGTCGCCCGGCATGACCATCTCGGTGCCCTCGGGGAGGGTCACGACGCCGGTCACGTCCGTGGTACGGAAGTAGAACTGCGGGCGGTAGTTGTTGAAGAAGGGGGTGTGACGGCCACCCTCGTCCTTCGACAGGATGTAGGCCTGGGCCTCGAAGCTGGTGTGCGGCGTGACCGAACCCGGCTTGATGATGACCTGGCCGCGCTCGACATCCTCGCGCTTGATGCCACGGAGGAGCAGACCGACGTTCTCGCCGGCCTGGCCCTCGTCGAGCAGCTTGCGGAACATCTCGATACCGGTGACCGTGGTGGTGGTCTTCTCGGTCTTGATGCCGATGATGTCGACGGTCTCGTTGACCTTGAGGATGCCGCGCTCGATACGACCGGTGACGACGGTGCCACGACCGGTGATCGTGAAGACGTCCTCGATCGGCATCAGGAACGGCTTGTCGACGTCACGCTCGGGCTGCGGGATGGACTCGTCGACGGCCTTCATCAGACCGAGGAGCTTGTCCGCCCACTCCTTGTCGCCCTCAAGCGCCTTGAGCGCCGAGACGCGGACGACCGGCAGGTCGTCGCCCGGGAACTCGTACTCGGAGAGGAGCTCACGGACCTCGAGCTCGACGAGCTCCAGGATCTCCTCGTCGTCCACCATGTCGGCCTTGTTCAGGGCGACGACGATGTACGGAACGCCGACCTGGCGGGCCAGGAGCACGTGCTCCTTGGTCTGCGGCATCGGGCCGTCGGTGGCCGCGACCACGAGGATGGCGCCGTCCATCTGCGCCGCACCCGTGATCATGTTCTTGATGTAGTCCGCGTGACCGGGGCAGTCGACGTGGGCGTAGTGACGCGACTCGGTCTGGTACTCGACGTGCGCGATCGAGATCGTGATACCGCGCTGGCGCTCCTCGGGAGCCTTGTCGATCTGGTCGAAGGCCGAGGCCTCGTTCAGGTCCGGGTACGCGTCGTGCAGCACCTTGGTAATGGCGGCCGTGAGGGTCGTCTTACCGTGGTCGATGTGACCGATGGTGCCGATGTTGACGTGCGGCTTAGTCCGCTCGAACTTCGCCTTCGCCACGGGGGTCCTCCTGGAGAGTGGTTCTGTACGCCTTGCTTCATCGGCGCCAGGTGATCTTTGCTGGGATGCCAGTCGCCGGGGCACGTTCCTCGGTTTGCGGGGCCGGGCCCCGACGACTGGTGTCAAGCCTAAAGCGTGAACTCGGGAGAGTTACTCGCCCTTGGCCTTCGCGATGATCTCCTCGGCGACGTTCCGCGGAACCTCGGCGTAGGAGTCGAACTGCATCGAGTAGCTTGCGCGACCCGAGGTCTTGCTGCGGAGGTCGCCGACGTAGCCGAACATCTCCGAAAGGGGCACGAGGCCCTTCACGACGCGAGCGCCGCTGCGCTCCTCCATGGCCTGAATCTGACCACGGCGGGAGTTGATGTCGCCGATGACCTCACCCATGTAGTCCTCGGGCGTGGTGACCTCGACGGACATCATGGGCTCGAGGATGACCGGCGAAGCCTTCCGCGCGGCCTCCTTGAAGGCCTGCGAACCGGCGATCTTGAACGCGAGCTCGGAGGAGTCGACCTCGTGGTAGCCACCGTCGAGAAGGATGACGCGGACGCCAGTCATCTCGTAGCCGGCCAGGATGCCGAACTGCATGGCCTCCTGCGCACCCGCGTCGACCGAAGGGATGTACTCCTTCGGGATGCGGCCACCGGTGACCTTGTTCACGAACTCGTACGAGGCGTCGCCGCCCTCGATGGGCTCGATCGCGATCTGCACCTTGGCGAACTGACCGGTACCACCGGTCTGCTTCTTGTGGGTGTAGTCAAGACGCTCGACGGCCTTACGGATCGTCTCGCGGTACGCGACCTGCGGCTTGCCGACGTTCGCCTCGACCTTGAACTCGCGACGCATGCGGTCGACGAGGATGTCGAGGTGAAGCTCGCCCATACCACCGATGATGGTCTGGCCGGTCTCCTCGTCCGAGTGCACCTGGAAGGAGGGGTCCTCCTCCGCGAGACGCTGGATGGCGACACCCAGCTTCTCCTGGTCACCCTTGGACTTGGGCTCGATGGCGACCTGAATGACCGGCGCCGGGAAGTCCATGGACTCCAGGATGACCGGGTTCTTCTCGTCGCACAGCGTCTCACCGGTGGTGGTCTGCTTGAGGCCCATGACGGCGACGATGTCGCCGGCGCCCACCGAGTCGATCTCCTCACGCTTGTTCGCGTGCATGCGGTAGATCTTGCCGATGCGCTCCTTCTTGCCCTTGACGGAGTTCAGCACCGCGGTGCCGGCCTCCAGGCGACCGGAGTAGATCCGGACGAAGGTGAGCTTGCCGAGGTGCGGGTCGCTCGCGATCTTGAACGCGAGGGCCGACAGCGGCTCGTCGTCGGACGGCTTGCGCCGCACGATCTCCTCCGCGTCCTTGACGCTGTGGCCCTCGATGGCCTCGACGTCCAGGGGGGAGGGGAGGTAACGCACGACCGCGTCGAGCAGGGGCTGGACGCCCTTGTTCTTGAACGCGGTGCCACAGAAGACGGGGGTGACTGTCTTCTCGCCGCCACCCTTGCCGGAGGCGATGGTGATGCGACGGACGGCAGCGTAGAGCTGCTCCTCGGTGGGCTCGACGCCCTCGAGGAAGAGCTCCATGAGCTCCTCGTCGTTCTCGGCGACGGTCTCGACCAGCTTCGCGCGCCACTCTTCGGCGAGCTCGGTGTGCGAGGCCGGGATGTCGACGACGTCGTACATCTCGCCCTTGCTGGCCTCGGCGGACCAGACAAGCGCCTTCATGCGGACGAGGTCGACGACGCCCTGGAAGTCCATCTCGGCGCCGATCGGGAGCTGCATGACGATCGGGACGGCGCCGAGGCGCTCCACGATCATGTCGACGCAGCGGAGGAACTCGGCGCCCGTACGGTCGAGCTTGTTGACGAAGCAGATGCGCGGGACGCCGTAGCGGTCCGCCTGACGCCAGACAGTCTCGGACTGGGGCTCGACGCCGGCCACACCGTCGAACACGGTGACAGCACCGTCGAGCACGCGCAGCGAACGCTCCACCTCGACGGTGAAGTCGACGTGACCCGGCGTGTCGATGATGTTGATCGTGTGATCGACATTCTCGAGCGGCCAGTGACAGGTCGTCGCGGCGGACGTGATCGTGATGCCGCGCTCCTGCTCCTGCTCCATCCAGTCCATCGTGGCAGCGCCATCGTGGACTTCACCGATCTTGTACGAGACGCCGGTGTAGAACAGGATCCGCTCGGTGGTGGTCGTCTTGCCCGCGTCGATGTGCGCCATGATGCCGATGTTGCGCACCTTGGCAAGGTCAAGCGAAGTGGTAGCCATATCGGCTCAGTCTTCTCTCGGTCTCGATGTGGGTTGCGACTACCAGCGGTAGTGCGCGAAGGCCTTGTTGGACTCGGCCATCTTGTGCGTGTCCTCACGCTTCTTGACGGCCGCACCGAGGCCGTTCGAGGCGTCGAGGAGCTCGTTCATGAGGCGCTCGGTCATGGTCTTCTCGCGACGGGCGCGGGAGTAACCGACGAGCCAGCGGAGGGCCAGCGTGGACGCGCGGCCCGGCTTGACCTCGATCGGCACCTGGTAGGTGGCGCCACCGACACGGCGGGACTTGACCTCAAGAGCCGGCTTGACGTTCTCGAGAGCGCGCTTCAGCGTGATGACCGGGTCAGCACCGGTCTTCTCGCGGAGGCCCTCCATGGCGCCGTAGACGATGCGCTCGGCGGTGGAGCGCTTGCCGTCCAGCAGGATCTTGTTGATCAGCGAGGTGACAAGAGGAGAGGCGTAGACCGGGTCGATGATGACCGGGCGCTTCGGGGCGGGGCCCTTACGAGGCATTCTTACTTCTCCTTCTTGGCGCCGTAGCGGCTGCGAGCCTGCTTACGGTTCTTGACGCCCTGCGTGTCGAGGGAACCGCGGATGATCTTGTAGCGAACACCCGGCAGGTCCTTCACACGGCCACCGCGCACGAGCACGATCGAGTGCTCCTGCAGGTTGTGGCCCTCACCCGGGATGTAGGCCGTGACCTCGATGCCGGAGGTCAGACGCACACGCGCGACCTTACGGAGGGCCGAGTTCGGCTTCTTCGGGGTGGTCGTGAACACACGCGTGCAGACGCCGCGACGCTGAGGGGAACCCTCGAGTGCGGGCGTCTTGTTCTTCTCGACCTTGTCCTGCCGGCCCTTCCGGACCAGCTGCTGGATCGTAGGCACTACTTCTCCGGTTTCTGTGTGCCGTCGTAAAACTAACCTGGAACATCCACCGACCCACGCGGTCGGGTGTGTCGAATCCTGCGGACCCTCCGCACAAGGCGGAAAGGGCAAGGATCACGGTGGCCGGTATATGACTCGCCTTGCGGTTGAGGACACGCACGCGAGCCCAGGCACACCCCAGGCACAAGGCTTGAGCGTACCTATCGCATGGACTCCGGTCAAAACAAATGCCCACGCGCTCGGCCGCGACGCATCCAGCGCCGTCGGCGGCTCCTGCGGAACCGCCCGATCCGACCGTCCGGCGTGTCACGGAGCGAGACGCCGAGCGGCGGACGATCCCGCGCACGACCTCCAGGTCAGGCATGCTCTGCCGCTGCCGCAGGCACGTCACGGCGGCGCGGCGCGCCCCCGTCCCGTCCACGATCCGGACGTGCCACCACCGCGCGGACGGGCGGCGCGGGGTGCTTCGTCAGGCCGCCAGGAAGCGGTGGAGGGAATCGGTGAGGGCGGCGACGAAGCGGTCGCGGGTCTCCTCGGACACGAGGTCCAGGGAGAGGTAGGGGTTGAGGTCCTCCAGCTCGACGAGCAGCAGCTCGCCGCCGGGGGCACGGCAGGCGTCCACGCGCTGGATGCCGTGGTCGAGGGTGTTCCAGTCGACGAAGCGGCGGGCGAAGGCGAGGTCGTCCCCGGTGGGCTCGTACGGCTCGAGGACCCAGCGGCGCCCGGGATCGGGGGCGTACAGGGCGTACTGGAAGAGGTCGTCGACGAAGTAGAAGGAGACCTCGTACCGGAAGTCGACGCGGGGCTGGACGAGGAGCTCACCATCGTGGGCGAGGCCGGCGAGCTCCTCGTACGGGAGGAAGCGCAGTCCTATGGAGTCGGCCCCGACCTTGGGCTTGACGGCGTACGCGGCGGCCTCGGGCAGGCGGTGGAGGTCCTCGGGCCGGTCGACGGTGGGGATGACGGGCTGTCCGGCGGCCGTCAGATCGAGGAGGTACTGCTTGCCGGCCATGTCGCCGCGGCCGTGGAGCGGGTTGTAGACGCGGGTGCCGCGGGCGAGGGCCCGGTCGCGGAAGGCCTCGTACTCCCGCTGGTAGCCGAGGACCGGGCCGCTGTTGCGCACGACGACGGCGTCGAAGCCGTCCATGAGGGCGGCGGCGTCGCGCGGATGGCAGAGCGCCAGGCCGAAGTCCTCGCGCAGCCGGGCGGTGAGGTGGATGTCCTCGTCGCAGTAGCGCCGTCCACGGGCCGGGTAGGCGAGGTCGGTGACGTACAGGAGGGTGGGGCGGGCGGGCACGGGGCGGCTCCTCGGTCGGTGACGGTCACGGTATCGGGCGCCGTACAGCTCCGGGAGCGCGCGGAGACCACCCGATGACACGCCGAAGGGCGGCCACCCCGTCTCCGGGGTGGCCGCCCTTCGGTTTCGCACTACTTACTGGTTGTACGGACCGTAGTCGTAGTCCTCCAGCGGAACGGCCTGGCCGGAGCCCGAGCCGAACGGCGAGTAGTCGATGTCGTCGTAGCCGACGGCCGAGTACATCGCGGCCTTGGCCTCTTCGGTCGGCTCGACCCGGATGTTGCGGTAGCGGGACAGACCCGTACCGGCCGGGATGAGCTTACCGATGATGACGTTCTCCTTGAGGCCGATGAGGCTGTCGGACTTGGCGTTGATCGCCGCATCCGTCAGGACTCGGGTCGTCTCCTGGAAGGAGGCGGCCGACAGCCAGGATTCCGTCGCCAGCGAGGCCTTGGTGATACCCATCAGCTGCGGACGGCCGGAGGCGGGGTGACCGCCCTCGGTGACCACACGACGGTTCTCGGTCTCGAACTTCGAGCGCTCGACGAGCTCGCCCGGCAGCAGCTCCGCGTCGCCGGACTCGATGATCGTCACGCGGCGCAGCATCTGCCGGATGATGATCTCGATGTGCTTGTCGTGGATCGACACGCCCTGCGAGTTGTAGACCTTCTGGACTTCGGCGACCAGGTGGATCTGGACCGCGCGCTGACCGAGGATCCGCAGCACGTCGTGCGGGTTGGTGGCACCCACGGTGAGCTTCTGGCCCACCTCGACGTGGTCGCCCTCGCCCACGAGCAGACGGGCACGCTTCGAGATCGGGAACGCCGTCTCGTCGGTGCCGTCGTCCGGGGTGACGACGATCTTCTTGGTCTTCTCGGTCTCCTCGATGCGGACGCGGCCGGCCGCCTCCGAGATCGGGGCGACACCCTTGGGCTGACGAGCCTCGAAGAGCTCGACGACACGGGGCAGACCCTGGGTGATGTCGTCACCGGCCACACCACCGGTGTGGAAGGTACGCATCGTCAGCTGGGTACCGGGCTCACCGATGGACTGGGCGGCGATGATGCCGACCGCCTCACCGATGTCGACCAGCTTGCCGGTGGCGAGCGAACGGCCGTAGCAGAACGCGCAGGTACCGACGGCGGACTCACAGGTCAGGACCGAGCGGGTCTTGACCTCCTCGACACCGGCGCCCACGAGGGCGTCGATGAGCACGTCACCCAGGTCGACGTTGGCCGGCGCGATGACCTTGCCGTCGACGACGACGTCCTCGGCGAGCATCCGCGCGTACACGGAGGTCTCGACGTCGTCCGTCTTGCGCAGCACGTTGTCGGCGCCGCGCTCGGCGATCCGCAGCTTCAGACCGCGCTCGGTGCCGCAGTCCTCCTCGCGGATGATCACGTCCTGCGAGACGTCCACCAGACGACGGGTCAGGTAACCCGAGTCGGCGGTACGCAGGGCGGTGTCCGCCAGACCCTTACGGGCACCGTGCGTGGAGATGAAGTACTCCAGAACGGTGAGGCCCTCGCGGAAGGACGCCTTGATGGGACGGGGGATCGTCTCGTTCTTGGCGTTCGACACCAGACCACGCATACCCGCGATCTGACGCATCTGCATCATGTTTCCTCGGGCACCCGAGTCGACCATCATGAAGATGGGGTTCGTCTTCGGGAAGTTCGCGTTCATCGCCTCGGCAACCTCGTTGGTCGCCTTGGTCCAGATCGCGATGAGCTCCTGAGTGCGCTCTTCCTTCGTGATGAGACCGCGCTCGTACTGCTTCTGGACCTTCTCGTCCTGCTCCTCGTAGCCCTTGACGATGGCCTTCTTGGCCTCGGGCACGACGACGTCGGAGATGGCCACGGTGACACCGGAACGGGTCGCCCAGTAGAAGCCCGCCGCCTTCAGGTTGTCGAGCGTCGCCGCCACGATGACCTTGGGGTAGCGCTCGGCGAGGTCGTTGACGATCTCGGAGAGCTGCTTCTTGCCGACGGAGTAGTCGACGAACGGGTAGTCCTCGGGCAGCAGCTCGTTGAAGAGCGCGCGGCCCAGGGACGTGCGCAGGCGGAACGAGTCACCCTGCTGCCACTCCGGCTCGCCCTCCTCGGTGACCGGGGGAACCCAGCCACGGGGAGCGACGGTGCCGACGGGGAAGCGGATGTCGATCTGCGACTGCAGCGCGAGCTCGCCGGCGTCGAACGCCATGATCGCCTCGGCCGTGGAGCCGAACGCGCGGCCCTCGCCCTTGGTGTCACGGAGCTCGCCGTCGGTGGTCAGGAAGAACAGACCGAGGACCATGTCCTGGGTCGGCATCGTGACCGGACGGCCGTCGGCGGGCTTCAGGATGTTGTTCGAGGACAGCATCAGGATGCGGGCCTCGGCCTGCGCCTCCGCGGAGAGCGGCAGGTGCACGGCCATCTGGTCACCGTCGAAGTCCGCGTTGAACGCGGTGCAGACGAGCGGGTGGATCTGGATGGCCTTGCCCTCGACCAGCTGCGGCTCGAAGGCCTGGATGCCGAGGCGGTGCAGCGTGGGCGCACGGTTCAGCAGAACCGGGTGCTCGGCGATGACCTCTTCGAGGACGTCGTACACGACCGTGCGGCCGCGCTCGACCATCCGCTTGGCGCTCTTGATGTTCTGCGCGTGGTTCAGGTCCACCAGGCGCTTCATCACGAACGGCTTGAAGAGCTCCAGGGCCATGGCCTTCGGCAGACCGCACTGGTGCAGCTTCAGCTGCGGACCGACGACGATCACGGAACGCGCGGAGTAGTCCACGCGCTTGCCGAGGAGGTTCTGACGGAAACGACCCTGCTTGCCCTTCAGCATGTCGCTGAGGGACTTCAGGGGACGGTTGCCGGGACCGGTCACCGGACGACCACGACGACCGTTGTCGAAGAGGGCGTCCACGGCCTCCTGAAGCATGCGCTTCTCGTTGTTCACGATGATCTCGGGGGCACCGAGGTCAAGGAGTCGCTTCAGACGGTTGTTGCGGTTGATCACGCGGCGGTACAGGTCGTTCAGGTCGGAGGTCGCGAAGCGGCCACCGTCCAGCTGCACCATCGGACGCAGGTCCGGCGGGATGACCGGCACGCAGTCGAGAACCATGCCCTTGGGGCTGTTCGCGGTCTGCAGGAACGCGGAGACGACCTTGAGGCGCTTGAGCGCACGGGTCTTCTTCTGGCCCTTGCCGGTGCGGATGATCTCGCGGAGGCGCTCGGCCTCCTCCTCCAGGTCGAAGGACTCGAGACGCTTCTGCAGCGCCGCGGCACCCATCGAACCGTCGAAGTACGTGCCGAAGCGGTCACGCAGCTCGCGGTAGAGGAGCTCGTCGCCCTCCAGGTCCTGGACCTTGAGGTTCTTGAAGCGCGACCAGACCTCGTCCAGACGGTCGATCTCGCGCTGCGCACGGTCGCGCAGCTGCTTCATCTCACGCTCGGCACCCTCGCGCACCTTGCGGCGCACGTCGGCCTTCGCGCCCTCGGCCTCCAGCTCACCGAGGTCGTTCTCGAGCTTCTTGGCGCGGGCCTCCAGGTCGGAGTCGCGACGGTTCTCGATCTGCTGACGCTCGACGGAGACGTGCGCCTCCAGGGAGGGCAGGTCACGCGTACGACGCTCGTCGTCGACGTACGTGATCATGTACGCCGCGAAGTAGATGACCTTCTCGAGGTCCTTCGGGGCGAGGTCGAGCAGGTAGCCGAGGCGCGACGGGACGCCCTTGAAGTACCAGATGTGGGTGACGGGGGCGGCGAGCTCGATGTGGCCCATCCGCTCACGGCGCACCTTCGCGCGGGTGACCTCGACGCCACACCGCTCACAGATGATGCCCTTGAAGCGGACACGCTTGTACTTGCCGCAGTAGCACTCCCAGTCCCGGGTCGGACCGAAGATCTTCTCGCAGAAGAGTCCGTCCTTCTCGGGCTTGAGCGTGCGGTAGTTGATGGTCTCCGGCTTCTTGACCTCGCCGTGGCTCCACTGACGGATGTCGTCAGCGGTGGCCAGACCGATCCGGAGCTCGTCGAAGAAGTTGACGTCGAGCACTATGCGTCAATCCCTCTCAGGGTTGTAAGGCTTGGGGTCTGATACGGGGGTCCTGGGGCCGGCGGGGGGACCGTGAATGGTCCCCCCGGCCGGACTCCCGTCAGACCTCTTCGACGCTGCTCGGCTCGCGCCGGGACAGGTCGATGCCGAGCTCCTCCGCTGCGCGGAAGACGTCCTCGTCGGTGTCGCGCATCTCGATGGACATGCCGTCCGAGGACAGCACCTCCACGTTGAGGCACAGGGACTGCATCTCCTTGATGAGCACCTTGAAGGACTCGGGGATGCCGGGCTCAGGGATGTTCTCGCCCTTGACGATGGCCTCGTAGACCTTCACGCGGCCGGTCACGTCGTCGGACTTGATCGTCAGCAGCTCCTGGAGGGCGTAAGCGGCGCCGTACGCCTCCAGCGCCCACACCTCCATCTCACCGAAGCGCTGGCCACCGAACTGGGCCTTACCACCCAGCGGCTGCTGGGTGATCATCGAGTACGGGCCGGTCGAACGCGCGTGGAGCTTGTCGTCGACCAGGTGGTGCAGCTTGAGGATGTACATGTACCCGACCGAGACCGGGTCCGGGAACGGCTCGCCGGAGCGGCCGTCGAACAGCCTCGCCTTACCGGTCGGGAGCACCATGCGCTCGCCGTCGCGGTTCGGGATGGTGTGGTTCAGCAGACCCGCGAGCTCGTCCTCACGCGCACCGTCGAAGACGGGGGTGGCGACGTTGGTGCCCGGGGCGACCTGGTCGGCGCCGATCGCCTGGAGGCGCTGCGCCCACTCGTCCGCGAGGCCGGAGACGTCCCAGCCGCGGCTGGCGAGCCAGCCGAGGTGGATCTCCAGGACCTGTCCCGGGTTCATTCGGGACGGGACACCCAGCGGGTTGAGGATGATGTCGACCGGGGTGCCGTCCTCGAGGAAGGGCATGTCCTCGATCGGAAGGATCTTGGAGATGACACCCTTGTTGCCGTGACGGCCGGCGAGCTTGTCACCGTCGGTGATCTTGCGCTTCTGGGCGACGTAGACGCGGACCAGCTGGTTCACGCCCGGGGGAAGCTCGTCGCCCTCCTCGCGGTCGAAGACGCGGACGCCGATGATCTTGCCGATCTCGCCGTGCGGCACCTTCAGCGAGGTGTCACGGACCTCACGGGCCTTCTCACCGAAGATCGCGCGGAGCAGGCGCTCCTCCGGCGTCAGCTCGGTCTCGCCCTTGGGCGTGACCTTGCCGACGAGGATGTCGCCGGCGACGACCTCGGCACCGATACGGATGATGCCGCGCTCGTCGAGGTCGGCGAGGACCTCCTCGGAGACGTTCGGGATGTCCCGGGTGATCTCCTCCGGGCCGAGCTTGGTGTCACGGGCGTCGACCTCGTGCTCCTCGATGTGGATCGAGGAGAGGACGTCGTCCTGCACGAGGCGCTGCGACAGGATGATCGCGTCCTCGTAGTTGTGACCCTCCCACGGCATGAACGCCACGAGCAGGTTCTTGCCGAGCGCCATCTCGCCGTCTTCGGTGGCGGGACCGTCGGCGAGGACCTGGCCCTCGATGACGCGGTCGCCCTCGTCCACGACGACCTTCTGGTTCACAGAGGTGCCCTGGTTGGAGCGGGAGAACTTGTGCAGGCGGTACGTGATGTACGTGCCGTCGTCGTTGGCGACCGTGATGTAGTCGGCCGACAGCTCCTGGACGACACCGTCCTTCTCGGCCTTGAGCACGTCACCGGCGTCGGTGGCACAGCGGTACTCCATGCCGGTGCCGACCAGCGGCGCCTCGCTCTTGATGAGCGGGACGGCCTGACGCATCATGTTCGCGCCCATGAGGGCACGGTTGGCGTCGTCGTGCTCGAGGAACGGGATCATGGCGGTCGCGACCGACACCATCTGGCGCGGCGAGACGTCCATGTAGTCGACCTCGGACGGCAGGACGTAGTCGACCTCGCCGCCACGCTTGCGCACCAGGACGCGGTTCTCGGTGAGCCGCATGTCGTCGTTGAGCGCGGCGTTGGCCTGCGCGATGACGAAGCGGTCCTCCTCGTCGGCGGTGACGTAGTCGACCTCGTCGGTGACCTGGCCGTCGATGACCTTGCGGTACGGCGTCTCGATGAAGCCGAACGCGTTGACGCGGCCGTACGAGGCGAGCGAACCGATCAGACCGATGTTCGGGCCTTCCGGGGTCTCGATCGGGCACATGCGTCCGTAGTGGGACGGGTGCACGTCTCGGACCTCGAAGCCGGCCCGCTCACGGGACAGACCACCAGGGCCCAGCGCCGAGAGACGACGCTTGTGCGTCAGACCCGACAGCGGGTTGTTCTGGTCCATGAACTGGGACAGCTGGCTGGTGCCGAAGAACTCCTTGATGGAGGCGACGACCGGCCGGATGTTGATCAGGGTCTGCGGCGTGATCGCCTCGACGTCCTGGGTGGTCATGCGCTCGCGCACGACGCGCTCCATACGAGCCAGACCCGTGCGGACCTGGTTCTGGATGAGCTCGCCGACGTTGCGCAGACGACGGTTGCCGAAGTGGTCGATGTCGTCGGTCTCGACGACGATCTCGTTGCCGTTCTCGCCGATCGTCTCGGTCTCGCCCGCGTGGAGCTTGACCAGGTACTTGATCGTGGCGATGACGTCGTCGGTGGTGAGCACGCCGGCGTCCAGCGGCTCGTCCGCGCCGAGCTTCTTGTTCACCTTGTAGCGGCCGACCTTGGCGAGGTCGTAGCGCTTCGGGTTGAAGTAGAGGTTCTCGAGCAGCGTCTGAGCGGCCTCACGGGTCGGCGGCTCGCCCGGACGCAGCTTGCGGTAGATGTCGAGCAGCGCGTCGTCCTGGCCCTGGGTGTGGTCCTTCTCCAGGGTGGCGCGCATGGACTCGTACTCGCCGAACTCCTGGAGGATCTGCTCGGTGGTCCAGCCGAGAGCCTTGAGGAGGACGGTGACGGACTGCTTGCGCTTGCGGTCGATGCGGACACCGACCAGGTCGCGCTTGTCGATCTCCATCTCCAGCCAGGCACCCCGGGACGGGATGATCTTGGCGGAGAAGATGTCCTTGTCGGACGTCTTGTCGATCGAGGAGTCGAAGTAGACACCCGGCGATCGGACCAGCTGCGACACCACGACACGCTCGGTGCCGTTGATGACGAAGGTGCCCTTGTTGGTCATGAGCGGGAAGTCGCCCATGAAGACCGTCTGGGACTTGATCTCGCCGGTCTCGTTGTTGGTGAACTCGGCGGTGACGAAGAGCGGGGCGCCGTACGTGAAGTCACGGTCCTTGCACTCGTCGATGGAGTTCTTCGGCGGCTCGAAGCGGTGGTCGCGGAAGGTCAGCGACATCGACCCGGAGAAGTCCTCGATCGGCGAGATCTCCTCGAAGATCTCTTCCAGGCCGGACTTCGTGGGGACGTCCTGTCCCGACTCAAGGGCAGCCTCGACACGAGCCTTCCAGGCGGCGTTGCCGAGCAGCCAGTCAAAGCTCTCGGTCTGCAGCGCGAGGAGGTTCGGAACCTCGAGGGGCTCCTTGATCTTTGCAAAGGAGATGCGCAGCGGGGCGGTGCTTGCGCCGTTGTTCGTATTGGTCGAGGCGTTGCGCGAGGCGGCCAAGAGGGGGTCCTTCCGAGGGCTCGGACTCACTACGCGCGTACCGGTCCCCAGCAGTGCTTCACGGCAGACTTTTCCTGAGATGACCGAAAGGCCAGGTCAGACGGGGTCGGTCCACGAAGCGGATGCGAAGGTATGCCCCTGGTGACGGGCAGGGGGCAGCTAACAGGCAGCGCAAAGGGTCAGTGTAGCCAAGTGGCTCACTGATGTCCAGGGCGAATAATTCGCGACCCTCGTTGCTCTCAACTCCGCGGTGCCTCGCGCCAAGTGGCGCACCTCGATACTGCCCGTTCAGCCGTCGATCCATGCCTCGGAAACGGATCGTTGTGACGACGCGTCCTGAGAATTGCGCGCTGCGTGCGGTTCGTCAAGGCCCCCGGTCTGCGGGGCGCACGGCGAAGATCACCATACTCCGCTTCCGGCCACCCTCAGGGACCCCGCCACGCCCTTCCCGGGGAACGCCGAAAGGCGACCACCCACAAGGGTGATCGCCTTTCGGTGCTCCCGCGTTACACGGGGGCAGGAGTCAGCTCAGCGAGCCGAAACGGTCTTACTTGACCGTGACGGAGGCGCCGGCGGCCTTGAGGGACTCGGCAGCCTTCTCGGCGGCCTCCTTCGCGACCTTCTCGAGGACCGGCTTCGGGGTGCCGTCGACGAGGTCCTTGGCCTCCTTGAGGCCCAGGGAGGTGAGCTCGCGCACGACCTTGATGACCTGGATCTTCTTGTCGCCGGCACCCTCAAGGATGACGTCGAACTCGTCCTGCTCCTCGACGGCCTCGGCACCGGCGGCCGGGGCGCCCGGGCCGGCAACGGCGACGGCCGCGGCGGCGGTGACGTCGAACTTCTCCTCGAAGGCCTTCACGAACTCGGAGAGCTCGATGAGGGTCATCTCCTCGAACTGGGCGAGGAGGTCGTCCTGAGAGAGCTTCGCCATGATGGGCGATCCTTCCACTAATTCGGCAGGTGCCGGATGTATGTAGAGGCGGGCGTACTTTCGGCCCGCTGCGACCGTCCCCCTAGTGGGAGGCGGTCAATGCGCGAGCCGAGTTACTCGGCACCGCCCTGCTCGGCGAGCTTGACGCGAAGCGCCTCCGCGGTGCGGACGAACTTCGACGGCAGCGCCTGGAGGAGCGAGGCAGTCTGGGACTGCTTGCCCTTGAACGCGCCGGCCAGCTTGCTGAGCAGAACCTCGCGGGACTCGAGGTCCGCGAGCTTCTTGAACTCGTCGGCGGACAGCGCCTTGCCGTCAAGGACACCGCCCTTGATGACGAGGTTCGGGTTGTCCTTGGCGAAGTCACGCAGAGCCTTCGCCGACTCCACCGGGTCACCGGTGACGAAGGCGACCGCGGTCGAACCAGCAAGCTGGTCGTCCAGCGCGGCGATCCCGGCCTGGTTGGCCGCAATCTTGGTCAGCGTGTTCTTCACCACGGCGTACTGGGCGTTCTCACCGAGCGAACGACGCAGCGTCTTGAGCTGCGCCACGGTGAGCCCCGTGTACGAGGTCAGCACGACGGCGTTCGAGCTGCGGAACTTGTCCTCAAGCTCGGCTACCGCGGCAGCCTTGTCGGGCCTTGCCATAGAGCGTCGGCCTCCTTCCGGGTGATGAGGACCGCTCAGAAGGGGCTGACAAAACAAAACGCCCCGGCGCAGGCGCTCGGGGCTCAGCTCTACCGCATCACGAAGATCCGGGAACTCTTCCACAATCACCTGCGCGGGTCGTTCGCGTCTCAGCGAATCCTTCGGCCACCGCGCCCTGGGGCGCAGTAACGACCAGCGGTCTTTGGCTTCTGTGGAAGAGTACGTGACGGTGTCGGCTTCGGGCAAATCAGCTCTGACCGGCGCCCTCGCCGAGGCCCTTGAGCATCTCCATGAGGTCGAAGGTGTCCTTGGCCGGCGGGGCCTCGACGCTCGCCTTCGTGCCGTAGTCGGAGTAGAAGGCGGTCATGTTCATCGTGCCCTCGGGCATCTTCATGCCGACGACCATCTTGACCGGGTAGCCGTCGCCGTTGACCCAGAGCTCGGTGTCGTAGCCCTTGATCCCCGAGTCCTTCATCGTCGCGACGAGCTTGTCGCGGTCCGCCTTCGGCATGCCGTCGAAGGCCTTGTTGGCATCCAGCATGTCCTCGAAGGCGACCGAGCCCTTGTAGTGCTGGGCGTCGACGCCCTCGACCTTCTCCGGGCCGATGTGCTTGATGCCCGGGGCCTCCAGGAGGAGCGCGAGCTGCTGGGCCGGGTCCTGGTTCATACCGCCCAGGCCCTGCGACATCTGCTTCCCCAGGACGGCGTCCGTCTCCTTCGCGATACCCGCGAAGTCCATCTTCATCCAGCGCTTGCCGTCCATCTCGGCGGCCTGCTCGGCACCCATGTCCATGTACATGACGTTGTCACGCATGATCATGCGGATCTTCTCGGGCATTCCGGCGGCGCCCGCGCCGGCGAACATGCCCCCGGACATCGTCACGTCCATCGCGGCCGGGTCCCAGCCCTGCACACCGGTCATGGTGGTGGTGCCGGTGTCCGGGCCGGTGCCCGTCATCTCGATGGTCATCCGGATCTTCGCGGCCTTGGCCTCGGAGGTCTTCGTGTACGCGGCCCGGATGACCTTGGTGACGTCCTCCAGGCTCTGCGTCCGCGGCTTCACGGGCGCGTCGGCCGCCTTCGTGCCGCCGTCCTGACACCCCGCGACGCCCACCACGACGGCCGTGGCCGTCAGGGCGACGCCCGCGCGCTTCCATGCGGACACGTTCATGAGTGTTCCCCACCCCTTGATCAACGTCTTCACGGTTTCTTGGACCGTAACAAAGAACAGGCCCCCGCCTCTCCGAGGAGAGGCGGGGGCCTGTTGACCACTCAGCGAACCGATGGGGTTCAGACCGCGGCCGGGTCCTCCTCGACGAGGAGGTTGCGGGTGCGGTTGGAGTCCAGCGGGATGCCGGGGCCCATCGTCGTCGTCAGGGTCGCCTTCTTGATGTAGCGGCCCTTGGCGGCGGACGGCTTCAGACGGAGGATCTCCTCCAGAGCCGCGGCGTAGTTCTCCACCAGCTTGGTCTCGTCGAAGGAGACCTTGCCGATGATGAAGTGCAGGTTCGAGTGCTTGTCGACGCGGAACTCGATCTTGCCGCCCTTGATGTCGTTGACAGCCTTCGCGACATCGGGGGTGACGGTGCCGACCTTGGGGTTCGGCATGAGACCACGCGGGCCGAGGACGCGGCCGAGGCGGCCGACCTTGCCCATGAGGTCCGGGGTGGCCACCACGGCGTCGAACTCGTTCAGGCGGTTGCCCTTGGAGATCTCGTCGATGAGCTCGTCCGAGCCGACGATGTCGGCGCCGGCGGCGATCGCGGCCTCGGCACGGTCACCGGTCGCGAAGACCAGGACCCGGGCGGTCTTACCGGTGCCGTGCGGAAGGTTCACGGTGCCACGGACCATCTGGTCGGCCTTGCGCGGGTCGACACCCAGGCGGAAGGCGACCTCGACGGTGCCGTCGAACTTCGTGGTGGCGGTGTCCTTGGCGAGACGGACGGCCTCGAGGGGGGCGTAGTTCCGCTCCCGGTCGATCTTGGCGTCCGCGCCGCGGAGAGCCTTGCTGCGCTTCACTTCTTCTCCTGGTGGTTCAGGTGTGGAGTCGTGGTGCGGGCCGGCGCTGGCCCTACCACTGAAAAGGTCGAACGGGGGCTGCTCAGCCCTCGACCGTGATGCCCATCGAACGGGCGGTGCCAGCGATGATCTTGGACGCGGCGTCCAGGTCGTTGGCGTTCAGGTCGGGGAGCTTGACCGTGGCGATCTCGCGGACCTGGGCGGCCGTGAGCTTGGCGACCTTGGTCTTGTGCGGCTCGCCGGAGCCCTTGTCCACACCCGCGGCCTTGAGGATCAGCTTGGCGGCCGGCGGAGTCTTGGTGATGAAGGTGAAGGTGCGGTCCTCGTAGACCGTGATCTCCACCGGCACGACCATGCCACGCTGCGACTCGGTCGCGGCGTTGTAGGCCTTGCAGAACTCCATGATGTTGACGCCGTGCTGACCGAGCGCGGGGCCGACCGGCGGGGCCGGGTTCGCCGCACCGGCGTTGATCTGGAGCTTGATAAGCCCCGTGACCTTCTTCTTCTTGGGAGGCATTGCTCTCTCCGGGTCCTAGTGAGAGTGTTCAGCCCGCCATCCGGTCATCCGGATGGAGGCATACCGCACAACGATAACGGGTATACACGCGCGGCTAAAAACCGAGCAGGTCAGAGCGGCTGTGACAGCCACTCTGACCTGGTCGGAAACTTGATGAGATCAGTTCTTCTGGATCTGGTCGAAGCTGAGCTCGACCGGGGTCTCGCGACCGAAGATCTCGACGAGGCCCTTGACCTTCTTCGAGTCGGGGTTGATCTCGTTGATCGTCGCCTGGAGGGTCGCGAAGGGCCCGTCGGTGACGGTGACCGAGTCGCCGACCTCGAAGTCCAGGACCTGGACCTCCAGCTTGCGGGCCGGAGCCGGCTTGCCCTCGGCCTCGGCGGCCTCGCGGGCGGCCTTCTCCTCGGCCTCCGGGGCGAGCATCTTGACGATCTCGTCCAGGGTCAGCGGGTACGGGTCGTAGGCGTTGCCCACGAAGCCGGTGACGCCGGGGGTGTTGCGGACGACGCCCCAGGACTCGTTCGTCAGGTCCATGCGGACGAGAACGTAGCCGGGAAGCTTGTTCTGCTTGACGTTCTTCCGCTCGCCGCCCTTGATCTGGACGATCTCTTCCTCGGGGACCTCGGCCTGGTAGATGAAGTCCTCGACGTTGAGCGAGACGGCACGCTGTTCGAGGTTGGCCTTCACGCGCTTCTCGTAGCCCGCGTAGGTGTGGATGACGTACCACTCGCCGGGGAGGGTGCGCAGCTCCTCGCGGAGCGCGGCGACCGGGTCGACCGGGGCGGCCGGCTCGGCCTCCTCGTCGGTCTCTTCCTCGGCGTCCTCGTCCTCGACGCCCTCGGTGGCCTCGACGGTCTCGTCCTCGACGCCCTCGGTGGCCTCGACGGTCTCGTCCTCGTCGCCCTCGGCGGCGTCGACGTCCTCGTCGGTGTCCAGCTCGTCCTCGTCCTCGACGTGGAGAGCGGCTTCCTCCGCGGCCTCGCCGGCAACGTCGTCAGCAGCGTCGGCCTGGTCCTCGTCGGCGGCCTCGACGATGTCCAGCTCGTCCTCGACGGACTCGGACTCGAAGGCCTCGTTCAGGTTCGCGTCAGACACGGTGGCTGCTTCTTCCTGCGATACAGATGGGGTGGAACAAAAAGTCAGCCGAAGACGTACTTGACTGCTTCCTGGAAGCCATAGTCAATCACGGTGACAAGGCCGATCATGATGACGACGAAGACGATGACCACAGTGGTGTACGTCGACAGCTGGCTACGAGTGGGCCAGACGACCTTGCGGAGCTCCGCGACGATCTGACGGTAGAAGAGCGCGAGACGGCCGAGAGGGCCCTTCTTTCCGCGCTTGCCGCCCTTACGGGACTTCTTCTTCGACTCGGAGGTCTCGTCATCGGCATCAGGCATGTCGATGGAGCCTACGGCGTCCGTCACGATCTCTCACCTGATTCCGGGTCGGCCGTGCCGCGCCCGGGTGGAGCCGCACGGCGGTGCAATGAAGTACGTACATGCGCACAACACCTGGCGGTGTGTGTAGCAGGGCCGGAGGGACTTGAACCCCCAACCGCCGGTTTTGGAGACCGGTGCTCTACCAATTGAGCTACGACCCTTTGTTGGTGTCCCCCAACCTACCGCATCGTGAGATGTGGTCGGTGCGGGCCAACGAGCAGTGAGCATACGTGGTCAGAGGGCTCCACGTCGAACAGAAACCGCGAGCGGACCCCGACCGACCTGCCGTCGGACGCGCGTACGACCGGGAATGACCGTTCCTGTCCGGTCCGTGAAACCTGTGTGCCGGGCCTTCGGGCGGTCTGGGACGATGGGCCGTATGAGCGCTGCTACCCCTCCCACCGAGCGTCGGGTCTCCGCCCGGATCGGTGCGATCTCCGAGTCCGCCACCCTCGCCGTCGACGCCAAGGCCAAGGCCCTCAAGGCCGCCGGGCGCCCGGTGATCGGTTTCGGCGCGGGTGAGCCCGACTTCCCGACCCCGGACTACATCGTCGACGCGGCCGTCGAGGCCTGCAAGAACCCGAAGTACCACCGCTACACGCCGGCCGGCGGTCTGCCCGAGCTGAAGGCCGCCATCGTCGCCAAGACACTGCGCGACTCCGGTTACGAGATCGACGCCTCCCAGGTCCTGGTGACCAACGGCGGCAAGCAGGCGATCTACGAGGCCTTCGCGGCGATCCTCGACCCGGGCGACGAGGTCATCGTCCCGGCGCCGTACTGGACGACGTACCCCGAGTCGATCCGCCTCGCGGGCGGTGTCCCGGTGGAGGTCGTGGCCGACGAGACCACCGGCTACCGGGTCTCGGTGGAGCAGCTGGAGGCGGCCCGCACGGAGCGGACCAAGGTCGTCCTCTTCGTCTCCCCCTCGAACCCGACCGGCGCCGTCTACAGCGAGGCCGAGACCGAGGCGATCGGCCGCTGGGCCGTCGAGCACGGTCTGTGGGTGCTGACGGACGAGATCTACGAGCACCTGGTCTACGGCGACGCGTCCGCGGCCTCGCTGCCCGCGGTCCTGCCGGAGCTGCGCGACAAGTGCATCGTCGTCAACGGCGTCGCCAAGACGTACGCGATGACCGGCTGGCGCGTGGGCTGGATCATCGGCCCGAAGGACGTGGTGAAGGCCGCGACGAACCTGCAGTCGCACGCCACGTCCAACGTGAGCAACGTGGCGCAGGCGGCCGCGCTCGCCGCCGTGTCGGGCAACCTGGACGCGGTCGCCGAGATGGGCCGTGCCTTCGACCGGCGCCGCCAGACGATCGTGCGGATGCTCAACGAGATCGAGGGCGTGTACTGCCCGACCCCGGAGGGCGCGTTCTACGTGTACCCGTCGGTGAAGGCGCTGCTCGGCAAGCAGATCCGCGGCAAGCGTCCGCAGACCTCGGTCGAGCTCGCGGCGCTGATCCTGGACGAGGCCGAGGTCGCGGTCGTCCCGGGCGAGGCCTTCGGCACGCCGGGCTACCTGCGTCTTTCGTACGCGCTCGGCGACGAGGACCTGGCGGAGGGCGTGTCCCGGATGCAGAAGCTGCTGGCCGAGGCCACCGACTGACACCGGTCCCTGCCGTGCGGGCCCCCGGTTCTTCGGAACCGGGGGCCCGTTCTTGCGTTCTAGCAAGGTCCCGATCGGGGAAAGGGGGTGTCCTGGTCCATTCGGGTGCGGCAGGATCGGCCAATGGAGCACGTACGCGATCTCACCCTGCTGCCCAAGGCCCATCTGCACCTGCACTTCACCGGTTCGATGCGGCCCACCACCCTCATCGAGCTGGCCGACAAGTACGGCGTGCACCTCCCCGAGGCGCTGAGCAGCGGTACGCCCCCCAGGCTGCGGGCGACCGACGAGCGCGGCTGGTTCCGCTTCCAGCGGCTCTACGACATCGCCCGCTCCTGCCTGCGCTCGCCCGAGGACATCCGGCGGCTGGTGCGCGAGGCTGCCGAGGAGGACGTCAGGGACGGCTCCGGGTGGCTGGAGATCCAGGTCGACCCCACCTCGTACGCCCCGCATCTCGGCGGGCTCATCCCGGCCCTGGAGATCATCCTGGACGCGGTCGACGCGGCCTCGCGGGAGACCGGGCTCGGGATGCGGGTGCTCGTCGCGGCGAACCGGATGAAGCACCCCCTGGAGGCGCGTACGCTCGCCCGGCTCGCCGTGCGGTTCGCGGACCGGGGGGTGGTCGGCTTCGGGCTCTCCAACGACGAGCGGCGGGGACTGGCACGGGACTTCGACCGGGCCTTCGCGATCGCCCGGGAGGGCGGTCTGCTCGCGGCCCCGCACGGCGGCGAGCTGACGGGTCCCTCGTCCGTACGGGACTGCCTGGACGACCTCCGGGCCTCGCGCGTCGGTCACGGGGTGCGGTCGGCGGAGGACCCGCGGCTCCTTCGGAAGCTCGCGGAGCGCGGGGTGACCTGCGAGGTCTGCCCGGCGTCCAACGTGGCGCTCGGGGTGTACGAGAGGCACGAGGACGTACCGCTGCGGACCCTCTTCGAGGCGGGGGTGCCGATGGCGCTCGGCGCGGACGACCCGCTGCTCTTCGGCTCGCGGCTCGCCGCCCAGTACGAGATCGTCCGCCGGCACCACGGGTTCACGGACGCGGAACTCGCGGAGCTGGCCCGGCAGTCGGTGCGGGGCTCGGCGGCCCCGGAGGGCGTCCGGGCGAAGCTGCTCGCGGGGATCGACGACTGGATCGCTAGCTGAGCCCTCGCAGCAGGGTGCGGGCGACGGCGCTCGCGAAGTCGTCGACGGAGTCCGGCGGCCTGCGGTCCGGGGTCGCCTCCCAGGCGAAGGCGCGCTGGGCGCAGGCGCCGAGGAGCAGGGACGCGGCCGCCATCGGGTCGGCGTCCGCGGCGACGCGGCCGTGCCGCTGCTCGGCGCGCAGATAGGCGGCGAGGCCCTCGATGGGCTTGTGGGGGCCGCTGCCGTACGTGCGCATGGCCTCGTCGTGGCGCTGCTTGAGCTGCGGTTCCGCGTAGAGGGAGGCGAGGACCGGGAAGGTCTGCTCGTAGAAGAGGGCCGCCTGCCGGGCGATCTCGGTGAGGTTCTCCTCGACGGTGCGGCCACCGGGGTCGGCGGCGAGCGTGCCGAGGAGTCCGCCGAGCTGGGGCAGCCGTTCATTGAGAACGGTGAGGAACAGCTCTTCCTTGCTGGTGAAGTACTTGTAGAGCGCGGCTTCCGAGCAGCCGGCGGCCTTGGCGATCTCCTTGGTCGTGGTGCGGGCGAGGCCCGCCGTCCGCATCAGGTCGCGAGCCGCGTCGACGATCCGTACGCGGGTCGGCTTCTGTTCCATGCATCCTCCAACGACGCTTGACGCGTGAGTGAGTATCCACCCACCCTGGGGGTGAGTGAATACTTACCCACCCCAGGAGGGCGACATGGAGCTCACGGTCTTCGGTGCGACCGGCGGCATCGGCCAGGAGATCGTCCGGCAGGCCCTGGCCTCGGGCCATCGGGTGACGGCGGTGGTGCGGGACCCGGCGCGGCTCACGGCGACCGGCGAACGGCTCACGGTCCTCCGCGCGGACCTGTCCGACCCGGAGGCCCTGCGCGGCGCCGTCAAGGGCCGGGACGCGGTGCTCTCGGGCCTCGGGGCCCGGAGCCGCGCGGACGCGGGGGTGGCCGCGCGGCTGACCCGCTCGGTGCTCACGGCCATGGAGGCGGAGAAGGTGCGCCGCCTCCTGGTGGTCAGCGCGGCCCCGCTCGGCCCGGTCCCCGACCGCCAGGCCCTACTGGACAGGGCCGTCCTCGCGGTCGTCAACGCGGTCCTGAAGGACGTCTACGCCGATCTGCGGGTCATGGAGTCCGACCTCGCCACCAGCACGACGGACTGGACCTCCGTACGCCCGCCCAAGCTGACGGACAAGCCGGCCACGGGCCGCTACCGCACGGTCGTCGGCGGCACCCCGCCCCGCGGCCGCTCACTCGCCCGCGCGGACGTGGCCCACGCGATGCTGGCGATGATCGACGACCCGGCGACGGTCAAGCAGGGCGTGGGCGTGGCCTATTAGGGCGGCGGCTCCAGGGCGTGTCCGGCGGATCAGGGTCGGATAGGTCGCGGCGCCTGGTGCGGCGCATCGCAAGGCGCCGGAGCGTCCTGATAGCGGAGCTATTCGGGCGTTTCGGCAACGCGGCGAGGTGCCGTGCCAGGCGTCGCGGCCCCGGCCATGATCCGCCGGACACGCCCTAGTAGTGCTTCGTTACGTTGGGTGATCTTTCCTGTTGGTGGGCATCTTCCGGCTATGAGACTGGGGGAGGTGGAACGGCTCCGGGGTGAGGTGGCGGAGTTCGTTGCCGATGTGTTCGCCTCGCTGCCGCGGCGG